>JAUPLT010000334.1 GCA_030836785.1 Actinomycetota bacterium
GAACAACAGGAAATGCTGGGCAGACCAGCAGCTACCCGCTACCCACAACCCGAAAACCGAACCAGTGACGACTCAACCCCACACCCCCCAGCCGATCGGTGGATCGAGGCTTAGGTTTCTGTTAGCTTCTCGCCCATGGCGGGTCGCAAGCAGCGTGCAGGGGTCAAGTCCGGGGCTCATCGGAAGCAGACGCGTCGACGGGTCGAGCCGTACGCCTGGTTGGGTGCGGGGGTCGTCACCGTCGGGTTGGGCGCGGCGGTGGTGGCCGGATCGGGCTCGGCGCATGCCGACGCCGACGGTTCGGACACCTCGGTGTCGCCGAGCCGGGACGCGGCCGGTCAGCGCGGCGCTGCTCAGGCTCGGGACACCTCAGCGGCCGGTTCGGCGCGGGGCGGCGGATCTGCGCCGTCAGCCGCGTCGGTGCCGGGCATCGTCCGGGGAGTGGCAGAAGGGCCGGCGCCCCGGGCATCGGTCCGGCCCGCTCAGGCGGTCGGTGCCGCCGAGGCAGTCGCGGACAGCAGCAGCGCGGCCGCCGACCCGGCTCCCGCGCAGGAACTGTTCGAGGCCGCGATCCAAACGATGACCGTGCCGGAAGCGACGGTGGAGCCGACCGATGAGCTGATGGCGACGACGTCCGCCCCGTCCGCGGCGGCGACCGGCGGGCTGAACCTGGGCCTGGCCAATGTGGGCAGCTGGAACGTCGGCAACGGCAATGTCGGCGACTTCAACTTCGGCAACGGCAACCGGGGCACCGTCAACGTCGGTACCGGTAACGACGGCAATTTCAACTTCGGCTCGGGTAACGCCGGTGACTCCAATATCGGATTCGGCAACCTCGGCAGCAACAACTTCGGTCTGGGCAACGCCGGCGACGGCAATATCGGCTTGGGCAACACGGGCTCGGGCAACTTCGGGTTCGGCAACACCGGTAACAACAACATCGGGATCGGGCTGACCGGTAACAATCAGTTCGGCTTCGGCGGGTTGAACTCCGGCACCGGCAACACCGGCCTGTTCAACTCCGGCAGCGGTAACAGCGGTCTGTTCAACGCCGGTACCGGCAACTTCGGGTTGTTCAACTCCGGGGCGAACAGCTGGGGTATCGGTAACGCCGGCAACGCCAGCACCGGTCTGTTCAACGTCGGCAACGTGAGCTCCGGCATCGGCAACGTGGGCAGCTTCAACACCGGCTTCCACAATGTCGGCAGTTACAACAGCGGCAGCAGCAACCCCGGCGACACCAACACCGGAGACTTCAACACCGGAAGCCGCAACTCCGGCTGGCTGAACTCCGGTGACGCCAACACCGGATTGGGCAACTCGGGGAACCTCAACACCGGGTTCTTCAACTCGGGCAACGCCAGCAACGGGATCTTCGAATCCGAGGACAACCAGAACTGGCTGCCGGCGATCAACATCGCCTTCACCGTGCCCGGGCTTGAGTTCAACGAGAACCTGCCGATCACCCTCGACGAGGTCTACGAGATCCCGCTGGACATCTTCGAGGATCCGCGGAACCTGACGATCACCGTCGGCCCGACCACCCTCGACGTCACAGCTTCCGGGTCGACCGGTCCACTGCAGGTCACCGTGCTCGAAATCCCCACCGGCCCAGGCTTTTTCAACTCAACCACAGCACAGTCCTCGGGATTCCTGAACTCCGGTGCCGGCGGCGGTTCCGGGTTCTTCAACACCGGAGGCGGGGTGTCGGGCCTGTTCAACATCGCCTTGGCGCAACTGGTCGGCGCCGGGGCGCTGTCCGGGATCTGGAACAACGGGTCGCAGGGTTCGGGCTGGGGCAACCTCGGCAGCGCGGTCTCGGGGTGGTTCAACACCAGCCCACTGGACCCCGAGGATCCGGCCTGGTTGTCGGGCGTCTTCATGGTGGGCACGCAGTTGGGCGGACTGTTCTGGAACGAGGTCACCGGCAAGTCCACCTTCAATCTCGGCGTGGGCAACGAAGGGTTCCTCAACTTCGGTTCGGGCAACCTCGGCGACTACAACCTCGGTTCGGGCAACGACGGCGATGTCAACTTCGGCAGTGGCAACCTCGGTGACTGGAACTTCGGCAACGGCAACCTGGGCAGCTTCAACCTGGGCTCCGGCAACGAGGGCAGCTTCAACATCGGTTCGGGTAACGCCGGCGACGCCAATATCGGGTTCAGCAACCTGGGCAGCAACAACTTCGGTCTGGGCAACGCCGGTGACGGAAACATCGGTCTGGGCAACACCGGTTCGGGCAACTTCGGGTTCGGCAACACCGGTAACGGCAACATCGGTATCGGGCTGACCGGCAACAACCAGTTCGGGTTCGGCGGGCTGAACTCCGGCACCGGTAACACCGGGTTGTTCAACTCCGGCAGCGGAAACAGCGGATTCTTCAACGCCGGCACCGGCAACCAGGGTCTGTTCAACTCCGGGTCCAACAACTGGGGCATCGGCAACGCCGGTGACACCAGCACCGGCCTGCTCAACGTCGGCGACGTCAACACCGGCCTCGCCAACGTCGGCAACTTCAACACCGGATCGTGGAATGCCGGCAGCGAGAACAGCGGCACCGCGAACGTCGGTGACGTCAACTCCGGCGGCTTCAACGTCGGGAATCGCAACACCGGCTGGCTCAATCCCGGCGACGCCAACACCGGACTGGCCAACACCGGCGACCTCAACACCGGTGCGTTCATCTCCGGTGATCGCAGCAACGGACTGTTCTGGCGAGCCGACGATCAGGGCCAGCTCAACATCGACCTCGGCATCACCATCGACGAGATCCCGCTCAACTTCATGGCCGACATTCCGCTGAACATCCCGATCACGGCCAGCCTCGGCGACGACCCGTTCGTCCTGGAAAGTCTCACCATCCCGCCCATCTCGGGCTCCCTGACAATCCCCCTCGACCTTTCCGCATTGACCGGAATTCCCGGCCTCCCGACGATTGTGCTCACCCCGGACTACGTCGCCGGGCCCATCACCATTCCGAATATCTACATCGACCCCTCGGATCCGCTGCTGACGGTGACGATCGGCGGCCCGGATGTCTCGATTCCGATCAATGTGAACGGCTCGATCGGCCCCGTCTACATTCCGCTGATCCAGATGGGCGGCCCAGGGCTGTTCAACAGCACCACCGCTCCCTCATCGGGATTCTTCAACTCCGGTGCCGGCGGTGGATCGGGGCTCTACAACACCGGCCTCGCGTCCGGCTTCTTCAATACCGCGGCCGGCGAGTTGCTGGGATCCGGTCTATCCGGTTGGTCGAACTACGGCTCCGGCGGTTCCGGAGCCGGCAACCTGGGCGGCGCGACGACGGGATGGTTCAACACCAGTTCGCTCGATCCCGACGAGGCCGCGAATCTGTCCGGCATCACCAATGTCGGCGCGAACCTGGCGGGCCTGTTCTGGAACGACGTCACCAGCCAGACGACGTTCAACCTGGGGATCGGCAACATCGGGTCGGTGAACGTCGGCGACGGCAACGTCGGGGACTTCAACCTCGGTTCGGGCAACCTGGGCGCCCTCAACTTCGGCAACGGAAACCTCGGGGAGTGGAACTTCGGGAACGGCAACATCGGCAGCGTCAACCTGGGGTCGGGTAACCAGGGCAGCTTCAACCTGGGTTCGGGCAACACCGGGGACTCCAACATCGGGGTCGGCAACCTGGGTAGCAATAACTTCGGGTTCGGCAACGCCGGCGACGGCAATATCGGTCTGGGTAACACCGGGTCCGGCAACTTCGGCTTCGGCAACACCGGCAACAACAACATCGGGATCGGGCTGACCGGCGATAACCAGTTCGGGTTCGGCGGACTCAACTCCGGCACCGGTAACAGCGGCCTGTTCAACTCCGGTGTCGGTAACAGCGGTCTGTTCAACGCCGGCAGCTTCAACAAGGGGGTGGGCAACTCCGGCAACGGCAACTGGGGCTTCGCCAACTCGGGCAGCCTCAATACCGGCTGGTTCAACAGCGGTAGTACGAACTTCGGCCTGGCCAACGCCGGCAGCCTCAACACCGGCTGGCACAACGCGGGCAGCTACAACACCGGCTACGGCAACGTCGGCGATGTGAACACCGGCGACAGCAACACCGGAGACCGCAACACCGGATGGTTCAACCCCGGGGACGCCAACACCGGCCTGGCCAACCTCGGCAATATCAATACCGGCGCCTTCAACACCGGCACCGGAAACAACGGTCTGTTCTGGCGCCCCGACAACCGCGGCTGGGTGAATCTTGTTCTCGGCGGGGAGATTCCGGCGATCCCGATCAGCCTCGACGTCGACATTCCGGTCAACATCCCGATCACCGCCGCCTTCGGGGACTTCACGCTTGACGGCTTCACGATTCCGGGATTCAACATCGAAACGTCGAACTGGCCGGTGTACAAGAATGAGCCGCTCCCTCTACCTGTGGGAAGTGCGGTCCTCAATCTCGACGTCGTCAACGGGGACATCCCGGTGGGCGATATCACCGTCAACCAGTTGGAGCTCAAGCTCCCCACGTTCACCGGCCTGATCGGCGGGCCGGACACCACAATCCCGTTCAGCTTCGACGCCAACATCGGTCCGGCTGTTCTAGCGATCGCGTTGGCGCCGACAGGTCCAGGCCTCTTCAACGCGACCGACTCCAACTCCTCCGGGTTCTTCAACACCGGCGGCGGGGCGGGTTCGGGGATCTTCAATGCGGGCGCGGGAGTCTCCGGTTTGTGGAACGTCGCGGTGGAGCAGTTGATCGGATCCGCATTGTCGGGCTCGTTCAACACCGGTTCGTTGGGATCGGGGAAGGGCAACATCGGCACCGCGGTCGCGGGCGTCTTCAACACCAGCACCTTCGAGGACACCACGCCGGCGTTCGTGTCGGGCGTGGCGAACACCGGGGCGGTTCTGGCGGGTTGGTTCCAGAATGCCCTCGGCCTCGGCACCTACATTGACCGGTTGCAGTCTCACCTCGACGCCCCGATCCCGTTGGGCCTCAACATCGGATTGTCCGAGATCCCCATCGACTTCACCGCCGCTCTGGGGGTAGACATTCCGATCAGCATCACCAGCACCCCGATTGAGTTGACCCAGATCGATGTCGACCCGATTGTGGCCGGGCCGGGGCCGCTGTTCAATTTCAATGTCCTTGGGGGACTGTCGCCCTCCCTGTCTTCTTGTTTCAGTGGTGTATGCGCCTCCGGTGATGCGGAACTGGATATCACGCTGGGTCCGATCTCGGCCGGTCCGGTGCAGATCAGTTTCCTCGACGGCCAGGTGCTCTCAGGGGTCATCGGCGGTCCCGGCAAGGGCCTCGGGGTCTCCGGCCAGGCAGGTATCGGCCCGATCGACATCCCGCTGCCGTGGCAGGTGTTGGCTGATCCCACTTACCCGATCACGATCCCCGAGTTCCCCTGGTTCTACGACATCGTCGGCGACGTCGATGTTCCGATCACCGCCGCCACCGGGCAGATCGACATCGATGAGTTCTCCAGTTCGATCCCAGTGTTGGTCAATGGCCTGCTGAAGGTTGGCTATTGCCTCACTGTTGCTGCCTGCGAACCCTCCGGCGTCTTCGGCAGCGTCACCCTGTTCCGCCCGAACGGCACGTGGCCCACCCTCTCCGTCCAACCCCCGTTGACGGTCCTGCAACTCATCCAAACCACCCTGAGTGACGCTTTCGGGCCGGTCGTCTTCCCCTCTGTCGACATCAACATCCCGATTCAGGACTCGGTCAGTGGCTCGGATAGTGGGACGCTGGGACCGTTCGTCATCCCACGCGGATAGGCGCGGATAGGCAAGGGCTAGGCTCGCCGACCATGTATTCAGACCGTGAGACGTACGCCCAACCACCACTGGTGCTGGTGGCCGGCGAGATCCGATTCAGCGACGCACCTCGAGTGCGCCAGCAGGAGACGCTCGACGCCATCTCGATCGCCTTCGACCGGCGGTTCCCGGTCAGCGCACCGCTGGGCGGGGTCAACCTGGTAGCTGCCGGTCCGGGTGCCGCGCCGCAACTGGCGCAGCGCCGTGGGGTGGTGCTGCGCAACGCCGAGGGCACCGAGGCGCTGACCGCCACCCCGACCTCGTTGTCGTACGAGACCACGGACTACCGCGGCTTCGCCGCCGTCCGCGATGTTCTGGCCGACGGCTGCCGGACCCTCACCGGTCTCGATGTGCGGCCCGCGCTGACCCGGGTCGGCCTGCGCTACATCAACGAGGTCCGGGTTCCCGAACCGCCCGCCGACGTGCGCGGGTGGTCCCGGTGGATCGAACCCGCACTGCTGGGGCCGTTGTCGTTGGCCGACCGGCCGGTCACCCGCGGTATCCAGGGTGCGGCGACATTCGATCTCGATCGGGGTTCGCTCAACGCCCGCTACGCCGCGTTCACCGACGGAGCGACGAACGTCCCCGCTCACCTCCGGCGCCGGCCGTTCACTCCGGGTCCGTTCTTCGGACTCGACTTCGACGGCTTCACGGAGTTCGGCGCAAACCCTGTGGTGTTGCTGGATGCCGACGTCATCGCGGAACTGCTGCCGGCCCTGCACGCCGCGGCGGACTCGGCGTTCCAGCGGTCCATCACCGAAGACGCGCGTGCGTTGTTCCGGGGGACGGGAACGGCATCGGCACTCGGGACGGCCGGGGCCGTCATGGGCAGACACGGCGTCTGAGAGGCAACCGATACGCTGGTCCGGTGAGTATTGACGCCGGTCTTCATGCAGATATCCGCCAGACGGTGCATACTTCCGCGCGGCGGGCGCGTGCGGCGTCTCGCACCTTGGCGACGATCAACACCGCCGTCAAGAACCGTGCCCTGCATGCCGCCGCCGACGCAGTCTTGGGGCACACCCACCAGATCCTGGCAGCCAACGCCGCTGACCTCGACGTCGCGCGCGACGCAGGCACCCCGGAAGCGATGCTGGACCGTTTGGCGCTGAACCCCCATCGCATCGACGGCATCGCCGCGGGCCTGCGTCAGGTCGCCGGCCTACCCGACCCGGTCGGGGAGGTGTTGTCCGGCCGCACGCTGCCCAACGGACTTCGGACCCGGCAGGTCAGGGTGCCGTTGGGGGTGGTGGGCATCGTCTATGAGGGGCGGCCGAATGTCACCGTCGACGCCTTCGGGCTGACCTTGAAGTCCGGCAATGCGGTGCTGCTGCGTGGCAGTTCGTCGGCCGCCCGGTCCAACGCCGAACTGGTGACCGCGTTGCGGGGGGCGTTGTGCGGCGAGGACCTGCCCGAGGACGCCGTACAACTGCTGCCCAGCGTCGACCGCTCCAGCGTCACCCACCTGATCCAGGCCCGCGGGTTGGTCGACGTGGTGATCCCGCGGGGCGGCGCCGGGCTGATCGACGCGGTGGTGCGGGATGCGACCGTGCCGACCATCGAAACCGGGGTCGGCAACTGCCATGTCTACGTCCACGCCGCGGCCGATCTCGACATTGCGGAGGCGATCGTGCTCAACGCCAAGACCCGTCGGCCCAGCGTGTGCAACGCCGCCGAGACCCTGCTGGTCGACGCGGCCGTCGCCGGCATCGCGGTGCCCCGACTGGTCGGTGCCCTGCGTGGCGCCGGGGTCACCGTGCACCAGGACCCCACCGAAGAGGAACTGCGGGCCGAGTTCCTGTCGATGGACATCGCGCTGGCGGTGGTCGACGGCGTCGACGCAGCCATCGAGCACATCAACAGCTACGGAACCGGGCACACCGAGGCCATCGTCACCACCGACCTCGCCGCCGCTCAGCGCTTCACCGAACGGGTCGACGCGGCCGCGGTCATGGTGAACGCCTCGACCGCGTTCACTGACGGTGAGCAGTTCGGGTTCGGCGCCGAGATCGGCATCTCCACCCAGAAGTTGCACGCCCGCGGACCGATGGGGCTGCCGGAACTGACCTCGACCAAGTGGATCGTCTACGGAGACGGTCACACCCGGCCGGCCTAGAGACTGGAGAACCCGAGTTGACCGACTCCACCGCTTCCTCTGCCTCCCCCACCACCGGGGCGGTGGTCCCGTTGTTCGCCGACATCGACGATGTCACCCGTCGGCTGACCGAGACCGGCTACCTACCCGACACCGCCACCGCCACTGCGGTCTTTCTCGCCGACCGACTGGGGAAACCGCTGCTCGTGGAGGGTCCTGCCGGCGTCGGCAAGACCGAACTCGCCCGCGCCGTCGCCCAGGCCACCGGCTCGGAACTGGTGCGACTGCAGTGCTACGAGGGGGTTGACGAGGCCCGCGCGCTCTACGAGTGGAACCACGCCAAGCAGATCCTGCGAATCCAGTCGGCCACCGGCGCCGACCACGACTGGGAGCACACCAAGGACGACGTGTTCAGTGAGGAGTTCCTGCTGTCCCGGCCGCTGCTGACCGCCATTCGCCGGACTGAGCCCACTGTGCTGCTGATCGACGAGACCGACAAGGCCGATATCGAGATCGAGGGCCTGTTGCTCGAGGTGCTGAGTGACTTCGCGGTGACCATCCCGGAACTGGGCACCATCACCGCCACCCGGCGCCCGTTCGTGGTGCTGACCTCCAACGCCACCCGCGAACTGTCCGAGGCGCTCAAACGGCGGTGCCTGTTCCTGCACATCGACTTCCCGGACCCCGATCTGGAGCGCCGGATTCTGCTGTCCCGGGTGCCTGAACTGCCTGAACGGATTGCCGCGGAACTGGTCCGGATCATCGGGGTGCTACGCGGCATGCAACTGAAGAAGTTCCCGTCGGTGGCCGAGACCATCGACTGGGGCCGCACCGTCCTGGCACTGGGGGCCGACACCATCGATGACGCCACCATCGCGGCGACGCTGGGGGTGGTGCTCAAACATCAATCCGATCAGCAGCGCGCCGCCGGCGAACTGCGGCTGAACTAGCAGTCTCATGGCCCGTCGTCCGCGCCCTCCGCAGCCACTGGCTCCGCACGGCCTGCCTGGGCACCTGGTCGGCTTCGTCGAAGCGCTTCGCGCACAAGGTATTTCGGTTGGGCCGTCGGAGACCGTCGACGCCGGTCAGGTGGTGTCGGTGCTGGGACTGGGCGACCGGGAGGCACTCCGGGAAGGCTTGGCCTGCGCTGTGCTGCGGAGAGCCGACCACCGGCAGACCTACGACGCGCTGTTCGACCTGTGGTGGCCGGCCGCCCTCGGCGGGCGAACGATGCCGGTCGATGACGATGCGGCGCCGGGCGACCCGGCGGGGGTGGACCCTCAGGATCTTGAGGCGATGCGGGGCATGCTCCTGGACCTGCTCACTGAGAACCCCGACATCGGCGAACTCGATGACCGCCTGGTGGCGATGATCGCGGCGATCGTCGAGGCGCACGGACGTTACACCTCCAGTCGTGGTCCGTCCTACTCGGCCTATCAAGCACTCAAGGCGATGGAGTTGGACACGCTGCAGGGCCGTTTGCTCGCCGGTCTGCTCGCCCCGCACGGTGATGATCCGTCACCCGTTCAGCAACAGGTCGCCAAAGCCGTTGCCGCCCAGAAGATCGCGCAGCTGCGGCGGATGGTCGAGGGCGAGACGAAGCGCCGTTCCGCCGAGCAACTCGGCCGGGAGCACGTGCAGATGTACGGAATCCCGCAGTTGGCCGAGAACGTCGAGTTCCTGCGGGCCTCCGGCGACCAGCTTCGCCAGATGCGGCGCGTGGTCGCGCCGTTGGCCCGGGTGCTGGCGGCCCGGCTGGCTGCGCGGCGCCGTCGGGCCCGGGCCGGATCGATCGACCTGCGCAAGACGCTACGCAGGTCGATGTCCACCGGCGGGGTGCCGATCGACGTGGTGCTGCGCAAACCCCGGCCGGCCCGCCCGGAGTTGGTGGTGTTGTGTGACATGTCTGGTTCGGTGGCCGGATTCAGCCACTTCACGCTGCTGCTCGTTCATGCGTTGCGCCAGCAGTTCTCCCGGGTCCGGGTCTTCGCGTTCATCGACACCACCGACGAGGTCACCCACATGTTCGGCGCCGACGCCGACCTGGCGATCGTGATCCAGCGCATCACCCGGGAGGCCGCCGTGTTCACCCGTGACGGGCACTCCGATTACGGCAACGCCTTCGTCTCCTTTACCGAGAAGTTCCCCGGGGTGCTGTCCCCGCGCAGTTCGCTGCTGATCCTCGGGGACGGCCGGACCAACTACCGCAACCCGGC
>JAUPLT010000335.1 GCA_030836785.1 Actinomycetota bacterium
ATCTCCCGGCACGCCGCGGTGTCCGGGCGCGGGGAGTTGCACAACACCGCCATCTCCCCGGCCGCGGCCGCCGAGGTCGCCCTGCGCGGTCTGTCCCAGACCGAGTCGCTGTCACCCTCCCAGGTCCGCAGTCGCATCGCCGCGCGGTTCCCGGACCTGGACCGGGTTCCCCAGCGCCCCCACCTGGACGCGGTCATCGCCCAGACCGGCCTGGGTCTGGTGTGGGACCCGCAGAAGAACGCCTACTGCTTCGCCGACCGCCGGCCCGCCAGCGCCACCACGATGCACACCCGCAAGCCCACCTCCCCGCCGACGTTCGCCGGCCACCGTAGCGACAGTCTCCCCGCCGAGGACACCACCACCACCACTGCGGCGCTGCACCGTTCGCTCGCCGAGCGTGGCTTCCTCGCCATCGGGGTGCCCATCCCGCCGGATCGCCCCGGCGAGCACGAGCGGGTGGCCCACGCCCTCGCCGAGGTCCACGACGGTCAACTCCTCGACCTCACCGCCGCCCTGATCGCCGCGATGCGCGACCTGGCCCAACGCCAGGGTGTGTCGTGGGACCTGATCCGCGGCGCCGACGCCGCCGAGGCCGGCACCCGCGACGCGCACGGCCTGCGGGCGGTGGTGGATCGCGTGGTGCCGCAGCTGTGGGAGGAGTTGCAGCGCAACGTGTTCGGCGAGCCCGGCGGTGACACGCCGCTGATCCTCACCGAGGCCTCGCCACTGGCCCGCTACGGACACCTCGACGTTGTGGCCCGACTCGCCGACCTCGCCGCACCACGACGACGCCCGGTGTGGCTGATCCTTCCGCAGGTGCGCGGCCAGCACGGCCCACTGGTGGACCGCAAGCCGATCCAACTCGGCTCACCCGGCCAGTTCGTGGTGTGGCGACAAAGTCCCGACCTGGCAACCGCGGACACGAAAGGAGTTCGGTGATGGCAGTGACGACCGTGAGTTCCGCGGATCTGGTGTCGGCGTTGCGCCGCCAGGTGCTCGACCTGGAAGCCGACCTGCGCGAACGGGTCGACGGCGACGACCACGCCCTGCGCCAGCCCGGGGTGTGGCAGGCCTGGGAGTCGGACTACACCGCCGCATTCACCGCGCAGCGCACCGCGGCGACGTGGACCCAGTGGCGCAACGAACGGGTCACCCAGGCCGCGGTCGCCTGGGTGCTGCTGACGGTGTTCGCCCGCTACTGCGAGGACAACGCCCTGGTGTCGCCGCGCTGGATCGGCGGGGCCGACGCCGACCAACGCACCCAGGCCCTCGATGCCCGGCGCGCCTACTTCCAAGCCCACCCCGAGCACACCGACCGCGAGTGGCTCGGCCAGATCATCGAGCATTTCGCCAAGTTCAGCCCCACCGCCGCCCTGGTGGACAACTTCTCCCCGCTGCACCTGGTCTCCCCGTCCGGCGACGCGGCCCGGGCACTGCTGGAGTTCTGGTGGCAGCAAGGCGACGGGGACCGCGCCGGCCAACCGCTCTACTCGTTCGCAGGGGCCGACACCCGCTTCCTCGGCGACGCCTACCAGGACCTGTCGGAGTACGCCAAGAAGACCTACGCCCTGCTGCAAACCCCGGACTTCGTCGAGGAGTTCATCCTCGACCAGACCCTGGAACCCGCATTGGCCGACCGGCCGCTGGAGGGCTTCACCGTCATCGACCCCACCTGCGGCTCAGGGCATTTCCTGCTCGGCGCCTTCGGCCGCCTGCACGAACGCTGGCAACGGCACGCCCCCGGCCTCGGCGCGCGTGAACTCGTCGCCAAAGCCCTCGACAGTGTCTACGGCGTCGACATCAACCCCTTCGCCGTCGCGATCGCCCGCTTCCGACTTCTGGTCGCCGCCCTGCACGCGGCCGGGGACACCAGCATCGAGCAGCAGATCGGCTACACCGCGCACTTGGCGGCGGGCGACAGTCTGCTGTGGGGGGCACCGCGCCAAATGGTCCTCGATGACGGCGTGTACGCGCCCGGCCAGACAGTGCGGGCCGACGCGACCGAGAACACGGCCGCGCTCAAAGAAGTTCTGCACCGGCGGCACGACGTAGTTGTCGGAAATCCGCCGTACATCACGCCGAAGGACGCCGCACTCAACACGACGTACCGGCATCTGTACCGGGCGTGCCACCGTCAGTACGCGCTCACCGTGCCGTTCATGGAACTGTTCTTCCACCTGGCCCACCAGGCCGGCGGTACCCGACCCGCGGGCTGGGTCGGGCAGATCACCTCCAACTCGTTTATGAAACGGGAATTCGGGTCGAAGCTCATCGAGCAGTTCCTGCCGACCGTCGATCTGCGGACGGTGATCGACACCTCGGGGGCCTACATCCCCGGCCACGGCACCCCGACAGCGATCCTGGTCGGCCGCAATCAACCGCCTGCGGTGGGCAGCGTGCGGGCGGTCCTCGGAATCCGGGGGGAGCCAGGTCGGCCCGAGGAGCCTGCCAAGGGCCTTGTCTGGTGCTCGATCACCGAGCATTTGGACGAGCCCGGATTCGAGAACGCATTTGTGAGCGTGGCGGAACTGCCGCGCACAGCGCTGAACAGCCACCCGTGGAGCTTGTCAGGCGGCGGGGCGGTTGAAGTGTCGGCGATGTTGGGGAAGGCTTCCGCGAAGCCTCTCGTTGAGTTCGCGGACGCTATTGGAATTGCCGCGATTACTGGCGAAGACAGTGCATTCGCGCTTCCGAAAGCCGGCTCAACTTGTCTCCGTCTGCAGTTCTCCATGAGGTCAATGGCGGACGGCGAAGCAGTCCGCGACTACTTGGTACATCCGAAACTCGATGTGGTCTGGCCCTACGCGGACGACTTGACTCCTCTGGCTGATATGCAGCAGCAAGTATTCCTCTGGCCCGTAAAGCGAGTGCTCCAGGTTCGGCGTCGCTTCGGAGTTCCGGTCGAGCAAATTCCAGACTTCAAGTGGTGGCAGTTTCGCGAGTTGTACGAGAACAAGTTACGCACTTCAGTGAAGATCGCCTTTCCCTTGGTCGCCACCCACAACCATTTTGTTCTCGACCGGACTGGAGGCGTGTTCAACGCAGGGTCGCCGGTGATCAAGCTGCCCGAGGGTGCGTCGGTGGAGGATCATCTGCGGCTGTTGGGGGTGTTGAACTCGTCGGTGGCGTGCTTCTGGCTGAAGCAGAACAGCCACAACAAGGGCAGCACGGTTGATCAGACCGGCGCGAGGACGACACTGGACGTTTGGGAAAACTTCTACGAGTTCACCGGCACCACGCTTAAGGACTTCCCGCTGCCCGCCGCCACTCCCCTGGACCGCGCACACATCCTTGACGACCTGGCTCACCAACTTCAGCAGCAGTCCCCCGCCGCGGTGGCCGCCCGCGAGACCCCGACCCGTGCCGCGCTGGATGCTGCCCGCGCCGAGTTCGACCGGCTACGCGGATTGATGATCGCCCAGCAGGAGGAGCTGGACTGGGAGTACTACCGGATCTATGGCTTGATCGAGGAGAACCTGACCTACCGCGGCGACCTGCCCGAAATCGTCCTCGGTGAAAGGGTTTTCGAGATCGCGCTGGCGCGCCGGATGCGCGACGGGGAGCACACCGCCTGGTTCGACCGACACGGCTCGACACCGATCACCGACATCCCCGACCGCCTGCCCACTGACTACCGCGAGCTTCTGCAGCGCCGCCTTGACGCGCTCGAGTCCAATCCGCACATCCGGCTGCTGGAGCGCCCCGAGTACAAGCGGCGTTGGGCGATGGAGTCGTGGGATAAGCAGGTTGACTCGGCGTTGCGGGGTTGGCTGTTGGATCGGGTTGAGGACCGGGCGTTGTGGTTCGACCGGGATGGGCGGCCTACCCCGCGGTCGGTGGCGCAGTTGGCCGACATTCTTGACCGCGATGCTGAGTTCCGTGATGTGTTGCGGTTGTGGGCCGGAGACCCGAACGCTGCGACCGGGACGGCGCTGGTGAAGTTGCTTGCTGATGAGGCGGTGCCGTTCCTGGCGGCGTACCGCTATAAGCCTTCGGGGTTGGATAAGCGTGCCGATTGGGAGCGGACCTGGGAGTTGCAGCGCCGCGAAGACTCGGGAGAAAAGCTTGACGCTCCGATTCCGGTGCC
>JAUPLT010000336.1 GCA_030836785.1 Actinomycetota bacterium
AGGTCCTGGTGGCTACCGAGGTCGGCATGCTGCACCAGTTGCGCCGGGCCGCACCGGATGTCGATTTTCAGGCCGTCAACGACCGGGCGTCCTGCCGGTACATGAAGATGATCACCCCGGCGGCGCTGTTGCGCTGCCTGCTCGACGGGGCCGACGAGATCGTGGTCGATCCGCGGACCGCCGCCCGGGCACGGGCCAGCGTGCAGCGGATGATCGAGATCGGCCAACCCGGCGGTGGGGAATGAGCCGCGGGGCTGCCAATGCCGCCCGTGCGGGCGGAGTCTCCTGCGGCGCGAACCGCGCCGGAGGGGACTGGCAGCAGCGCGCTGACGTCGTGATCGTCGGTACCGGGGTCGCCGGACTCGCGGCCGCACTGGCCGCGCATCGCGACGGTCGTCGGGTGGTCATCCTGAGCAAGGCCGCCGAGACGGCGACCTTCCACGCCCAGGGCGGTATCGCGGTCGTCCTGCCGCGCACCGAGGACACGGTGGACGCCCATGTGCAGGACACGTTGGCGGCCGGCGCCGGACTGTGCGACCCCGACGCGGTGCGCTCCATCGTCGCCGACGGGTATCACGCGGTGGCCGACCTGATCGCCGATGGTGCCCGGTTCGACGAGAGCGCACCGGGCCGGTTTGCGCTGACCCGAGAGGGCGGGCATTCCATCCGGCGGATCATCCACGCCGGCGGCGATGCGACCGGCGCAGAGGTCCAGCGTGCGCTCGACCAGGCCGCCGCCACCTTGGACATCCGGCGGAACCACGTCGCGCTGGAGATCCTGCACGACGACTCGGCGGTGACCGGCGTGCTGGTGCGCAACGCCGATGGCCTCGGCGTGGTGCACGCGCCGTCGGTGATCCTCGCCACCGGCGGGTTGGGCCACCTTTACAGCGCGACCACCAACCCCGAAGGATCGACCGGTGACGGGATCGCCCTGGCGCTGTGGGCCGGCGTCGGGGTCAGCGATATCGAGTTCATCCAGTTCCACCCGACCATGCTGTTCGACCGAGGTGCCGGTGGCCGCCGTCCGCTGATCACTGAGGCGTTGCGCGGTGAGGGGGCGGTGCTTCGCGATGCCCGCGGCGATTCGGTCACCGAGGGAGTGCACCCGATGGGCGATCTCGCGCCGCGCGACGTGGTGGCGGCGGCCATCGAAGCTCGGCTGCGCGAGACGGGCGACGAGTGCGTGTTCCTCGACGCGCGCGCCGTCGAGCGGTTCGAGCGACGCTTCCCGACCGTCACGGCGGCCTGCCACGCGGCCGGTATCGACCCGACCCGCCAGCCCATCCCGGTGGTCCCCGGTGCGCACTACAGCTGCGGGGGCGTGCTCACCGATGTGCACGGCCGCACCGGACTGCCCGGTCTCTTCGCCGCCGGAGAGGTGGCCCGTACCGGGATGCACGGTGCCAACCGGCTGGCCTCCAACAGTCTGCTGGAGGGCTTGGTGGTCGGTGGCCGTGCCGGACGGACCGCTGCCGAGCACGCTACGTCGGTGGGTTCGATGATGGCGAAAGTCCATGAGCCGCAGCATGAGTCACTCGACCGCGGCGACCTGCAGCAGGCGATGACCCGGTGGGCGTCGGTGGTCCGTGACGGTGAGGGCCTGCGCGACCTCGCCGCTGTCCTCGAGGATGCGCCGGCCGGGGTGATCCGATCGCGGGCGGATTTCGAAGACGCCGCGTTGACGGCCACCGCGCGGGTGGTCGCCGCGGCGGCATTGGCCCGCACCGAGAGCCGCGGGTGTCACCACCGCAGCGACTTTCCGGGCAGCGACCCGACCCAGGCCGTCAGCCACACGGTTCATGCGCAGCCCGCCCTCACCGCTCCGCTGTCATGAAGCTGACCGCTGACGAGAGGTCCGAGGCGCTGGCCGTCATCCGCCGCGGGCTGGATGAGGATCTGCGTTACGGCCCGGACGTGACCACCCTGGCGACCGTGCCATCCGCCGCCGTGTCCGAGGCGGCCATGGCCGCCCGCGAAGGCGGCGTCGCCGCGGGCATCGAGGTGGCGCTCATGGTCCTCGACGAAGTCCTGGGACCTGATGGCTATCGGGTGCTGGACCGCGTCGAGGACGGGGCCCGCCTGCATCCCGGGCAGGTACTACTCCGCCTCGAGGCGCCCACCGGCGGGCTGCTCACCGCTGAGCGCACCATGCTGAACCTGGTGTGCCACCTCTCCGGGATCGCCACCGCCACCGCGCAGTGGGTGGACGCGGTCGAGGGCACCACGGCGAGGATCCGCGACACCCGAAAGACCCTGCCCGGATTGCGCGTCCTGCAGAAGTACGCGGTCCGTGTCGGCGGCGGGGTGAACCACCGGATGGGTCTGGGCGATGCGGCGTTGATCAAGGACAACCACGTCGCTGCCGCGGGATCGGTGCTGGCCGCACTGCGCGCGGTGCGGGCCGCGGCACCGGATCTGCCGTGCGAGGTGGAAGTCGACAACCTCGAGCAGTTCGACGCGGTGCTGACCGAGGGCGTGGAACTGATCCTGCTGGACAACTTCCCGGTCTGGCAGACCCAGATCGCGGTGCAACGCCGCGACACCCGCGCCCCCGGCGTGCGCCTGGAGTCGTCCGGCGGACTGAGCTTGGACACCGCCGCCCAGTACGCCGGCACCGGGGTGGACTATCTCGCGGTCGGGGCACTCACCCATTCGGTGCGAGTGCTCGACATCGGGCTGGATATGTGACTCAGACGGGATAGGTGACCCTGCCGGGCGTCGATTGAGGACTCACGCAGGCATAGTTCGAGAGAGTCCCTGCGAGGTTCCTCACTCGATGCCGGCGTCAACCCACATCGGCGGCGAACACCCCGACACCGCGTTTCGCGGCGATCCGCGCCATCCGGGGCAGTGACGGGTCGTCGGTGCCGGCCGGCACGATCCGCGGGTTGACCAGGTGTACGTCGCGGCGGCCCAGGCGGATGTCGGCCTCACCGGCGGCCAGGACGTTCTTGACCCAGTTGGTCTTCCCGTGCGCCAGCATGATCGCCACGGTGTCGCCTTTCCGGTACGCCGACACCGGGGTCTCCATGCGTCGCCCGGTCTTCCGTCCCCGATGGGTGATGACGGTGACCCCAGGGGTGAACCGCGACAGTGGCACCGCCAGTGGGTTGATGTAGCGGATCTGGATCCGCTCGAACCACGGCGGGAACCGCATCGGCACACCGGGGGCGTTATTGGGGTGGTCCTGCGCACGCATGGGTCTCATCATGCGCCCGGTGCGCCGCGACGCACCAGCGAGAGCAGCACCGCGGCAGTCGCGAACAGCGCCGACATGGTGCGGTTGACTGCCCGCTGCTGGGCCGATGTGCGCAGCCACCCCACCAGTCGCGCGGCCAGTCCGGTGTAGCCGGCCATCACCACGATGTCGACGGCGAGCATCGTGGCCGCAATCATCAGGTACTGCGGCAACAACGCTTCGGTGGTGACGATGAACTGGGGCAGCACCGCCAGCAGGAAGACCAGCCCCTTGGGGTTGCTGACGTTGACCAGAAAGCCCCTGGTGAGCAACGTCACTCGGCCGCCGTCGGCAGCCGTCCCCAGCTGCTCACCGAGGTCGCCGACGGCGGTGCGCCACTGCCGTACGGCGAGGTACACCAGGTAGAGCACCCCCAGCCACTTGATCACGGTGAACGCCAGCACTGACTTGGCGACCGCGGCCCCCAGCCCTACGGCCACCAGCGCCAACTGCAGCATCAGCCCGACTTGCAGTCCGGCGATGCTCCAGGATCCGCGGCGAAGCCCGTGGGTGAGACCGGTCGCCATCGACTGGATGGCGCCCGCACCCGGTGAGACGCTGATCGCGATCGAGGCCCCCAGGAAGGCCAGCCACAGTTCCCACCGCATGCCCGCAGTATCCGGGGCCGACCCACCGGGTCCCAAATGATTTTCATTCGGGTACACCGATCGGCGACAATTGAGCTGATGACCAGCTTCGCCATGACCCGTATCGACTTGCGCGGCCGTCCGCTGACGGCCGCCCAACTGCGCACCGCGCTGCCCCGGGGCGGAGTGGACGTCGACTCGGTCCTGCCGGCGGTGCGGCCCATCGTCGACGATGTCGCACACCGCGGGGCGGTTGCCGCCCTCGATGCCGGCGAGCGCTTCGACGGTGTCCGGCCCGCTGCTGTGCGGGTGCCGGCCGCTGAGCTCGACGCAGCACTGAGCCGTCTCGCCCCGAACGTCCGGGCGGCGCTCGAGGTGGCCATCGACCGCACCCGGGCCGTTCACGCCGACCAGCGCCGCACCGACACCACAACACTGTTCCCGTCCGGCGCCGCTGTCACTGAGCGCTGGGTACCGGTGGAGCGGGTCGGCCTGTACGTGCCCGGCGGCACTGCCGTCTATCCGTCCAGCGTGGTGATGAACGTGGTCCCGGCCCAGGCGGCCGGGGTGCCGTCGCTGGTCGTCGCCAGCCCGCCGCAGGCCGCGTTCGGCGGTCTCCCGCACCCCACCATCCTCGCCGCGGCGAAGATGCTCGGCGTCACCGAGGTGTGGGCGGTCGGCGGTGCGCAGGCCGTCGCGCTGCTGGCCTACGGGGGCACCGACACCGATGCCGCTTCGGGGGCACCGGACGGGGGATCCGAACTCGCGCCGGTCGACATGATCACCGGTCCGGGCAATATCTACGTCACCGCCGCCAAGCGGATCTGCCGCTCCCAGGTGGGTATCGACTCCGAAGCGGGGCCGACCGAGATCGCTATTCTGGCCGACCACACCGCTGACCCGGTCCACGTCGCCGCGGACCTGATCAGCCAGGCCGAACACGATGTGATGGCGGCGAGTGTCCTGGTGACCGACAGTGTCGCCCTGGCCGACGCCACCGACGCCGAATTGCGCGCACAACTGGAAACCACCGTGCACCGCGAACGGGTGACAACCGCGCTGACCGGATCCCAGTCCGCTGTGGTGCTGGTCGACGACATCGACAGCGGACTGCGGGTGGTCAACGCCTACGCCGCCGAACACCTGGAGATTCAGACGGCCGACGCGGCCGGGGTGGCGGCCCGGGTCCGGGCGGCTGGCGCGATCTTCGTCGGCCCGTGGTCACCGGTGAGCCTCGGCGACTACTGTGCGGGCTCCAACCATGTGCTGCCGACCGCGGGCTGCGCACGGCATTCCAGCGGTCTGTCGGTGCAGACCTTCCTGCGCGGCATCCACGTCATCGACTACACCGAGGCCGCCTTGAAGGACGTCGCCGGTCATGTGATCACCCTGGCCAACGCCGAGGATCTCCCTGCTCACGGGGAAGCAGTGCGCCGGAGGTTCGAACGGTGACCGAGCGCACGCCGGCAATGGCAGACGTCGGCCTGACCGATCTGCCACTGCGGGACAACCTGCGCGGCAAGTCGCCCTACGGCGCCCCGCAGATCGCCGTCCCGGTGCGGTTGAACACCAACGAGAACCCGCACCCGCCCAGCAGCGGGCTCGTCGAGGACGTCGCCGAGTCGGTGCGGGCCGTCGCCGCCGAACTGCACCGTTATCCCGACCGTGACGCCACCGAACTGCGGTCGGACCTCGCGGCGTACCTCACCGCCAGCACCGGGGTGCCGATTACCCACGAGAACGTCTGGGCGGCAAATGGTTCCAACGAGATCCTGCAGCAGTTGCTGCAGGCCTTCGCCGGGCCCGGGCGCAGCGCGATCGGCTTCGTGCCGTCGTACTCGATGCATCCGATCATCGCCGACGGCACCCAGACCCGCTGGATCGAGTCCGCGCGCTCCAAGGATTTCAGCCTTGACCTGGACACCGCCGTCACAGCGATCCGTGCCGAGCGGCCCGATGTGGTGTTCGTCACCAGCCCGAATAACCCGACCGGACAGAGCATCTCGATCACGGACCTCAGGCGGTTGCTGGACGCGATGAAGGGCGGGGTGCTGGTCGTCGACGAGGCGTACGGAGAGTTTTCCAGTCGGCCCAGTGCGATCACGCTCCTCGACGAATACCCGGCACGGCTGATCGTCAGTCGCACAATGAGCAAGGCTTTCGCGTTCGCCGGCGGCAGGCTGGGCTACCTGGTGGCTGCGCCGGCCGTCGTCGACGCGGTGCTGCTCGTTCGTCTGCCCTATCACCTCTCCGCGCTGACCCAGGCCGCCGCCCGCGCGGCATTGCGGCACGCCGACCAGACGCTGGCATCGGTGGCCGCACTCGTCGCTGAACGTGAACGGGTTTCCGTCACCCTGGCCGATCTGGGGTTCCGGGTGATCCCCAGCGACGCGAACTTCGTTCTGTTCGGCGAGTTCGCCGATGCCCCCGCCGCATGGCGGAACTATCTTGAGGACGGCATCTTGATCCGGGATGTCGGGATTCCCGGGTTTCTTCGCGTCACCATCGGCTTGACGGCCGAGAACGACGCCTTCCTGAACGCCAGCCGACGGCTGGCCGGGACCGACTTGGCCGCGCCGTTAGGAGCATCATGAGCAGCAGCGCCCCACGCCGAGCGCGGGTGGAACGCAAGACGCGCGAGTCCGACATCGTCGTCGAACTCGACCTCGACGGGACCGGTCAGGTTTCGGTCGACACCGGGGTCCCGTTCTTCGATCACATGCTGACCGCACTGGGCAGCCACGCCAGCTTCGACCTGAGTGTCACCGCCCGCGGTGACGTGGATATCGAGGCACATCACACCGTCGAGGACACCGCGATCGTGCTGGGCACGGCCCTCGGTGAGGCACTGGGCGACAAGAAGGGCATCCGGCGGTTCGGTGATGCGTACATCCCGATGGACGAGACCCTGGCGCATGCCGCCGTCGACGTGTCCGGACGCCCCTATTTCGTGCATACCGGTGAGCCGGACTACCTGGTGGACTTCACCATCGCCGGTTCGGGCGTGCCGTACCACACGGTGATCAACCGTCACGTCTTCGAGTCGCTGGCGATCAATGCGCGTATCGCCCTGCACGTGCGGACCGTGTACGGCCGCGATCCGCACCACATCACTGAGGCGCAGTACAAGGCGGTGGCCCGCGCGCTGCGTCAGGCGGTCGAGCCCGACCCTCGGGTGACCGGGGTGCCGTCAACCAAAGGTGTTCTGTGACAGAACGATCCGTCGTTGTCCTGGACTACGGCTCAGGCAACTTACGCTCGGCGCAGCGTGCCCTGGAACGGGTTGGTGCTCGCGTCGAGGTCACCGCGGACCGGACTGCCGCACTGAACGCCGACGGGTTGGTGGTCCCCGGAGTGGGGGCATTCGATGCCTGCATGCGGGGCCTGCACGACATCGGCGGGGACGCGATCATCGCCGACCGGGTCGCCGCGAACCGCCCCGTACTCGGGGTATGTGTCGGCATGCAGATCCTGTTCGCCCGCGGGGTGGAGTTCGGGGTCGAGAGCCGCGGGTGCGCGCAGTGGCCCGGTTCGGTCACCCGACTGGAGGCCCCGGTGATCCCGCACATGGGCTGGAACGTCGTCGAACCGGCAACGGGCAGCAGGCTGTTCGCCGGTATCGACGCCGCCACCCGGTTCTACTTCGTGCACTCCTACGCCGCGCAGAAATGGGAGGGCAATCCCGCCGCCCTGCTCACCTGGGCGACACACCATGCGCGTTTCCTGGCGGCCGTGGAGGACGGCGCTCTGGCTGCGACACAATTTCATCCGGAGAAGAGCGGCGACGCCGGCGCGGCGCTGCTCACGAATTGGGTTGAGGGACTGTGAACACATTGATTCTGTTGCCCGCCGTCGACGTGGTCGAGGGGCGCGCAGTTCGCCTTGTTCAGGGCAAGGCCGGCAGCGAAACGGAGTATGGCTCCGCGCTGGAGGCCGCACTCACTTGGCAGCGCGACGGCGCGGAGTGGATTCACCTGGTGGACCTCGACGCCGCGTTCGGGCGCGGAAGCAACCGGGAACTGCTGGCAGAGGTGGTCGGCAAGTTGGATGTGAACGTCGAGATGTCCGGCGGGATCCGCGACGACGAATCGCTGCGCGCTGCGCTGGCCACCGGCTGCGCCCGGGTGAACATCGGCACCGCCGCACTCGAAGACCCGCTCTGGTGCGCCCAGGCGATCGCCGAGTACGGCGAGAAGGTTGCCGTCGGACTCGACGTCCAGATTCTCGAGAATGAGTATCGGTTACGCGGGCGCGGTTGGGAGACCGACGGTGGCGACCTCTGGCAGGTGCTGGAACGGCTTGACAGCGAGGGCTGTTCGCGGTTCGTCGTCACCGACGTCACCAAGGACGGCACCCTCACCGGTCCCAATCTCGACCTTCTCGAGGGCGTGGCGGAGTGCACCGACGCCCCGGTGATCGCCTCGGGCGGCGTCTCCAGCCTGGACGACTTGCGCGCCATCGCCACGCTGGTCGACAGCGGAGTCGAGGGCGCGATCGTCGGCAAGGCGCTGTATGCGGGACGGTTCACTCTGCCGGAGGCACTCGCCGCGGTGAGCCGGTGACCATGCCGGGCCTCGACGCCCTCGTCGGGGAGGCGGCAGCCATCCTTGACGAGGTGTCGATCCAGTTCATCGAGGGCCATCGCGCGGATCCGGCGGTCCGCAAGAAGGGCAACGACTTCGCCACCGAGATCGACCTGTCGATCGAACGCCACGTGGCCGAGGCCCTGAAGTCGCTGACCAGCATCGGTGTGCACGGCGAGGAGTACCGGCACGCCGACCTCGACGCTCCTTTGGTGTGGGTTCTCGACCCGATCGACGGCACGTTCAACTACGCGGCAGGATCGCCGATGGCAGCCATCCTGCTTGCGCTGTTGCGCGACGGCGAACCGGTCGCCGGGCTGACCTGGATGCCGTTCACCGGCCAGCGATATGTCGCGATGGCGGGCGGCACGGTGTCCTGCAACGGTGTCGAATTGCCGCACCTGGGCCCCACTTCGCTGGCGGATTCGATCATCGGCGTCGGAACCTTCAACATCGACTCCGGCGGCCGGCTGCCGGGCCGCTATCGGTTGGCGATGTTCGAGCAGTTCACCCGGGTGTGCTCGAAGGTCCGGATGCACGGCTCGACCGGGATCGACATGGCGTTCGTCGCAGCCGGAATCCTCGGCGCCGCAGTCAGTTTCGGTGGGAAGGTGTGGGACCACGCCGCCGGAGTGGCGCTGGTTCGCGCCGCCGGCGGGATCGTCACCGATATCGCCGGACAACCGTGGACACCGCAGTCCCGGTCCACGGTCGCCGCCGCCCCCGGCGCCTACGAGGAAGTGATGGACATCGTCGCCGGTGTCGGTTCCCCGGAGGACTACCGCTGATGGACGTGGCGGTGCGGGTGATCCCCTGCCTCGACGTCGATGCCGGGCGGGTAGTCAAAGGCGTCAACTTCGAGAACCTGCGCGACGCGGGAGATCCCGTCGAACTCGCCGCCGCGTACGACGCGCAGGGTGCCGACGAACTGACATTCCTGGACGTCACCGCGTCGTCGTCGGGTAGGTCCACCATGCTGGAAGTGGTGCGCCGCACCGCCGAACAGGTGTTCATCCCGCTGACCGTCGGGGGCGGGGTGCGGTCGGTCGCCGACGTCGACGCACTGCTGCGCGCCGGGGCGGACAAGGTGTCGGTCAACACCGCCGCGATCGCCCGGCCGGAACTTCTGGCCGATTTGTCGCGCCAGTTCGGCTCGCAGTGCATCGTGCTGTCGGTGGACGCCCGCACCGTGCCGGCCGGTGAACGGCACACCCCATCGGGCTGGGAGGTCACCACCCACGGCGGACGGCAGGGGACCGGTATCGACGCCATCGAGTGGGCCAGGCGCGGAGCCGAACTCGGCGTCGGGGAGATCCTGTTGAATTCGATGGACGCCGACGGCACCAAGGCCGGCTTCGACCTGCCGATGTTGCGGGCTGTGCGGGCTGCGGTCAGCGTCCCGGTGATCGCCAGTGGGGGAGCCGGGTCGGTCGAGCATTTCGCGCCCGCGGTGCGGGCCGGGGCTGACGCGGTGCTGGCCGCCAGCGTTTTTCACTTCGGGGAGTTGACGATCGGTGATGTGAAGGCGGCGATGGCGGCGTCGGGGATACCCGTCCGATGAGCGCCAGCGAAAAGGACACATCGAACACCCGTCCGATGAGCGTCAGCGAAAAGGACACATCGAACACCCGTCCGATGAGCGTCAGCGAAAAGGGCACATCGAACACCCGCCCGATGAGTGGACTCGCCCCCGCGATCGCCGCCCGTCTCAAGCGCAACCCCGACGGACTGTTCGCCGCGGTCGCCCAGGAGCGCGGAACCGGGGCGGTCCTGATGGTCGCCTGGATGGATGACGAGGCACTGGCCCGCACCCTGACCACCCGCGCGGCGACCTATTACTCCCGGTCCCGCGGCGAGTACTGGGTCAAGGGTGCGACCTCCGGACACACCCAGCATGTGCACTCGGTGCGTCTGGATTGCGACGGTGACACAGTGTTACTGGAGGTCGACCAGGTCGGCGGTGCGTGCCACACCGGTGACCGCACCTGCTTCGATGCCGACGTTCTCCTGGCCGCCGAGGGCTGAGACGCCCGTCGTCAGCGTGCCTTGAGCACCTCAAGTGCCCGGTCGGCGTGGGTGTCCATGTTGACCTCGCTGGAGATCACCTCCAGCACCGTGCCGTCTGTGTCGATGACGAACGTCGTCCGCTTGACCGGCATGAACTTACCGAGGAGTCCACGCTTGACACCGAACATCTCCGCGACCCGTCCGTCGCTGTCGGAGAGCAACGGGTAGTCGAACCGCTGCGAGTCGGAGAACTTCGCCTGTTTGTCGACGGGGTCGGTGCTGATGCCGACCCGCGATCCGCCGGCAGCGGCGAACTCCGTGGCCAAATCGCGGAAGTGGCAGGCCTCTTTGGTGCATCCGGGCGTCATCGCGGCGGGGTAGAAGAACAACACCACCGGCCCGTCGGCCAGCAGTCCGGTCAGCGAACGAACCGTCCCGGTCTGGTCAGGCAACTCGAAGTCTGGAACGCGGTCACCAGGTTTCATGGCGCCACGGTACGCCGGTCGGATCCGATGATCTGGTCTGGGAAGATGATCGCGTGCAGACCACCACCCGCGACGAGTTCCGTGCGCTGGCCGCCGAGCATCGGGTGGTTCCGGTGACCCGCAAGGTGCTGGCCGACAGCGAGACTCCGCTATCGGCATATCGCAAACTGGCGGCCGACCGCCCCGGCACCTTCCTGCTGGAATCCGCGGAGAACGGCCGGTCCTGGTCGCGATGGTCATTCATCGGCGCCGGGTCGCCGTCGGCGCTGACGATTCGCGACGGCCGCGCGGTCTGGCTGGGTTCCACTCCGGTCGGCGCTCCGACCGGCGGCGAACCCCTGGACGTGCTGCGCGAGACCATCGCGTTGCTGTCGACCGGGCCGCTCGCCGGAATGCCCCCGCTGGCCGGGGGGCTGGTGGGCTTCTTCGCCTACGACTTCGTCCGGCGCCTCGAACGGTTACCCGAATTAACCGTCGACGATCTGCAGCTGCCCGACATGTTGCTGCTGCTGGCCACCGATATCGCCGCGGTCGACCACCATGAGGGCACCATCACCCTGATCGCCAACGCGGTCAACTGGAATGGCACCGACGAGCACGTCGACGAGGCCTACGACGACGCGATCGCCCGGCTGGACGTGATGGCCCGCGCTCTGAGCCAGCCGCTGGGGTCGACGGTGGCGACCTTCGACCGGCCGGACCCGGACTACCGTTCCCAGCGCACGATGGCGGAATACGGGGCGATCGTCGAGAAATTGGTCGGCGATATCGAAGCCGGTGAGGCCTTCCAGGTGGTGCCGTCCCAGCGCTTCGAGATCGACACCGCCGCGCAGCCCCTTGACGTCTACCGGATGCTGCGGGTCTCCAATCCCAGCCCGTACATGTATCTGCTGCACATCCCCGACGAAACGGGCCAGACGGCGTTCTCGATCGTCGGTTCGAGCCCCGAGGCCCTGGTGACGGTTAAGGACGGCTGGGCCACCACCCATCCGATCGCCGGCACCCGGTGGCGCGGTGGCACCGAAGAAGAGGACCTGCTGCTCGAGAAGGAACTGCTGGCCGACGAGAAGGAGCGCGCCGAGCACCTGATGCTGGTCGACCTGGGTCGCAACGATCTCGGCCGGGTCTGTGTGCCCGGCACGGTCCGGGTCGGTGACTACAGCCACATCGAGCGTTACAGCCACGTCATGCACCTGGTTTCCACGGTGACCGGGCTGCTGGCACCCGGCCGGTCGGCGCTGGACGCGGTCACCGCGTGCTTTCCGGCCGGCACGTTGTCCGGAGCTCCGAAGGTCCGGGCGATGGAACTCATCGAGGAGGTCGAGATGACCCGCCGCGGTCTGTACGGGGGCGTCGTGGGATATCTGGATTTCGCCGGCAACGCCGACTTCGCGATCGCCATCCGCACTGCGTTGATGCGTGATGGAACGGCCTACGTGCAGGCCGGCGGCGGCGTGGTGGCGGACTCGAATGGTCCCTACGAGTACACCGAGGCCGCCAACAAGGCGCGGGCGGTGCTCAGCGCGGTCGCCGCCGCCGAGACCCTGGCGGCCCCATGATCCGACTGGGGCAACTCCTGCTGGTGCTCGCCGCCGGCGGATTGTGGGTCGCCTCCCGAGTGACATGGGTGACGCTGCGAAGTTCCGACGGGCTCGGGCCGCCGCAGACCTCGACGATCGATGGCGCCACCTGGTCCACCGCGCTGATCCCGATAGCGGTGCTGCTCTTGGCGGCTGCACTGGCGGCGCTGGCGGTGCGCGGATGGCTGCTGCGGGCGGTGGCGGTCATGGTGGCCGCGGGTTGCCTGGCTCTGGGCTATCTGGGTATCAGCCTGATGGTCATGCCTGATGTCGCGCCGAGGGGCGCCGCATTGGCCGAAGTCCCCATCGTGGACCTGGTTGGCAGTCAGCGCTACCTGCTTGGTGCGGTGCTCACCCTCGTCGCCGCGGCTGTCGCACTGATCGCCGCGGTGCTGCTGATGCGGTCCGCAGCCAAAGCGGATGACGCCGCGGCGCGGTACGGCAACGGTGGCGTCGAGGCGGGCCGGGCCGCGATGTCGGGGCGGGGGATGTGGGATGCCCTCGACGCCGGTGACGACCCGACCGACACCCCGACCGACACCCCAACCGACACCCCGACCGACACCGAGGGGCGGTGACGGGCTCCGGTGGGCGGGCGGCTACCCTTTCACCGACGTCCACGAGTTCGCGAGCGACCGCAGGAGGGGAGCGAGCCGTCATGAATTCGGCAACAGTGCTCGACTCCATTCTGGAGGGGGTCCGGGCCGACGTCGCAGCCCGCGAGGCGCGTGTGAGCCTCGCCGAGGTCAAAGCCGCTGCTGAAGCCGCTCCACCGCCTCGCAACGTTCTGGCCGCCCTGCGCGCACCCGGCATCGCTGTGATCGCCGAAGTGAAGCGGGCCAGTCCGTCCCGGGGGGAACTCGCCCCGATCGCAGACCCCGCCGAACTTGCCCGCGCCTATCAGAACGGCGGTGCGCGGGTGATTAGCGTGCTGACCGAGGAACGTCGGTTCAAAGGATCGCTGGACGACCTTGACGCTGTGCGGGCGGCCGTCACGATTCCGGTGCTGCGCAAGGACTTCATCGTTCGCCCCTACCAAATTCATGAGGCTCGCGCGCACGGCGCCGACATGCTGCTGCTGATCGTCGCAGCGCTGGATCAGTCGGCTCTGGTGTCCATGCTTGACCGCACCGAGTCGCTCGGAATGACCGCGCTTGTCGAGGTGCACACCGAGGAGGAGGCCGACCGCGCACTGCAGGCCGGCGCGAAGGTCATCGGCGTCAATGCCCGCGACCTCAAGACCCTTTCGGTGGACCGGGATTGCTTCGCCCGGATCGCCCCGGGGCTGCCCTCTGACACGATCAGGGTTGCCGAGTCCGGTGTACGCGGGCCGGCGGATCTGCTGGCCTACGCCGGTGCCGGTGCGGATGCGGTGCTGGTCGGCGAGGGCCTCGTCACCAGCGGCGACCCGCGCGGCGCGGTGGCCGATCTGGTTACCGCGGGGGCGCACCCGTCGTGTCCAAAACCGGTGCGCTGACGTTCAGCTGACTGATATGGCCGATACCTCCACGCCCAACATGCCCCGCGCCAGCGCGGCGATCGCCGAACCGACCCGGCACGAACCCGACGCCCGGGGCCACTTCGGTGCCTACGGCGGGCGTTACGTGGCCGAAGCTCTGATGGCGGTGATCGAGGAGGTCACCGCCGCCTACGAGAAGGCCCGCAGCGATCAGACCTTCCTCGACGAACTGGACCGGCTGCAGAGCCACTACGCCGGTCGGCCCTCACCGCTGTACGAGGCGTCCCGGCTCAGCAAGCACGCCGGCGGAGCCCGGATCTTCCTCAAGCGCGAGGACCTCAATCACACCGG
The DNA here is from genome assembly GCA_030836785.1 of Actinomycetota bacterium. Lineage (GTDB taxonomy): Bacteria > Actinomycetota > Actinomycetes > Mycobacteriales > Mycobacteriaceae > Mycobacterium. The sequence goes on from JAUPLT010000336.1 coordinate 14,294, forward strand.
CTCGCACAAGATCAACAACGTGCTGGGCCAGGCGCTGCTGGCCCGCCAGATGGGCAAGACCCGGGTGATCGCCGAGACCGGCGCCGGCCAGCACGGGGTGGCAACGGCGACCGCGTGCGCGCTGCTCGGGTTGGAGTGCGTGATCTATATGGGCGCTGTAGACACCGCCCGGCAGGCGCTCAACGTGGCCCGGATGCGGCTGCTGGGGGCGGAAGTGGTTGCGGTGCAGTCTGGCTCGAAGACGCTGAAAGACGCGATCAACGAGGCCTTCCGAGACTGGGTCACCAACGCGGAGGCCACCTACTACTGCTTCGGCACCGCCGCCGGGCCCCATCCGTTCCCGATGATGGTTCGCGACTTTCAACGCGTGATCGGTATGGAAGCGCGTGCGCAGATTCTGGAGCAGGTCGGCCGACTCCCGGACGCGGTGACCGCCTGCGTCGGCGGCGGGTCCAACGCGATCGGGATCTTCCATGCGTTCATTGACGATCCGGCGGTGCGGCTGATCGGATTCGAAGCCGCCGGCGAGGGGGTCGAAACCGGCCGGCATGCGGCGACCTTCACCGGTGGTTCGCCCGGAGCATTCCAGGGCTCGTATTCCTATCTGCTGCAGGACAGCGACGGCCAGACGATCGAATCCCATTCCATTTCGGCGGGTTTGGACTATCCCGGGGTGGGTCCCGAACACGCCTTCCTCAAGGACATCGGCCGGACCGAGTACCGCCCCGTCACCGACTCGCAGGCCATGGATGCTTTCCTGCTGCTGTGCCGGCTGGAGGGCATCATCCCGGCCATCGAGACCGCGCACGCCATCGCCGGTGCGGTGGCGCTTGCCGGCGAACTCGGGCCCGAGTCGATCATCATGGTCAACCTGTCCGGGCGGGGGGACAAGGACGTCGAGACCGCGGCCAGGTGGTTCGGCATGCTGGACGCCCCGGGACAGGGCACCCCATGACCTTTCAGCACAGCCCGCCCGGTCGGCTGGGGCCGGTGTTCGCCGACTGTCACCACGCCGGACGCGCGGCCCTGATTGGCTACCTGCCCACCGGATACCCGGACGTTCCGATATCGATCGAGGCGATGGTCGCGCTCAGTGGTTTCTGCGACATCGTCGAGATCGGCGTGCCCTACTCTGATCCCGGGATGGACGGACCGGTGATCGCGACCGCGACCGAGGCTGCACTGCAGGGCGGGGTGCGGGTCCGGGACACCCTGCGGGCCGTCGAAGCGGTCAGCGGTGCCGGCGGCAACGCGGTGGTGATGACCTACTGGAACCCCGTGCTGCACTACGGGGTCGAGGCGTTCGCCCGCGACCTCTCCGCCGCCGGGGGCCTGGGCATGATCACCCCCGACCTCATCCCCGACGAGGCCGACGACTGGCTGGCTGCCGCGGAACACCACGATCTCGACCGGATCTTCCTGGTGGCGCCCTCCTCGACGCCGGAGCGGTTGGCCCGCACGGTGGAAGCCTCCCGCGGGTTCGTCTACGCGGCATCCACCATGGGGGTGACGGGAGCGCGTGACGTGGTCTCGTCCTCGGCCCCCGAACTGGTACGCCGGGTGCGGGAGGTGTCCGACATCCCGGTCGGCGTGGGTCTCGGCGTGCGCTCGCGCGAGCAGGCCGCTGAGATCGCCGGTTACGCCGACGGCGTGATCGTCGGATCGGCGCTGGTCGCTGCACTCGCCGAGGGCGTCGGCGCTGCACGGACCCTCAGTGAGAACCTGGCCGCCGGGGTGCGAGAAAAGGTGCCTGCCACGTGACGACAACGGTTCTTGCCTACTTCCCGAGCCCCGGGCAGGGTGTCTGGTACCTCGGGCCGGTCCCGATTCGGGCCTACGCCCTGTGCATCATCGCTGGGATCATCGCAGCCCTGGTCATCGGCGACCGGCGCTGGGCCGCCCGTGGCGGGGAGCGGGGCGTCATTTACGACATCGCGCTGTGGGCGGTGCCGTTCGGCCTGATCGGTGGACGGCTCTACCACCTCATGACCGACTGGCGCACCTACTTCGGTCCGGGAGGTGCCGGGGTCAGCGCGGCGTTGCGGATCTGGGAGGGCGGCCTGGGAATCTGGGGCGCGGTCGCACTAGGCGGCGTCGGTGCCTGGATCGCCTGCCGCCGGCGGGGGATTCCGCTACCGGCCTTCGGGGACGCGGTCGCGCCGGGCATCGTGTTGGCCCAGGCGATCGGCCGGTTGGGCAATTACTTCAACCAGGAGCTTTACGGCCGGGAGACGACCGTGCCGTGGGGGATGGAGATCTTCTACCGGCGGGACTCCTCGGGGGTGCTGGATGTGCACTCCCTCGACGGGGTGTCCACCGGTCAGGTCGCCGCCGTGGTCCATCCGACCTTTCTCTACGAGTTGCTGTGGAACGTCGGAGTCTTCTTCGTTCTGATCCTGGTCGATCGCAAGTTCCGGATGGGGCATGGTCGGCTGTTCGCGTTGTACGTGGCGTCCTACTGTGTCGGCCGGTTCTGGGTGGAACTGCTGCGCGACGACACCGCCACCCTCGTTGCCGGCATCCGGATCAACGTCTTCACCGCGACCTTCGTCTTCGTCGGGGCGGTGGTGTACATCCTGCTTGCGCCCAAGGGCCGCGAGGACCCCGCGACGCTGCGCGGACACGAACCGATCGAAACCCCGGTCGAGGAGGCTGTCGAGGAGTTCACCGAGGATCTGCTGGTGGCCGCCGCCAAGAGCACCGGCCTGATCGCCGCCGTGACGGTCGCCGGCGAGCACGAGGACGAGGATTCCGGCGCGCCCGCTCGGGTGGAGCCTGATGCCGGTGCGGACGTGGCTGAGGCTGAGGCCGAGGCCGAGGCCGAGGCCGAGGAAACAGTGGAGCCCGAGCCGTCCGTCGAACCCGAGGGCGTCGAACCCGAGGGGAAGGAAGCCCAGACCTCCGACGGGTCGGACACGGATATACCCGCGGATTCCAGCGCCGACGCCGAGGCCCCGAAGTTCAGCACCTCGCTGCGCCGACTGCTGTGGGGAGTCCAGAGCCGCGACTGACACGGTGGCGGACTGTGGCTCTGGCATGCTGATCCCATGACCGAACCGCCGCTCGGGGGCTCGGAGGCTCATCCCGACCAGCCGCCGTTCCCGCCGCCGTACTATCCGCCGCCGCCCGGCCAGTACGGGGCACCCGGGGCGTTTCCACCCCCGCTGTACCCGCCGCCCGGCTTCTATCCGGATCCGATGGCCCCCTACGGCCGCCATCCTGTGACCGGCGAACCCCTCTCGGACAAGTCGAAGCTGGTCGCGGGGCTGCTTCAGCTTCTCGGACTGGCGGGAGTCCTCGGCATCGGCCGGATTTACCTGGGCCAGACCAGCTTCGGTGTGGCCCAGCTGGTCGGCTGTTTCCTGTTGGGCGTCGTCACCTGCGGGTTCGGCTTCATCGTCCCGGTGATCTGGGGGATCGTCGATGCGGTGCTGATCTTCACCGACAAGGTCCGCGACCCGATGGGCCGCCCACTCCGCGATGGCGCTTGAGTCCGCACGCGGCCGCCGGTACGCCGCGCTCAGCAGCGCCGCGTTAGGCGCCGGCGCCCTGGCCTATATCGGCCTGGCCGACCCGCACCGTCCCGGCTCGCTGTTTCCACCGTGTCCGTTCCGGCTGCTGACAGGCTGGTACTGCCCTGGCTGCGGGGGCCTGCGGATGACTCACGACGTCCTGCACATCGACTTTCCGGCGGCGGTCGCTGACAACCTGTTCCTGCTGTTAGGTCTGCCACTGCTGGCCGCGTGGTGGCTGTGGCGCCGCTCTCGGCGACGGCCGGCCTTCACCGTCCCGGTCATCATCGTCATTTCCGTGGCAGCCGTGGTGTGGACCGTTGTCCGAAACATGCCGGGCTTCCCGCTGGTTCCCACGATGCTCGGCTCTTAGCCCGCCCGGGGCGGCACAGCCGACTATGCTCAGGCGTCGTGACGCGGCGCGGCAAGATCGTCTGCACTCTGGGCCCAGCCACCGGTACCGACGAGATGGTCAAGGCCCTCGTCGATGCCGGGATGGATGTGGCCCGGTTGAACTTCAGCCACGGCGAGCATGCCGACCATGCTGCCGCCTACCGGCGGGTGCGGCACGCCTCTGAGGTCACCGGGCGTGCGGTCGGGGTACTGGCCGACTTGCAGGGTCCCAAGATCCGCCTGGGTCGCTTCGCGGAGACGGGGACCCGCTGGGCCAACGGCGAAACCGTGCGTATCACCGTCGAGGACTGCGTCGGCAGCCACGACCGCGTCTCGACCACCTACAAGGAGTTGGCCGACGACGCCCGGCCGGGTGACCGGCTCCTGATTGACGACGGCAAGGTCGCTCTGGTCGTCGACACGGTCGACGGAAACGACGTGGTGTGCACGGTGACCGAGGGCGGACCGGTCAGCAATAACAAGGGTCTATCCATGCCGGGGATGAAGGTCTCGGTTCCGGCACTGTCTGAGAAGGACATCGCCGACCTGGAATTCGCCCTGAATCTCGGCGTCGACATGGTGGCGTTGTCGTTCGTGCGCTCGGCGGCCGACGTCGACCTGGTCCACGCGGTGATGGACCGGATCGGTCGGCACGTCCCGGTGATCGCCAAACTGGAGAAGCCCGAGGCGGTGGCCGATTTGGAGGCCATCGTGCTGGCATTCGACGCCATCATGGTGGCCCGCGGGGACCTCGGTGTGGAACTGCCGCTCGAAGAGGTCCCGCTGGTGCAGAAGCGGGCGATCGAGATCGCCAGGGAGAACGCCAAACCGGTGATCGTGGCCACCCAGATGCTGGAGTCGATGATCGACAACTCCCGGCCGACCAGAGCAGAGGCCTCCGACGTCGCCAATGCGGTGCTCGACGGCGCGGACGCGGTGATGCTGTCGGGCGAGACGTCGGTGGGCAAGTTTCCGCTCGAGTCGGTACGGACGATGGCGCGGATCATCGCCCGGGTGGAGCAGGATTCGACCGGCGTCCCATTGGTGCACGTCCCGCGCAGCAAACGCGGGGTGATCTCGTACGCTGCCCGCGACATCGGTGAGCGTCTGGACGCCAAGGCCCTGATCGCGTTCACCTCGTCGGGTGACACCGTCCGCCGGTTGGCTCGGTTGCACAGCAGGCTGCCGTTGCTGGCGTTCGTCACCAAACCGGACCTGCGCAGCCGGCTGGCGCTGAGCTGGGGCACCGAGACGTTCATCGTGCCGGAAAAGTCCAGCACCGACGACATGATCCGGCAGGTGGATCACGCGCTGCTCGAACTGGGGCGCTACGAACGGGGCGACCTCGTGATCATCGTCGCTGGGGCACCCCCGGGCACAGTAGGCTCGACTAACTTGATCCACGTCCACCACATCGGGGAGGACGACCACTAATCCCGGGGGGCGCACGCGTGGCCAGATCGGATTTCGACGAGCTCCTGGCCATCCTGGAGCTTTCACCGGCCGGGAATGACGTGTTCGTCGGCCGCCACCCGCGCAAGAATCCGGTGCGGACCTTCGGCGGACAGCTGATGGCCCAGGCGTTCGTCGCGGCCAGTCGGACGCTGCCGCACCCACTGCCGCCCAGCGCGCTGTCAGTGCACTTCATCGCCGGTGGGGATCCGGCCCGCGATATCGAGTTCAACGTGGTGCGCCTCCGTGATGAACGCCGGTTCGCCAACCGGCGGGTGGACGCCACCCAGGACGGCACCTTGCTGGCCACGGCTCTGGTGTCCTACCTTTCCGGAGGTACCGGCCTTGAGCACAACTTCGCCATGCCGGACGTTCCGGAACCCCATGGGCTGCCGTCCATCGACACCCTGCTGGTCGGCTACGAGAAGGTGGTTCCGCTGTTCGTGGAGGCGATGCGCCCGATCGAATGGCGCTACGCCAACGACCCGGCCTGGGTGATGCGCGAGAAGGGCGAGCAGTTGGCCCGCAACCAGGTGTGGATGACGGCGCGCGGTGAGCTGCCCGACGACCCGGTTGTCCACCACGCCGCGATGATCTACTCCTCGGACACCACCGTCCTGGATTCGATCATCACCACCCATGGCCTGTCGTGGGGCTGGGACCGCATCTTCGCCGTCACCATCAACCACTCGGTGTGGTTTCACCGGCCCGTCGACTTCTCCGACTGGGTGCTGTATTCCACCAGATCACCGGTGGCCGCGGAGTCCCGCGGACTGGGAATGGGGCACTTCTTCAACCGGACCGGCCAGGTGGTGGCGACGGTCGCCCAAGAGGGGATCGTCAAGCACTTTCCGGGGGTCGTCCGCTAGGTCGGCTACGGCGTGGGCGTGACGGGGAACTTGTTCTCCACCGACTCACGGAAGCGGTCCGAGCAGTCCTGAACCATGGTGCGATCCTGGCCGGCTTGCTGAAGGCAGTCTAAATAGTCGCCGGCGCCCACTTCGTTGAACAGGCCCACCCAGAACGCCACGAACACCAATCCGGCGATGATGGCGACCACCCCGATGATGACGCCGGCCAGTGACACACCGCCATTGGTAGCCTCACCGCGTTTCGCGCGGCCCCGGGCCACAAGTCCCATGATGACGGCCGCGATGCCCAGAACGACACCGCCGACCACGGAGACCGAACCCAGCAGTCCGACGATGCCGACCACCAGTGCAGCGATACCGAGGCCGTTTTTGGGTGCCGGCGACCCGCCTGGGTAATCGCCGTAGGGCATCGGCGGGGGTGGATAGCTGCCCGGGTACGGGCCCGGGGGATAGGCGTACGGCTGATACGAACTCTGCTGGGGAGGCTGGAGGGAGGGATCCGAGTTCTCAGTCATGGCTCCAGCCTCAGGTAGGTGTCGTCACGGTAGGGATTAAGGCTACTCGCCGGGTACCCGCCGCGAACCGCGACGGTACCCAGACCGATCCACCGCAAGACGCGAACCGCGACTGCTTCCAGTCGCGGTCCGCGTCTCGTGGGTTTGACCGACCACTACCGGAAATCAGCGGGCGCCGAGCGCCTCGCCGACTGCGGTGCGGACCTCGTTTCCGGCCTTGCGGATACCGAACGACGCCACGATCTCGAACGCGCCGATCACGATCAGCCAGATGCCGATGACCAGGGTCAGGGTGGCCAGTGACGAGAACGGGTAGGCCAGCACGATGAGGCCGGCGATCAGGGTGATGACGCCGAGGAAAATCTGCCAGCCCCGACTCGGGGTGAAAGGGTCGCTGATCGCTGAAGCGGCCTCGGCGACCCCCCGGAACACGAAACCGATGCCGACCCAAATCGCCAGCAGCCACACCGCATCCCCGAGACTCCTGAAGCACAGCACCGCCAAGACCAGGGAGGCCGCCCCGCTGATGAACAGCAGAGCCCTGCCGCCCCCGGAGATGTGCAACGTGAAAGCGTGGAACACCTGGGAGAAGCCGGTCACCAACAGGTAGGCGCCGAAGAAGATCGCCGCGACGATGATGGTCTTGTCGGGCCAGGCCAAAACCATGACGCCGAGGATCACCGACAGGACGCCGGTCAGCAGGACCGACTTCCACAGGTGGCCGACGAGGCTTCCGGGTGCAGATCCGGGCGTGGATCCGGGTGAGGATGTAGTCATGTGCAGAGTCTGGCACACCGTTCCGACAACCCGACCGATTGACTGCTTCGGCCGGTAGACGGCACCGTTGCGCTGTGGTTTCACCTTGACACGACTAAAGTTTGGCCCCGACGTCAGCAGAAAGTGGGGCACAGAGGTGTTTTCAGAACAGGCGAATCGGAGAACGTGGTTGCGTTCGGTGACGATTGTCGCGGTGGCCGCGGCGCTGAGCCTCTCCGGTTGTTCGAAGAGCCCCGAGGGAGACAAGAGATCCGGTGCCGCGGAATCGAGCGTCGCCGTCACGCCCGCCAAGGTCGAGGAGATCGCCGCGAGCGTGCCCGAGGACATCCGCAACTCCGGCAAGTTGATCATCGGGGTGAACATTCCGTACGCCCCGAACGAGTTCAAGGACGCCGACGGCAAGATCGTCGGCTTCGACGTGGATCTGATGAACGCCGTGGCCGGAGTGCTCGGGTTGACCCCGGAGTACCGCGAATCGGACTTCGCCAAGATCATCCCCTCCATCGATGGCGGCACCTACAACGTCGGCATGTCGTCGTTCACCGACACCAAGGAGCGGCAAGAGTCGGTCGACTTCGTCGACTACTTCACCGCCGGCACGCTGTGGGCCCAGCGTCCCGGCGCGCCGATCGATCCCAACGAGGCCTGCGGCAAGAAGGTCGCGGTCCAGGCGACCACGGTTCAGGACACTGAGGAACTGCCGGCCAAGAGCGCGACGTGCACCGAGGCCGGCAAGCCGGCGATCGAGATCGTCCGGTTCGACGGCCAGGATGCCGCGACGAACGCCGTCGTCCTGGGTCAGGTCGACGCGATGTCCGCGGACTCTCCGGTGACGGCCTACGCCATCAAGCAGAGCAACGGCAAACTCGAGGCGGCGGGGGAGATCTTCGAAGCGGCACCCTACGGCTGGCCGGTGAAGAAGGGTTCGCCGCTGGCCGAGTCGCTGCTCAAGGCGCTGCAACACCTGATCGAGACCGGCGACTACAAGAAGATCGCCGGCAACTGGGGAGTTGAGGCCGGGATGATCGCCAAACCGGTCATCAACGGCGGCACCGGATAAACCCCGTGACTGTCGTCGGCTCGTCGGCACCGGCGCCCAGCGGCCCGGTGGCGCCGCCGCCCATCGACGCCGTGCCGATGCGGCATCCGTGGCGGTGGGTGAGCGCCGTCGTCATCGTTGCCCTGGTCGGGCTCTTCATCTACGGTGCGGCCACCAACAAGGCATACGGGTGGTCCACCTACTTCGACTACCTGTTCAACGAACGGATCCTGCTGGGCGTCCTCAACACCCTGCAGTTGACCGTGTACGCCATGGTGCTCGGCGTCGTGCTGGGCATCGCCCTGTCGGTGATGCGGCTATCGCCCAACCCGGTGTTCCGATGGGTGGCCTGGGTGTTCCTGTGGGTGTTCCGCGGCACTCCGGTCTACGTCCAACTGGTGTTCTGGGGGCTGGTCCCGACGATCTACCAGAACATCCAGCTCGGGGTGCCCTTCGGTCCGTCGCTGCTCCACATCAACCTGCAGAGCCTGTCGATCCCGTTCCTGCTCGCGGTGATCGGTCTCGGGCTCAACGAAGCCGCCTACATGGCCGAAATCATCCGCGCCGGAATCACATCCGTGCCGGAGGGGCAGACGGAGGCGTCGACGGCGCTGGGTATGTCGTGGGGTCTGACGATGCGCCGAACGGTGCTGCCGCAGGCGATGAGGGTGATCATCCCGCCCACCGGCAACGAACTGATCAGCATGTTGAAGACCACGTCGCTGGTCACTGCGGTGCCCTATTCCTACGATCTGTACAGCATTGCCTCGCGGGAGATCGCCGCGCGGATCTTCGAACCCGTTCCGCTGTTGCTGGTGGCGGCAACCTGGTACCTGGTGGTGACCAGCATTCTGATGGTGGGGCAGCACTATCTGGAGAGGTACTTCTCCCGAGGCATCTCCCGAAAGTTGACCGCCAAACAACTGCTGGCGCTGGCGAAGGCCCAGACCGAGGCGGGTCGCGTATGACGGTCATGGTGCAGGCTGAGCAGGTTTGTAAGAGTTTCGGCGCTCTCCAGGTGCTCAAGGGCGTGTCGCTGGCTGTCGAGCAGGGCGACGTGCTGGTTCTCGTCGGGCCGTCCGGGTCCGGCAAGTCAACATTTTTGCGATGTATCAACCATCTGGAAACCATCTCTGCCGGAAGGCTTTACGTCGACGGGGAACTCGTCGGCTACCGCGAGAGCCGGGGCAGGCTGCACGAGATGTCAGCACGTGAGGCGGCCAGGCAACGGCGTGACATCGGCATGGTGTTCCAGAACTTCAACCTCTTCCCGCACCGCACGGTGCTGGACAACATCGTCGAGGCACCGGTGCACGTCAAGGGCATCAAGAAGGCCGCCGCCGAACAGCGCGCCCGCGACTTGCTGAACCAGGTTGGCCTGTCCGACAAGGCTGCCGCCTACCCGGCGCAGCTCTCCGGCGGCCAGCAGCAGCGGGTCGCCATCGCCCGCGCGCTGGCGATGGACCCCAAACTGATGCTCTTCGACGAACCGACCTCGGCGCTGGATCCGGAATTGGTCGGGGAGGTGCTGGCGGTGATGAAGAGGCTTGCCGCCGACGGCATGACCATGATCGTGGTGACCCACGAGATGGGCTTCGCCCGCGAGGTGGCCGATCAGCTGGTGTTCATGGACGGGGGTGTGGTCGTCGAGAGCGGTCCGCCCCGCGATGTGCTGGCCAACCCCCAGCATGAACGCACGAAATCCTTTCTGTCGAAGGTGATGTAGTCGACGCTGGGTTGGGGGCCCTGCTCCGGGGCCGGCCCGGGGCGCTGAATCTCAGGACCGCCTGGCGGGTGTGGCGCTTGTCACGTCACTTTTGCGGACTCGACTTCGGTGGTTTCGGTGGTTTCAGTCTACGGTGAAACCCGTGAGCAAGACCGCTGCTCGGCGACCCAGTCCGCAGATCATGGACTTCGTCGAACAGATGGGCGGGTACTTCGAGTCCAACGGGCTGACCCGACTCTCCGGGCGCCTGCTCGGGTGGCTGCTCGTCTGCCGGCCCGAACGGCAGTCCTCGGAGGAACTCGCGTCGGCCCTTGACGCCAGCAGTGGCGGGATCAGCACCAACGCGCGCATGTTGATCCAGTTCGGATATATCGAGCGGGTTGGGGTTGCGGGGGATCGGCGCACCTACTATCGGCTGCGCCCCCATGCATTCGCGGCGGGGGAACGCCAACGGATCCGAACCATGGCCGACCTGACGGCGATGGCGGAGACGGGCCTGCGTGCGATGCATGGATCGCCCTCAGAAGACACCCGCCGACTTGAGGAGATGCGGACCCTGTCCTCGTTCATGCATACGGTCCTCATCGACGCGCTCGACCGGTTCGGCGACGGCTCCGGACCTGACGATTCGGGAGGAATCGAATGATCGGCGTCCTCAAACGGGCTTGGATTCCGCTGGTGCTGGTGCTGGTCACCGTCGTCGCCGGCTTTACCGTGCACCGAATCCGCAGCTTCTTCGGCTCGGAGGGGCCTTTGGTGACGCCGAAGGTCTTCGCCGACGACCCCGAGTCATTCGACCCGAAGGTGGTGCGCTACGAGGTGTTCGGCTCGGGCAGTGCGGCGAACATCAATTACCTGGATCTGGACGCCAAGCCGCAACGTGTCGACGCCGCGGCGATCCCATGGTCGCTCACCCTGGAGACCACCGCCCCGTCTGCGGCACCCAACATTCTGGCCCAGAGCGACGGAACATCGATCACCTGCCGCATCCTCGTTGACGGCGAGGTCAAGGACGAAAGAACGGCAACCGGAATGAACGCGTTGACCTACTGCTTCGTGAAGTCCGCATGAGCGCCCCGACGACGACGGAGCCGTCCGCCGGACCCCCGCTTCATCCAGCCAACCGGACTTTCGTGTCACGGATGATCCGGACCTTCGCCGTCCCGATCATCCTGGCCTGGATCGCGCTGATCGCCGTGCTCAATGTCACGGTGCCGCAGCTTGAAGTGGTCGGGCGGACCCAAGCGGTATCGATGAGCCCCGAGGCCGCGCCGTCGATGATCGCGATGAAGCGCATCGGCAAGGTCTTCGAGGAGGGCAATTCCGACAGTTCGGCGATGATCGTGCTGGAGGGCCAGGAACCACTCGACGAGGCTGCGCGCGCGTTCTACGGCGAGATGATCGCCAAGTTTGAGGCCGACACCAAGCATGTCGAGTCCGTCCAGGACTTCTGGGGCGATCCGCTGACTGCAGCGGGTGCTCAGAGCAATGACGGCAAGGCCGTCTACGTTCAGATCAAGCTCGCCGGCAACCAGGGCGAACTGCTGGCCAACGAGTCGGTCGCGGCGGTCAAGGCGATCATCGACAAACTGACACCCCCCGAGGGTGTCAAGGTCTACGTCACCGGAGCCGCCGCCATGGTCGCCGACCAACAGGCGACCGGCGACAAGAGCCTGCGGGTGACCGAGATGGTGACCTTCGTCGTCATCATTTCGATGCTGCTGTGGTTCTACAGGTCCATCGTCACGGTGCTGCTGGTGCTGTCCATGGTGGTGTTGTCACTGAGCGCGGCCCGCGGTGTGGTCGCGTTCCTGGGGTATCACCAGGTCATCGGCCTGTCGACATTCGCGACCAGCTTGCTGGTGATGCTGGCGATAGCGGCCGCAACCGACTACGCGATCTTCCTGATCGGGCGCTATCAGGAGGCGCGCGGGGCCGGCGAGGACCGGGAATCCGCCTACTACACGATGTTTCACGGCACGGCACACGTCGTGCTGGGGTCCGGATTCACGATCGCCGGGGCAACGTTCTGTCTGAGCTTCACCCGACTGCCCTACTTCCAGACACTCGGTGTCCCGCTGGCGATCGGCATGACCGTCGTGGTGATCGCGGCGCTTACCGTCGGCAGCGCAATTGTGTCGGTGGCCACGCGTTTCGGACTGCTCGAGCCCAAGCGAACGATGCGGGTACGCGGCTGGCGCAAGATCGGGGCGGCCATCGTCCGGTGGCCCGGCCCGATTCTGGTCGGGACGGTGGCGCTGGCCCTGGTTGGCCTGCTGACCTTGCCCGGCTATCGCACGAACTACAACGACCGCAATTACCAACCTCCCGACACCTCGGCCAACGAGGGATACGCCGCGGCGGACCGGCACTTCTCGCAGGCCCGGATGAACCCGGAAGTGCTGATGGTCGAGAGTGACCATGACCTGCGCAACTCGGCGGACTTCCTGGTCATCAACAAGATCGCGAAGGCTATCTTCGCCGTCGAGGGTATCTCCCGGGTCCAGGCCATCACCCGGCCGGAGGGCACCCCGATCGAGCACACCTCGATCCCGTTCCTGATGAGCATGCAGGGCACAACCCAAAAGCTGACCCAGAAGTACAACGAGGATCTGACGGCCAAGATGCTCCAACAGGCCGCCGACATGCAGACCACCATCGATCAGATGGAGCGGATGCAGAACCTCACCCAGCAGATGTCCGACGTCACCCACAACATGGTTCTGCAGATGCGGGGCATGGTCGGCGACATCCAGGATCTACGCGACAACATCGCCAACTTCGACGATTTCTTCCGGCCGATCCGCAACTACTTCTATTGGGAACCGCACTGCTACGACATCCCGGTCTGCACGGCCATGCGGTCGGTGTTCGACAGTATCGACGGCATCGACACCATGACCGACTCCATCCAGACCCTGCTGCCGCTGATGGAGCGCATGGACTCCCTGATGCCCCAGATGGTGGCGATGATGCCGGAGATGGTGGCGACCATGAAGAACATGAAGGCCATGGTCCTGGGCATGTATTCCACCCAGAAGGGGATGCAGGAACAGATGGCGGCCATGCAGCAGGACTCTTCGGCGATGGGCGAGGCTTTCGACGCCTCCCGCAATGACGACTCGTTCTATCTGCCGCCGGAAGTATTCGACAACCCCGATTTCAAGCGGGGCATGGAGCAGTTCATTTCACCCAATGGCCACGCGGTTCGGTTCATCATCTCCCACGAGGGCGACCCGATGTCCGCCGACGGCATCGAGCGCATCGACGCGATCAAGATGGCCGCCAAGGAGGCCATCAAGGGCACCCCACTGGAGGGTTCCACGATCTACCTCGGCGGCACCGCGTCAATGTTCAAGGACCTTTCCGAGGGCAACGCCTATGATCTGCTGATCGCCGGAATCGCCGCGCTGGCTTTGATATTCGCCATCATGCTGATCATCACTCGAAGTGTGGTCGCGTCCGCGGTCATCGTCGGCACGGTCCTGCTCTCGCTGGGCGCGTCATTCGGGTTGTCGGTGCTGATCTGGCAGCACATCCTTGGTGTTGAGCTGCACTGGATGGTGATGGCGATGGCGGTCATCATCCTGCTGGCGGTCGGCGCCGCCTACAGCCTGCTCCTCGTCGCACGCCTCAAGGAGGAGAAACCCGCCGGGCTCAACACTGGGATCAACCGGGCGATGGGCGGTAGCGGGTCGGTGGTGACCTCGGCCGGTCTGGTGTTCGCCTTCACCATGATGTCGTTCGCGATCAGCGATCTGAAGGTGCTGGCTCAGGTGGGCACCACGATCGGAATGGGGCTGCTGTTCGACACCTTGGTGATCCGGGCCTTCATGACCCCGGCCATCGCCGCACTGCTCGGGCGCTGGTTCTGGTGGCCGCAGAACGTCCGGCCGCGGCCCGTTCCGCAACCCTGGCCGAAGCCGATGGCCGCGCAGACCGTGGACGCGGTGTGAGGCTGGACCGGTTCAGTGCGGTGCGTGGAGGGCTTCCCGGATAGCGGCAGCGTCGTCCGACTGGGTGGCGACGGGTGGTTTGCGGGCGACCAGATACCAGGTGTGCATCAGACCTTTGCCCTTGATCGCCACCTGGCCACGCTCCTCGAGGTCGAACACGTGCCGTAACCGTTCGTACACGTCGTGCGGCACCTGAATTCGGCCCTCGGGGTCGGTGGACTCCATCCGGGAGGCGACGTTGACCGCGTCACCCCACACGTCGTAGAAGAACCGTCGCGCGCCCACCACGCCGGCCACCACCGGACCTGCCGCGATCCCCATCCGCAGCGGAACCGGGTTGCCCTTCGGATCCCGAAGATCAGCCACCGCCCGGGACATGTCCAGGGCGAGTGCGGCGATGGCTTCGACATGGTCGGGTCGCGGGGTGGGCACCCCGCTGACCACCATGTAGGAGTCGCCGGTGGTCTTGATCTTCTCCAGTCCGTGCCGGTCCACCAGTCGGTCGAAGGTGGTGTAAAGGCGGTCGAGGAACCGGACCAGTTCGGTGGGCGGAATCTCGCTGGCCCGCTCGGTGAATCCGGCGATATCGGCGAACAGGATCGACGCGTCGTCGTAGCGGTCGGCGATCGTGCCGTGCGCGGGGTCTTTGAGCTTGGTGGCGACTTCTGCGGGAAGTATGTTGGCCAGCAGAGCCTCGGACCGGTCGTACTCCACATCCATGGCCTGCTCGGCGCGGGCCACCTCACGCATGGCATACCAGACAGTGGCGAAGATCAGTATGCAGGCGCCCACGGTGGCGAAGACGAAGCTGGTGTAGAGCGCCCAGCGCGGCTGAATGCCGGTGTCGGGCGGGACGGTGAACTGCAGAAACACTGTCAACGCTGCGCCCACGCTCACCACCGCCCCGGCTAGCACCAGGTGATCAAGTCCGACGACGAGCACGGCCAGCGATGCAGACACCAGATAGTAGAACTGCACTCCGGAATCGGTACCGATCTGGGTGCCGACGAAGGTGAGCGACGTGTAGGACACGGCGACGAATACCAGTGCGGCGATCAGATTGCTGAACCTGATCAGCAGGGGGATCGCCAGAAAGATCGCGGCGATGCAGAGATTGATCAGACCGATGTAGAGGACACCCGACCCGGTGATCGTCTGGAGAACTCCCAGCGCCGCAGTGATTATTGCGGCGACCCAGGTCGAGAAAGTGAGCACCCGTTGGGGCCGGCTGACGACGTCGGCCCAGTGCTGATTGCGGGCTGGGGGTCGTCGCTGCAGGCGTTCGCAATCCATCAGCCGGAAAGTCTTGCCCGAAGGGACACGGGCTTCGCCCGAGCCTGCAGCATCCACCTGTGAAGAATACCGGTGTCCAGCGGGAACGACTGAAGGAACGGCGGTCACATCGCCGCGGGTGCGCTACTTAGGCGGGCCACCGGGTCCGCCGCCGCCCGGTCCGCCCGGTCCGCCGGGTCCGCCCGGGCCACCGGGGCCACCGGGGCCACCGGGTGGCGTACCACGAGGCGGGCCGTCGTTGTCGTCGCCGACCATCGGCATCGTGGTCGTTGTCACGGGGGCGTTCTTGAACGTCGGGCCCCCGGATTCGTGCGACATCTCGGCCGTACTCCCGGTCGCACCGAGCGACACCAAGCCCATCGACACCAAGCCCATCGACACAATGGCCAGGCCGCCTAAACCAGCCGCCAGACCTCGCATCCCCATTCGTTCCATTGCCTTCCCCTGTCGCGTTGGCGAATTGAAAAAACGAATTCGATATTTGAAATTAGTACAGAATCGGGCATCGGTTTGAGTGTTCGCGATATTGATGGCTATCCATCAGCCATTAACACGGACAAACGTTGCCACGTGATCCCAGATCGCCACGGTCTGGAAAAATTGGGATGAAACCTACTGGTGCCCTCGGTGAGATTCGAACTCACACTGCACGGGTTTTGAATCCGTTTCCTCTGCCAGTTGGGATACGAGGGCGGTACAGCCACTACACGATAGTGGACGGCCGGACGCCGAGGGGTCCGGGTGCCCCCGCTCGCCCGGCCAGCACGACCGCGACACAATGGCGCTATGACCGGTTCCAGCACCGACGAACCCGTGCCGGTGCCCCGGCGTGTCTTGATCGCCGAGGACGAGGCGCTGATCAGACTCGACCTTGCCGAGATGCTCCGCGAGGAAGGCTACGACGTGGTCGGGGAGGCCGGCGACGGGCAAGAGGCCGTCGACCTTGCCGAAAACCTGCGCCCCGACCTGGTGATCATGGACGTCAAGATGCCGCGACGCGACGGAATCGACGCCGCAGCGGAGATCGCCGCCAAGCGGATCGCGCCGATCGTCGTGCTGACCGCGTTCAGCCAGCGCGACCTGGTGGAACGGGCGCGGGATGCCGGGGCGATGGCATACCTGGTCAAGCCGTTCTCGTCGAGCGACCTGGTTCCGGCGATCGAATTGGCGGTCAGCCGGTTCGCGGAGGTGACGGAACTCGAGCGGGAAGTCGCCGACCTGGGTGAACGACTCGCAACCCGCAAGCTCATCGAACGCGCCAAGGGAATCCTGCAGACTCGTCACGCCATGACCGAGCCCGAGGCGTTCACGTGGATGCAGCGGGCCGCGATGGACCGGCGGACGACCATGAAGCGGGTCGCCGAGGTCGTTCTGGAAAGCCTCGAAGGGGACGAAAAGCAGGGCTGACGGCGCCCGCGTCGGTGGGGGCAACGAGCGATTCGGCCGTGAGTTGGCTATCTTCTACTGCGAACCCCGGAGTCTCAGGATGCCTGAGCACTCCGCGAAAAATTTACCCGGAGGTAAAACGTGCGCGCTCGGACGACACGTCATGCAATCGCGTTGGGCTCGACCGCGCTCATGCTCCTCGGTGTTGCCGGATGCAGCCAAACCGCGCCCGAGAAGGAGTCGAAGGGATCCACCTCATCCCAGACCGACACCGCACCGGTGAACCTCTCGATCGTCGAGCAGGTACAGATCGACCAGAACGGCGCGGCCGTGCAGGCCGAGTCCGGCACCGTGCCCGCCGACCCGGCCGGCGACGGCAAGGCCACCTGCGCTCCGGTGACGATCGCGATGGCCGGTGCCCTCAACGGGCCGGACGCCGCACTGGGCATCAACATCAAGAACGGCGTCCAGATGGCGCTGGACAAGCACAATGCCGCCAACCCCGGTTGCCAGATCGACCTGAAGACCTTCGACACGGAGGGCGATCCGCAGAAGGCGACCGCGATCGCCCCGCAGATCGTCGACGACGCCTCCATCATCGGATTGGTCGGGCCGGCGTTCTCCGGTGAGACCAAGGCCACCGGCGGGGTGTTCGACCAGGCCGGTCTGGTGGCCGCCACCGCGTCGGCCACCAACGTCTCCCTCTCCGATCAGGGCTGGAAGACCTTCTTCCGCGGCCTGGCCAACGACGGGGTGCAGGGTCCGTCGCTCGCCAACTACCTGAAGAACACTGTCGGCGACAAGAAGATCTGCGTCGTCGACGACAGCACCGACTACGGCACCGGCCTGGCAAAGGCGGTCCGCGAAACCCTCGGAGAGGTAGCCGACTCGGCCTGCAACATCTCGGTCAAGAAGGGTGACAAGGACTTCTCCGCCGCGGTGACGCAGATCAAGGCGCAGTCACCTGATTCGGTGTTCTACAGCGGTTATTACTCCGAGGCTGCCCCGTTCGTGCAGCAGCTTCGTGATGCGGAGTTCGCCGGCAAGTTCGTCAGCGCAGACGGCACCAAGGACCCCGAGTTCGTCAAGCAGGCCGGCAACTCCGCGAAGGACGCGTTGTTGTCCTGCCCCTGCGGTCCTGCCACCAAGGACTTCGCCGACGAGTACTCCAAGAAGTTCGGCCAGTCGCCCGGCACCTACAGCACCGAGGGTTATGACCTGGGCACCATCCTGGCCAAGGGCATCGACTCCGGTGCCGTCACCCGCGAGGCGCTGTTGGACTTCGTCAGGGGATACGACGGGCAGGGCATCGCCCGCAAGTACCAGTGGACCGAGACCGGCGAACTCACCACCACCTTGATCTGGATCTACAAGGTCCAGTAGGGGAGTCGGCGCCGGGAGAGCGCACCGTCGATGATTCAGGAGTGCTTGACGGGTCTGGAAAGCCAGTACGCCTGCCTCGCTGGCGACATCAACTTCAACGTGGCCAACCTGCGGGATGGCTTCTGGCAGTTCACCGTCGACGGGCTGGCCTGGGGTGCCATCTACGCGCTGGTCGCCGTCGGCTACACCCTCGTGTTCGGGGTGCTGCGGCTGATCAACTTCGCGCACTCCGAGATCTTCATGCTGGGCATGTTCGGCGCGTACTTTTGCCTCGACATGATCCTGGGCTTCACGCCCACCGGCAACGCCTACAACCGCGGGGTGGCACTCACGGTGCTCTACCTGGGTATCGCGATGATTTTCGCGATGGTCGTCTCCGGCACGGCCGCAGTAGGTTTGGAGGCAGTCGCCTACCGGCCGCTCCGACGCCGCAATGCGCGGCCGCTGACATTCCTGATCACCGCGATCGGCATGTCTTTCGTCCTGCAGGAGTTCGTGCATTTCCTGCTGCCGAAGATCATCGACGGCTACGGCGGCAGTAACGCCCAACAGCCGATCATCCTGGTGCAGCCCAAAACCCAGTTCGAGGTGTTCGGTGCGTCGGTCACCAACATCACCTTGGTGATCGTCGGTTCGGCACTGGTTCTAGCCCGGCTCACCTACCTCTTCGTGCACCGCACCAAGTTCGGCCGCGGTATCCGCGCGGTCGCCCAGGATCCCACCACCGCCACTCTGATGGGGGTGTCGCGGGAACGCATCATCGTGACGACCTTCCTCATCGGCGGACTCCTGGCCGGCGCCGCCGCACTTCTCTACACCCTGCGGGTGCCGCAGGGCATCATCTACTCCGGTGGGTTCCTGCTCGGCATCAAAGCGTTTTCCGCCGCGGTCCTGGGCGGCATCGGCAACCTGCGCGGCGCCTTGATCGGCGGTCTGCTGCTCGGTGTGATGGAGAACTACGGGCAGGCGGTGTTCGGCACCCAGTGGCGGGACGTCGTCGCCTTCGTCGTTCTAGTTCTGGTTCTGTTGTTCCGTCCGACCGGCCTGCTCGGTGAGAGCCTCGGGAAGGCCCGCGCGTGAGTCACCGAACCGCTCCCACCCCGACACCGCGGAACAGTTGGCTGGCGCCGGGCGACGGTGTTCGGCGCTGGTGGTCGGGGCTCAGCCGGGTTCAGAAGTGGGGATTCGGTGTTCTGGGGTTCGGGGCCTTGGCGCTGCTCCCACTGTTTCCGCCGCCGTTCCTTGCCACCACCGGGATCAGCTTCGGCGGCACCATGGCCCAGTTCGCGATGGTCGCCATCATCGCGATCGGGCTCAATGTGGTCGTCGGCCAGGCCGGTCTGCTCGACCTCGGCTACGTCGGCTTCTACGCTGTCGGCGCCTACACCGTGGCGCTGCTCACCAGCCCGGACAGTCCGTGGAACCAGGTCGGTGCGGATGGCTGGATGCACGAGGACTGGGCGTGGCTGGCGTGTGTGCCGATCGCGATGGCGGTCACCGCTGTGGCCGGACTCATCCTGGGCACCCCCACGCTCCGATTGCGCGGGGACTATCTGGCCATCGTGACCCTGGGCTTCGGCGAGATCATCCGACTGCTGGCCGATAACCTCTCCGGCGTCACCAACGGGCCACGCGGCCTCAACGAGGTCGCCTACCCCCACGTCGGCGCATCGGAGGAACTGCCCCATGGGGTCTTCTCCAGCGGCAACTCCACCGGCACCGCGAACTACGGGACCTGGTGGTTCTGGTTGGGTCTCATCCTCATCGTGGCCATCCTGCTGCTGGTCGGCAACCTCGAACGCAGCCGTGTCGGCCGGGCCTGGGTCGCCATCCGCGAAGACGAGGACGCCGCCGAGGTCATGGGCGTCAACGCCTTTCGCTTCAAGCTGTGGGCCTTCGTGATCGGTGCGGCCATCGGCGGACTGTCCGGGGCGCTGTACGCCGGGCAGGTGCAGTACGTCGCACCGCCGACGTTCAACATCATCAACTCCATGCTGTTCCTGTGCGCGGTGGTGCTGGGCGGGCAGGGCAACAAGCTGGGTGTGGTTTTCGGTGCGTTCATCATCGTCTACCTGCCCAACCGGCTCCTCGGGGTGGAGGTGTGGGGAATCAACCTCGGCGACCTGAAGTACTTGTTCTTCGGCGTGGCACTGGTCGTCATGATGATCTTCCGCCCACAGGGCCTGTTCCCCGTTCGGCAACAGCTGCTGACCTACGGCAAGGCGGCAAGGCAGCTGCTCGCCCGCACCGATGACGGCAAGGCCGTCCCGTGACCGGCTCTCCGGCGGGCGAGGATATGGCAGCCCTGAACCGCGACATCGGCGTGGCCGCAGGCGAAACCCTCTTGGCGGCGCAGGACCTGACCGTCCGGTTCGGCGGACTGACGGCGCTGGACTCGGTCAGCTTCTCAATCCGCCGCGGCGAGATCCTCGGACTCATCGGCCCGAACGGCGCCGGAAAGACCACCTGTTTCAATGCCCTCACCGGGGTCTACCGGCCCACGTCGGGAACGGTCGTGTTCGACGGTGAACTGATCGGTCGGCGCAAACGGCATCAGATCACCCGGCTCGGGATCGCCCGCACGTTCCAGAACATCCGGCTATGGGGGGAGATGACGGCGCTGGAGAACGTCGTCGTCGGCACTGACGCCCGCCACCGCACGTCGGTGCCCGGCGCGCTCATTCGCAGCCCGCGGCATCACCGCGAGGAACGCCTGGCCATTGAGAAAGCCGCCGCGTTGCTGGAGTTCGTCGGCATCGCCCACCGCGGGAACGAGAAGGCCAAAAACCTGTCGTACGGGGATCAGCGCCGTCTGGAGATCGCCCGGGCACTGGCCACCGAACCCAAGCTGCTCTGCCTCGACGAGCCCGCGGCCGGGTTCAACCCGAGCGAGAAGGCCGCACTCATCGAGTTGATCCAGGCCATCCGGGGTGACGGCTACACCATCCTGCTGATCGAACACGATATGCGGGTGGTGATGGGCGTGACCGAGCGGATCGTCGTCCTGGAGTTCGGCCGCAAGATCGCCGACGGTGCCCCCGACCAGATCCGGAAGGACCCTGCCGTGATCGCCGCCTACCTCGGAGTGCCCGATGACCAGCTCTGACACTCCGACGGCATTGCTGGAGGTGCGCGACGCAGTCGTGCATTACGGCAGGATCGAGGCCCTGCATGGTGTTTCGCTCACCGTCAACGCGGGGGAACTGGTCACCCTCCTGGGCTGCAACGGTGCCGGCAAGACGACGTTGATGCGGGCGATCTCCGGACTGCGGCCGCTGTCGAAGGGGTCGGTGTGGTTCGACGGTCGTGACATCACCCGGGTCAAAGCCCATCAGCGGGTGATCGACGGCCTGGTGCAGGCCCCTGAGGGCCGCGGGGTGTTCCCCGGCATGACCGTGCTCGACAATCTGGAAATGGGTTGCTACGGAAGGAAATTCGAGTCAAAGGCCGCCCATGACGAACGCTTGGACTGGGTGTTCGCCACCTTTCCGCGCCTCGCTGAGCGGCGTAAGCAGATGGGCGGCACATTATCCGGCGGCGAGCAGCAGATGCTGGCGATTGGCCGGGCGCTGATGGCCCGTCCCCGGGTGCTGCTGCTCGACGAACCGTCGATGGGCCTGGCGCCGATGGTGATATCGCAGATCTTCGGGATCATCTCCGAGATCAACAGTTCCGGCACGACCGTGCTCCTGGTCGAGCAGAACGCCCAGCAGGCGCTCAGTCGATCTGACCGCGCCTACATCATGGAGACCGGCACGATCACCCGGGAGGGGCCGGCCCAGGAGTTGCTGGCCGACGACAGTGTGCGGGCGGCGTACCTGGGTGTGGCCTAGCGGTCTGAGTCGATGCGGAACCTCTTGATCCGCGATGTCGCTCCCGCGACCAGTTCAACACGCGAGCGCGGCACCCCGAAATGGTCTGCCAGAGCACGAGCCGCAGCCTCGGTGGCCTTGCCTTCGATAGCCCGTTCCCGCACGTAGACGAGCAAGGTGTCGTCATCACCGCGAACGACGAGTGGGCCCTTGCGACTGCCGGGCTTCACCGTCACACAAACGGTTTGGCTCACTATCTGGCGACGATCACCGACGAACCGTGCCCGAACAGGCCCTGATTGGCGGTGATGCCCACATTCGCACCCTCGACCTGCCGGCCGGTGGCCTGCCCGCGCAACTGCCAGGTCAGCTCGCACACCTGGGCGATGGCCTGCGCCGGGATCGCCTCGCCGAAGCACGCCAGACCCCCTGAGGGGTTGACCGGAATCCGCCCGCCCACCGTCGTCGCCCCGGAACGCAGCAGGGTCTCGGCTTCACCTTTCGGGCACAGGCCCAGGTGCTCGTACCAGTCGAGTTCCAGAGCGGTGGACAGGTCGTAGACCTCGGCCAGGCTCAGGTCCTCCGGGCCGATTCCGGCCTCGGCGTACGCCATGTCGAGGATGTGGTCCTTGAATACCCGCTCCGGCGCCGGGACGACGGAGGTGGAGTCGGTGGCGATATCGGGCAGTTCCGGTAGGTGCTGCGGGTAGTTGGGAGTCGCACAGGACACCGCCCGCACCGAGGGCACCCCGGCCGTCGACCCGAGGTGCTTCTCGGCGAAGGCCTTGCTGGCCACGATCAGCGCCGCCGCGCCGTCCGAGGTGGCGCAGATGTCCAGCAGTCGCAGCGGATCTGACACCACCGGGCTGGCGAGCACGTCCTGAACCGAATTCTCCTTGCGATAGCGGGCATTCGGGTTCAGCAGACCGTGGCGGGAGTTCTTCACCTTGACCGCGGCGAAGTCTTCCAGCGTGGCGCCGTAGAGGTCCATCCGCCGTCGCGCGAGCAACGCGAAGTACACCGTGTTGGTGGCGCCGATCAGATGGAAGCGCTGCCAGTCCGGATCGTTGCGGCGTTCGCCGCCGACTGGGGCGAAGAAGCCCTTCGGTGTGGTGTCGGCGCCGATCACCAGCGCCACGTCGCACAGGCCGGCCATGATCTGCGCGCGCGCGGACTGCAGCGCCTGCGAGCCCGACGCGCACGCGGCGTAACTCGACGACACCGGGATGCCGGTCCAGCCCAACTTCTGGGCGAACGTCGCCCCCGCCACGAAACCGGGGTAGCCGTTGCGGATGGTGTCCGCGCCGGCGACCAATTGGATCTGCCGCCAGTCCAGGCCGGCGTCGCGCAACGCCGCGCGGGCTGCCACCACGCCGTATTCGGTGAAGTCGCGGCCCCATTTGCCCCACGGGTGCATACCAGCGCCCAGGATGTAGACCGGTTCCGGCGGGCAGGAGCGAAGCGACCCGGGGCCGGGTCCCTGCTCGCTCACGAGACGATCCGCCAGGCGTAGACGCTGCGTTCAACACCCTCGTCGTCGGTGTACAGCGGCATCGTGGTCAGTTCCATCTCCATGCCGACCGTCAAGTCGGCGGCCAGAG
Source organism: Actinomycetota bacterium (assembly GCA_030836785.1). Lineage (GTDB taxonomy): Bacteria > Actinomycetota > Actinomycetes > Mycobacteriales > Mycobacteriaceae > Mycobacterium. Next base: position 38,011 of record JAUPLT010000336.1, read on the forward strand.
CGCCCTCGGCCACTTTCCCGAGGACGATGATCCCCTCCGCTTCGAGGTGCACTGCCGCGATGGCGAACGGCTCGAAAGGGTCGATTTGCGGGTAGGGCGGCGGCGGCTGATAGCGGTTCTCGGTGTAGCTCCACACAGTGCCGCGCCGCGACAGTGCGGCGGGTTCCAGTTCGTCGCCGGCGCAGTCCGGATTCGGACAGTTTCCGACTCGAGGCGGAAACACATAGGTCCCGCACTGCGGGCACCTGGCACCGATGAGATTGGGGGCATCGGACTCGTCGAGAGACCACCACCCGTCGACGGCCGGTAGCTCGGCAGAAGCTGGCACGCGGTCAGCGTACGCCTAGAGTGAGGGCGTGAATTCGCAGGTTGACGACAAGCCGACACTGATGCTGCTGGACGGCAACTCGCTGGCTTTCCGGGCGTTCTACGCGCTTCCGGCGGAGAACTTCAAGACCAAGAACGGCCTGACCACCAACGCCGTCTACGGGTTCACCGCGATGCTGATCAACCTGCTTCGCGATGAGGGTCCCACCCACATCGCGGCCGC
>JAUPLT010000337.1 GCA_030836785.1 Actinomycetota bacterium
TCCGACATGGCCAGCATCTCGATCTTGGTGACCGCCGCGCCCGCGTCCCCGGTGCCCCCGCGCTCCTTCTGGAAGCCGTCCTCAGCCTGTCCGGCCGCCGCGATGATCTTCAGTTGGGCGTTGACCCGTGCCCGAGCGACATCCTTCGTGGGAGTGAAGTGCGGTCGGAAGATCTCCAGCGACAGCTTCTCCCGGATCATGCACTTGGTGTCGCGCCAGCGGCCGTCGAGGACCCGCTGGAGGTTCCCGCTAGTGGTGTTCATACCCTGTTGATAGCCCACTTCGTCGTTCCGGATTGGCGTTCGGGCCAAGATGGTGGTCGCTCCCGAACAGCTAGGTCCTGACCTCGAACCCGAACAGATCCAGGCTGTGCGGTAGCGGCTTGCCCGGGTCCAGGGTTGCTCCGCTGAGCGAGAGTTGACCGTCGGTGATCAGGTTGGCCATCACCGCCTGGCCCAGGAACACCGACAGGCCGTACCCCGGACACCCCTGGGGCCCGTGGCTCATGAAGTTGAACGACCAGTCCTCCGACGCGTCACCCGAAACCCACTCGCCGGGAGAAAAGCGGTCCGCATAGGGGATCCGCTCCCGGTTGCGGTGGTTGAACACGTTGTAGATCACGACCTGGGACCCTTCGGGCAACACGGCGCCATTGGGGAAGGTGACGTCGCGCGTGGTCACCCTCGCGAACATTCCCGTCGTGGGCCACAACCGCATAGCCTCCAGCAGGCACCCGGCCAGGTACTTCAGCGACGCAACGCCCTCAGGGGTGCTGATGTCGGCGTTGGCGATCTCAGCGCGAACTTCCGCCAGCTGCCCGGTGTGCGTCGCCAGAGCTGCCAGCGCGCGAAGCGTGTTGGCAGCCAGCGTGTCTCCCATCGCCATGAGCCAGTGCACCACCTGGCCGGCCGCCCCTCCCGGCGGAGCGGTCGTCGTCGCGATCTCGGCGGCCAGACTGCCGGCCTCGGCCCGTTCGAGATGTCCCTCGATGATCTTGATCATCTCCGGGTACTGCGGGCCGGGCTCGCCGGGCATCTTGTTGCCCTGCGACAGCAACTCGCTGAGCAGTTCCATCAGACGGGTGTCGTCGGCGGCATGGTCACCGAACACCACCCGACGCGTCATCCGCTGAAAGGCGGCGTCGATGGTGTGGTAGTCGACACTGCGACCCTTCAGTTCCCGCGCGGTGTCGGCCGCCACGGCGAGAAAGGGTCCCGCCAGTCGGTGCAGCGGGGAAGCAGGCTCCAGGACAGCATCGGCGAATAGCCGGCGCTGCGCCCAGAGGTCTCCGCGTGAGATCGTCAGCGCCTCGGGTTGGAAGGCGGCCATCCCCTTGAGCTTCGGTTCGGGGTCGGAGGCGAAGGGATCCGGCGAGCCGCCCAGCACGAATTTCAGGTCATCGGGATGGGTGACCAGCAAGGCCTCGTCCTTGGCGAGCCGGACGTAGAACGGCCCCGGCCCGTGGGCTTTGACGAGCCCCTCGACAAACTCGTAGCCGAAGTGATCGGCTCCAACAACGGAAGCCACCTTGGTGGGCAGCTCCCGCTTGCTGAAGAGCCCCTGAACGATGTTGGGGATGCCGATCTGCGCGGTGAACCTGATGCCCTCGAGGACCGAGGCGCGCGGGAAGTCCTGTGCCACTGTCGGTTAACCCCAGGGGAGGTAGGCGCGGACGGTGTCGGCCATCTGCACGATTCGGTGCGGCTTGCCCGGTGCGGGTGACCCCAGCTTGGGCCACGGCGCGAATACCCGTTCCACATCGTCGATCGCTTCGGCGAGCTCCGGGTAGTGGCGCAGGATGACATCCTTCATCGTGGTGTTGTTCACCCAGTCGAAGCCGACCTGGGTGTAGGTCTCCGCGTTGAAGTTGTTGGTGAAGAACCGGTCGCTCTTGAGCCGGCGGGAGGCCATGAGGATGAAGATCCGGAAGGCCGTGTCGGAGAACCCGAAGCCCTTCGGCGGCTGTTCGGCCTGCATGCCGATCTGCACGTCGACCAGGTCGACGTCGCCGTGGTAGATCTCGTTGATCTCCCTGGCCCACTCCTTGTTCGGGGTGATCTCGTCGATGCTCTTGCGACGCGGCATCCGCAGCATCTCGCGGAAGTCGTTGTACCGCGGAATGCCGCGCTCCCGGTCGCGGACCAGATCGAGCGTGGCAAGATCGGTGATCTGGCCGTCCAGCCGCTCCAGCTTCCGCAGGGCGTTGGGATAGTTGTGCAGGCATACCGCACCCGCGCTGGCCATGCCCATCGAGTACCAGAGGTCGCTCAGCTCGAGGCTGTGCATGAATTCGCGGGTGTACCTTCCCTGGATCTCGGTGAACGTCTTGTTGTACAGATGCTCACCACTCTCCAGGGAGAAGAAGTTCCAGTCGTCCGGGATCAGCGGATGCAGACGGTAGACGGTGACGAACTCCTCGGTCAGGGAGAAGGGCGCCGAATGGTGGTCGACCGGTGATCCGACGATGCCCGACAGGGCCTCGCTGTCGCCGACTCGGCCGATCTTCTCCCTGAAGGTCTCGCCGAGGGCGCCGTACCAGTTGGCGTTCATACCGATCTGGAGGGCGGGGTGACGCAGGATGCACGGCGTCCATTCGACGGTGTGGATCTTGGCGATCAGTGCCGACACCACCAACACACCCAGTTCGAAGAGCCGCTGGTCGTCGAGGCTGGGGTACGCCTTCTTCAGCGCATCGCACACGGCGTTGTGCTCACGGGAGAACATCGTGTGCAGAATGCCGACACCCGCCCAGTAGTTCTCTTCGAAACCGGTCTGGTCGATGCCCTCATTCGTGGCGCTGCCGTACAGGCGGCCGTCCTCCTGGACCTTGATCTTGCCGTCCTTGAACGTCCGCATCTCGGACTGCTTGTCACTGCCGGTGCCGTAGACCTGCGAGCCGTCCCACCAGTGCGTCTCGACATTGGCGAACGGCGGCGCGGGCTGGCCGTCGACGATTTCGTGCCCGTTCATCGGGATGGTCCGGCGGATCTTCATCGGGTTGACCGGGAAGTCATCACCGTCGCGCAGTGGGATGTCGATGACCTGGTCCGGTTCACCATTGCCGTGGAAGAACCAGTTGTGGTTCTCGAACTGAATCCACGCGGCGGCGATGGTGTTGATGATCCCGGCCGGCTTGAACGCGTCGCGGGCCATCAGCTTGCGGCTGATCAGACGCGGGTCCGGATCGAGCAGCTTCTTGGTGTGGGTGATGGTCTTGTCCAGCGGGGCGTTGCGGCCGAAGCCCGTGCCGGCCGCGCCCATCCAGGGATCGTCGAGGTCGTTGAACGTCCCGTCCGGGGTGCGGGCCTGTTTGGCCGAATCGCTCGGCTCACCGAGATCCTTGTCGGGCCTGACGTCGGGCGCCTCGAAAAGATTGTGCTCCCGGAGGTCATTCCGCAGCCCGGACAGTTCCTTGATCTGCAGAACCAACGACGGGTACTCGTACCACTGCCTGTCACTCATGATGTCTCGACTCTTTCTCAGCGATGATCGGAGGAATGAACGTTGTGAATAGTGCGGCTCAGCGCGGAATCCGCAGCGCGAAGTAGCCCAGCTTGTAGTAGCCCGAGCCGGTGTTGTATAGAATCTTGCCCAGGTAGACCCCGGGTACGAGTTCCACGAGTTCGTCGCGAATCTTGCGGATGACCAGCTTGGGGTTCTTCTCGATATCGGCATAGTCGATCACCATGACGTCGACGTCGGGATCCTCTTTGCCGGCCTCGACGTAGGTCTCGAAGTCGAAGGCCAGCTTGCCATCGGTGTGGTCGGTCATCTTGTAGAGCGGCCACAGCAGCTTGCCGACCAGACCGGTGCTCTTGGTGAGGCGGTTGTCACCCTTGGCGGCGTCCTTGTCGAACCGCTTGCCCTGCCACGGCATCCACAGCCCGGTGATCATCCGCACCACGGCGTCGAACTTGGGGTTGGTGGTGGTCATCACCAGCATGCCCGCGGTGGCACCATGCAAGTCGGTGGGCGCTGTGCCCAGCCGGAAGAGTTCGTTGAGATCCGCGTCGGCTGCGGTGGCGTCGCTGCCCGCCTTCTTGGACAGATCGTCGATCCAGGCCCATGTCGAGTCGGCCGCGCCTTCGGGGTGCGCCTTCACTGAGTCGCGCAACCACTCCAGCTTTCCGGCCACACCCGAGACCACCGTGTCGCGTTCCTTCTCCATCACAAATCCTCCCAAGAGCTTTGTCTCGTGCCGCGTAACTTCGGAGAGCCTACGAGTCAGGCCGATGTTTCCGCAGCATTACCGGCAATGAGTCCCCTAGCGCGGCGGGCCTGGGCCGACGACTGTGGCCGTGGCTACCGAGGCTGGATCGACGCTGCGTTGAAAACAGAAGGCCGAAAACGAATTTCGACTACTCACATCACCGGCTGCGCGGAGCAGCAAATCACCTCACTGCCGACACGAGGCCTGCCCAGCCTCAGCGGTCGAACGGCGGATTGCCCGCACCGGCGATCATGTGCGTCCCCCAAGGCGTCAGCTCAACCATGCGCGCCGCCACCGTACGGTCCTCGATGGTCAGCGTCACCCCGGCCGACCGGGCCCGCGCGGCGGCGGGCAGGGCATCGAAAACCGTTCCCTGCCAGTGATAGCGACCGTCGATGGCGTCGAGATGACCGGTCAGCCGAACCCGGCTGGCAATCTCGCTTCCGCTCACGATCAGCGTGGCCGGTCCGTCGTAAAGGTCGTCGGTTTCCGGTTCCGAACCGGTGAGGTAGAACCGCGCGGCCATCCGTGCCGGACACCAGCGGTGCAGCACGATCCGGCCCCGGGCCTCGACCCGGGTGGCGCCGGACCGCTCGATCAGCCGCAGACAGCGGGCGACGTAGCGGGCCTGTCGACGAACATCCGGTCCGGGCACCCGGAAGTAGTTCGGGACGCCGTGTCCGGCGACCGCCGGGTTGGCCGAAGGCCGGACATCCACCACCACCCTCGCGGCGACGCTCTGGCCGTCATCGGTGGTCACGGTCCAGGCTTCCGCGGCGCTGTCGAACCGGGTCGTCGCCGCGTCCGGAACAACCGAGCAGGCCTCCATGCCGAGTTCGGGCGGCACCGCTGAACCGACGACGATGACGCTCACAGGAAGCCGGCCCGACGCCACATCCGCCGGCTGAGCCGGCCCATCAGCCCGACCTCGCCGAAAAAGGCCCCCAGTGGGGCGAACGACTCCCTGCACTTCTGCCGGAAATGCGGGTTTACCCTGGCGATCCGGCTCATCTGCCTGCCGTCCAGCCCCGCCCGGTCGTAGTACACCGGCAGGGTGAACAGCATCCGGTAGAACGGCCCGCCTACGCCATGCAGATTAGCCACCACAACCTTGCGGTACCACGGCATCGCCGGCACCTCCTTGCGCAGGCCATCCCGGGCGAACTGGATGTGCCGGGCCTCCTCAGTCACGTGAATCCTCATCAGCCGCCGGAAAAGGGGCTGGATGTCGGGGCCGTCGAGGATCTGACGCTGCAAGGCGTCGAAGATCTCCTCGCCGACCAGCGCAGCCCCCCAGAGCACTGGGCCGCGGAATACGAACGGCAGCGAGTTGATGATGATGCGCTGGTACAGCCGGGGCCGCACCGGTATCCCACCAACGCGGTCGATCGTCTTACCGAACATCACCATGTGCCGGGTCTCGTCGCCGAGTTCGGTCAACATGTAGTGGGTGGAACTCGCAGTGGGATTGGCATGCATGATCCCGCGTAGCAATGCCTGGTTGAGGATGTTCTCGAACCAGATTCCGGCTGAGAGCATGTTCACCAACTGCTGGCGGGACAGTTCCCGCTGCTGCCCGACACTCATCGCCTCCCACTGCGGGGTGCCGTAGAGGGTGACCATCTGCGGTGGCAGGAAGAACTGGTGCGGGTCAAGGGGGGCGTCCCAGTCGATATCGACGACCGGTTCGTAGGACTTCTTGACCGATCCGTTGAGCAGACGTTCGGAGAACTCTTCGCGGGTCCGACCCCGGGTGGTGCCGGCGGACGTCACAGAAGTGGCCACGGAGTCGTCCCTTCGTTGACAGTGCCTGTGAAAGTAGGAGCCCGACGGACTGTTGTCAATACCAGCGGTATCGGATACTTACGGTTCCACATGACTGATCCGGCATCGCTGTGCGAGCATCAAGGAGTGGCCGCCCTATCCTTCCGCGTCGTCGACAGCCCCCTGGGCCCGCTGACACTGGCCGGTGCCGGAGGAACGCTGATGCACCTGAGAATGGCTGCGCAGACCCACGAACCAGACCGATCAAACTGGCAACACGACGGTGGTGCCTTCGCGGACACCGTTGAGCAACTCTCGGCGTATTTCGCCGGGGAACTCATGGAGTTCGACGTCGACCTTGCACTTTCCGGCACGGAGTTCCAGCGGAAGGTCTGGGCCGCACTGCGGACGATCCCCTACGGCCAGACCTGCTCGTATGGACAGATTGCGGAGCAAATCGGCTCTCCCGGCGGGTCACGAGCGGTAGGCCTGGCCAACGGACGCAATCCCGTCGCCATCATCGTCCCGTGCCATCGCGTCATCGGATCCGGCGGTGCCATCACCGGGTACGGTGGCGGCATCTGCCGTAAGCGCGCCCTCCTGGATCTCGAAAGAAGCCGGATATCGGCGCAATCGACGCTGTTCGATTAACAACACGACCGAACAATTTGGAGGTTCACATGACCGACCTCACGGCCGCGGGTCTGCGCGAGTTCAACAAGGGCATAATCGAGGAGTTTCGGTCCAACGGCGGCAAAGTCGGTGGCCCCTTCGAAGGCGCCACTCTGTTGCTGCTCACCAGCACCGGCGCCAAATCCGGCCAGCGCAGGCTCGCGCCGCTCGCCTACCTGACCATTGACGGAATGATGATCATCGTGGGATCCAAGGCCGGCGCCGATACGAATCCCGACTGGGTTTACAACCTGAGGGCCAATCCGTCGGCCCATATCGAGGTGGGCACCGGATCCGGCGATCAAATAGAATCGTACGACGTCGTAGCGCGGGAATTGCCGGCCGACGAACGCGATCACGTTTATGCAAAAGTCGCGTCACTGGCACCTGTATTCGGTGATTACCAATCGAATACGGACCGAAAGATTCCGCTGTTCGAACTGAAGAGAACTTAACCGGATACATGACGAAATGGGGAATGCCCCCCGATTTCTCGGGGGGCATTCCTGTTAATGTGTGTTCGGCGGTGTCCTACTTTTCCACCCTGTTGGGTAGTATCATCGGCGCTGGCTGGCTTAGCTTCCGGGTTCGGGATGGGTCCGGGCGTTTCCCTGCCGCTATGGCCGCCGTAACTTTATGTAAATTTGTGTGTCCCGCCGGCCCCCCTTTTGTGTGTGGGGGGGTGTTTTTGGTGGTGGGGTGCGGTGTTGACGCGGTTTGTGGTTGTGGTTGCGAGTTTTGTGGTTTTTTGTAAGTTTTCGGCCGGTTAGTGCCAGTTCCCTGACGCATTGCTGCGTGTGCAGGTCTGGTCTATCGATCCCGTGGTCTGCGGGGGGCCTTATCCCACTTGATGGGTGAGAAGCCTGGTCTTGGAGAAGGTTTCCCGCTTAGATGCTTTCAGCGGTTATCCTGTCCGAACGTGGCTATCCAGCGGTGCCCCTGGTGGGACAACTGGTGTACCAGAGGTTCGTCCGTCCCGGTCCTCTCGTACTAGGGACAGCTTTCCTCAAGCTTCTGACGCGCGCGGCGGATAGAGACCGAACTGTCTCACGACGTTCTAAACCCAGCTCGCGTGCCGCTTTAATGGGCGAACAGCCCAACCCTTGGGACCTGCTCCAGCCCCAGGATGCGACGAGCCGACATCGAGGTGCCAAACCATCCCGTCGATATGGACTCTTGGGGAAGATCAGCCTGTTATCCCCGGGGTACCTTTTATCCGTTGAGCGACACCCCTTCCACTCGGGGGTGCCGGATCACTAGTCCCGACTTTCGTCCCTGCTTGACGTGTCAGTCTCGCAGTCAAGCTCCCTTGTGCACTTGCACTCAACACCTGATTGCCGTCCAGGTTGAGGGAACCTTTGGGCGCCTCCGTTACTTTTTGGGAGGCAACCGCCCCAGTTAAACTACCCACCAGGCACTGTCCCTGAACCGGATATACGGTTCGAAGTTAGAGGTCCAATACGATCAGAGTGGTATTTCAACAACGACTCCACACTAACTGGCGTTAATGCTTCATAGTCTCCCACCTATCCTACACAAACCGTATCGAACATCAATACCAAGCTATAGTGAAGGTCCCGGGGTCTTTTCGTCCTGCCGCGCGTAACGAGCATCTTTACTCGTACTGCAATTTCGACGGGCCTGTGGTTGAGACAGCAGAGAAGTCGTTACGCCATTCGTGCAGGTCGGAACTTACCCGACAAGGAATTTCGCTACCTTAGGATGGTTATAGTTACCACCGCCGTTTACTGGGGCTTAAATTCTCAGCTTCACCCCGAA
>JAUPLT010000338.1 GCA_030836785.1 Actinomycetota bacterium
CTGGCGGCGGCACCGGCGGGCCCGGGGTCCGCTCTTCCTGTAGCCGGCGACCCCGTGACGTCCGTCGACCCACCGCTGGACTTGGCGCTGCTGGCCGCCGCTCGCCGCGAGCCGCTGGCGTCAGCCCAGGCTGCACTGGCGTCCAGTTCGATCTCGGTGAACCCCTCGGTCACCTGGGGCGGCATGTATCGCCAGCGGAACTACGACGGCATCCTGGTCGGCACGCTCGGCGCGTCGTCGTCGCTGGAACTGACCTACTCGGTGATCTCGGACCCCAGCCTCGGCGGGAAGATCGCGTCGATCAACAGCAAGGCCCCGTCGTACGCCGCGTTCAGCCCGGAGGGCGAGTTCTTCTACCTGCCCGACGCCACTGCGTTGACCACTCCCGGTCAGGTCGAGACGTTCAGGATCATGGTCGCCGAGAAGACCGGGTTCGACGTATTCCTGGCCAGCATTCCCATCGTCGGGCTCATCGCGCCGACGATCATCGACCTGCTGCACCGGACGCCGATTCTCAACGAACTCCTGGCGCCTCTCATCGGAGCCTCCGAGATCGTGACCTTCACGGTCGATCCCTACTCACTGGCCGCGGACCGACCGACCGCCTTCACCACCAAGGTGCCGTCCTTCGATGGTCTGATGATCAGCACCAACTACTTCCCGGCCACCAATGTCGCCCAGGGCCTGGCGGAGTCAGCCCCGACGGTGCTGAACGGCCCGGGATTGGGCGCCCCCGGCAACACCGACGCGGCCAATCCCTATGGGCAACTCAACGTCCTCCCGGGGCTTCTTGACCCGGTACCCACCCCGGATCAGTTCGGCAGCCTGACCCCAGGTCTGCGGGTGCTTCGTGACGGGTACTGGATCTCGCAGGACGGCGGGCCCTCCTATATCGGCCCGACCGGATACAACGTCATCACCTGGGATCCGCGCGGAGAGTTCGCGTCCCGCGACCGCAGCCTGCCGGGACTGCAGATCGACAGCCCGTTATATGAGGCCCGCGACGTCTCGGCGTTGATGACCTGGGCGGCCAGCGCGGCCAATCCCGCGCTCTCGCAGGTGGCGATGGAAACCGCCGGCGATCCGCTCATCGGCATGGTGGGCGGATCCTACGGCGGCGGCATTCAATGGACGACCGCCGGCACGGACCCCCGTGTCGACGCCATCATCCCGCAGATCTCGTGGAACTCCCTGATCAGTTCGCTCTATCCCAACACCAACCAGTTCAAGACCGGGTTCGGAACGGTTCTCCTGCTGGCGTTGCTGACCACCGGGGCGCATATCAACACTCAGATCTACGAGGGTGTCGGTACCGGCTTCGCGCTCGGCTGGCTCAGCCAGACCTCGCAGGCCGTGCTGTCCAGCGCCGGCCCGACCGTGCTGCTCAACAACATCACCGCGCCAACGCTGATCTTCCAGGGCATGCAGGACGTGCTCTTCGAACTGGACGAGTCGGTGGCCAACGCGCAGATTCTGCTGGCCAACCCGAATGCGGTTCCCACCAAGATGGTGTGGTTCTGCGGCGGCCACGGCACTTGCACCGACCCGCTCAATCCCTGGCAGGACGATCAGGGCCTGATCGACAATCTCAAGTGGCTCGACCAGTACGTCGCCGGCGTCGGGACGCCGGCCGATGAGATCCCGACCTTCGCCTGGTACGACCAGCTCGGTGCGTACTACAGCTCGGCTCTGATGCCGTTCCAGGACGGCTTCAACCTGCCCGACCCGCACATCACGACCGGGACGGGCGGGTTGCTCGGCTTGGGGCCGATCATTGGCGGCTCCGGCCCGGGTTCGGTGCCCAATGTGTCGCCGGTCCTGACGATCGGCAACGCCACCCCGGCGTGGAATGCGCTCAACGTGACGGTGACGCCTCCGCCGGACAGCCAGGTGGTGGGTGCGCCCACCCTGCAGTTCACCTACTCGGGGCTGGGAACCAGACGCTCCGTCTACGCGCAGTTGATCGACGACACGACCGGCCAGGTGCTCGGCAACCTCGTCACCCCGGTCCCGGTGGTGTTGGACGGTCGTGAACGCACCGTGACCATCCCGCTGGCCAACATCGGCTACTCCACACCGCCGGAAGGCACCCTGACCCTGCAGATCACCAGTTCGGCCACGAACTACGAGAACTTCACAACGGCGGGTGTCATCAACGTCGGTGACATCCAACTGGACCTGCCGATCCGCGCGGGAATCTAACCGCTAGGGGGCCCCGGGCCCGGGGGCCAGCGACGAGCATGCCTGCATGGCCTTGTCCCACGTCGCCTGGTCGACCCCCGCGGGCGGTCCCAGTACCGCGGCCGGGCCGCCGGCGTCGGCGACCCCCTGACTGCGAAGGCACTCGGCCAGTCCACCGTGCTCGGCGGGCTTTGCCGGCACCGACGAGGATTCCGTCGTCTTCGGTGCGTCGGACCCGGGCTTCGATGAGCAACCCGCTATCAGCACCGTGGCTGCGACCGGAACAGCAAGGGCGGCAACGGCGGAACGCCAGATCATCCGATGAACCTCGACAGTCGGGCCGACAAGTGGGGCACCAGGCCGCCGTCGGCGTCCACTCGTTCTTCCACATAGGCCAGGTCGCCGCTCTCGACGATCCCGTAAAGCCGTTTGGCGCCGCCGACCAGCACTCCGGACTTGCTGCGCGCCAACGCATCCGTCACCAACTCCCAGGACGACTGGGTCCGCGGGTGCCCGTAGAACAGTTCGACGTACCCGGATGAGTGCGCCAGGAGTAACTCGATGGCGGCCGTCTCCTCCGGGTCTGCCGGGTCGTGCGAAAACCGCCAGAAGCCGGTCTCGCGCAATCCCGGGCTGTGATACTCGCCTTCCTCATCGAGCCGCCAGGACCGGGCGTCCCAGTTCAGGTAGTCGCCACCGTCGTGGGAGACGATGATCTGCTGTCCGAACCGGTAGTCGCCATGCGGGCCGCGGCCCTCGCCTTCACCGCGCCAGACCCCGACCAGGGGGAGGAGGGCCAGCAGGTCGTCGTTGAGATTCGCACCCAACCGGAGGTTCGCAGTGTCGGCCAACGGGATATCGCCGAAGGCGGGGATATTGCGGTCGGCGGTCTCCCTGGCCCGTTCGGCGGCAGCGGCAATCGCCCGGTCACCGCTACCGGCGATGTTCTCGTCGGTCACGATTCGTCGGTGATGAGCCGGTACACCGCATAGAGGGCGAACCAGGTGATCAGCACCGTCGAGAGAACGAGGAGGATCTCGAAGAAGAGCACCACGGGGGAAGTCTATCCTCCCGCGCTGCTCAGGCGACCTTAACGTCGACCTGGTGGATTCCGGCCCCGTCCGGCTGCAGCGTGACGTCACCCTCGCCCGCCGACGACAACGCCAGCACGGTCCAGGTTCCGGGCGCGGCGAAGAAACGGAAGTCCCCACTCGGCGTCGCGATCACCTCGGCGGTGAACTCCGCGGAGGAGTCCAGCAACCGGACCGACGCCCCGCCGATGCCGTGTCCGGAGCCGTCGAGGACCCGGCCGCTGATCACGGTCTCCCGGTCCAGGTCGACGCCGGCGGGGAGTGGCAGGCCGATGCGGGTTGCAGAAGTCATGTCCAGTGCTCCTTCTCGATCAGGCGAATGTGGTCAGGCGGTGCGACGCAGGCGGGCGGCCAGCGGATAAATCTGGCAGCCCAGGCAGATGCCGAAGGCGGCGTTGAGGAAGGCCGCCGCGAGGGCGAAGGCGGTGGCCACCACGCCGACGAGCGGCGCGCCGAGGGTGAACCCGGCGACGCCCGCGGCGGCGAACACCAACCCCACGAACTGAGCGAAGCGCAGCGGTTCCACCGGCTCCCGCTCGGTCACCGGCGCCAGTCGCGGGGCGACGAGACGGGCGAAGATCAGGCCGTAGGGGTGGTTGCGGGGCCCGCGGATCGCGCCGATCGCGAACACGACACCCTGGGCGGCCAGCGCGACGGCGGCTACGGCGGTGGAAGAACTCGAGGCCACCAGCACGGCGAGGAGGACGCCGGTGGTGATCCAGGCAGCGAAGCGCGGGCCGCGGACATCGACCTGATCGGGCGCCGGGCCGGACCGGAGGGGAACGGATGCGGTGGACGTCATGGCTATCTCCTGCTGTTGGGCATGCGGAATGGGACAGACCGGGTGGACTGCGAGAGCCGACAGCGCGAGGATGACGCGCGAGCGTGATGCGGCTACTCAGCAGCTACGCACAACAACAACAGCAACAACCCGCGACGCGGCACAGATCGACTGCGCGGCGCTTGGTGAGCATCTGCTCAAGGCGGGCGTGCACGCCCTCATGGTAACCACATTGCGGCGGGTCAGGCCAACAGTGGTTCCACCGCCGCGCGCAGGTCGGCCGCCTTGGGCACCCCGGAGGACCGGTAGCGCTGCCGGCCGGCCGCATCGAAGATGAAGGTGGTCGGCAGCGACAGCACCGAAAGCCGCCGCGCGGCATCGGGATTGGCGTCGAGGTCGATCTCCACATGGGCGACGGCGGGCAGGTCGGCACAGACCTGGTCGACCACCCGGCGCACCGCCGCGCAGGGTCCGCACCAGGTGGCGGTGAAATGCACGATGGTCGGCGCGTCGGACGACAGGCCGAGTCCGGTGGTGTCCACGTCGGTGGTGGCGGCGGTGTCCCGCAGTGTTCCGGAGCGCCGGTTGTGCAGGGCTCCCACCACCGCGGCGAGGATCAGCGCCGCGGCTATCGCGGCGGCCGCGGTCAACTGTGCGGATGTCATGGCTGCCGGAACCCTTCCAGGGTGACGCTGACGTTGTCGGTGATGCCCTCGATGATGACGTCCGACCCGCGTGCGCCGAAACTCGTGGGACGCAGTCCGAACGGCAGCCGCTGGCCGGGCATCGACGCACTGAAAGCGCCGAGTACGGCGGGTCGCTTGTCATCGGGCACGGCAGTGTCCGCGGTGTTCGGTCCGGTGACGACCGCGGTCGGGGTGAAGACCATCGTTGTCTGGTCGGGGCCGACGATGGACACGTCGACCGTCACGCTGACCCGTTGGTCGAACCCGGCGTCCTTCGGGGTGCCGGTGAACACCAGGCCCTTGCTGCCGGAGATACCTGATTCGGTGGTGCCGCCGGTTGAGTCGTTGGTGTCCTCGGCGGGCGCTTCGACGTTGAGATCCTTGATTCCGATGAACCCGCCGACGTGCCGGGAGTCGATGATGATGCGGCTCTCCAGCTTCCGCATCGGCAGTTCTGCGTCGGGCCGCATCAGCCACGAGGCCTGCGAGATGTCGATGTCGTGCATGGTCGCCTCCAGCGTGACCTTGCCCACCACCGGGTGCTCCACGCCGTTCGCTTTGATCTCCAGCTCGCTGTAGCGGTGCCGGGCGGCCTGGGTGATGAACGGGAAGCCCAGGATGGCCACCCAGGGGTCGAACGGTAACCCGGCCGCCGACCGGACATGGCGCGCCAGCTGGTACTCGGCGTAGATCGCGGCACCGACGTCGGTGCCGACCGCTCCGAGCGCCAGCGCCAGCGCGGAGGCGCCCACGGCCCGTAGCAGTTTTCGCATCCGGTCATTCTGGCGCACTGCCTCCGGTGTCCGCTCGGATCGTCGAACAAGCAGGTCGCGCGTTACAGTGAGCGCAACCCTGGAGACTGCGTTGGACCTGCTGCTATTGACCGCCGACCCGAAACCGGACTCGGTGCTGCCCTCGCTGACACTGTTGCCGCACACGGTGCGGCCGGTGCCGACCGAGGTTTCCTCGCTCCTGGAAGCCGGTTCCGCCGACGTGGCGATCGTCGATGCACGCCACGATCTCGCCGCTGCCCGCGGACTGTGCCGCCTGCTGGGGACGACCGGGGCCTCGGTCCCGGTGGTGGCGGTGGTCAACGAGGGTGGCCTGGTAGCGGTCAGTGTCGACTGGGGTATCGACGAAATCCTCTTGCCGAGTACCGGTCCGGCGGAGATCGACGCGCGGTTGCGGCTGCTCGCCGGCCGCCGTGGGGGCCTGGTGAACGCCGAGAGCGCCGGGAAGGTCACGCTCGGCGAACTCGTGATCGACGAGGGGACCTATACCGCCCGGCTGCGGGGGCGGCCGCTGGATCTGACCTACAAGGAGTTCGAGCTGCTGAAGTACCTCGCGCAGCACGCCGGGCGGGTTTTCACGCGCGCGCAGTTGCTCCAGGAGGTGTGGGGGTACGACTTCTTCGGCGGCACCCGCACGGTGGACGTGCACGTGCGGCGACTGCGGGCCAAGCTCGGTCCTGAGTACGAGGCGTTGATCGGAACCGTGCGCAATGTCGGTTACAAGGCTGTCCGTCCGGCGCGCGGCCGGTCGCTGCCGCCGGGTGCCGAGGCGGTCCCGTTCGAGGACGACGGCTTGGGGGACGACGGCTTGGGGGACGACGGCTTGGGG
Source organism: Actinomycetota bacterium (assembly GCA_030836785.1). GTDB lineage: Bacteria > Actinomycetota > Actinomycetes > Mycobacteriales > Mycobacteriaceae > Mycobacterium. Next base: position 6,360 of record JAUPLT010000338.1, read on the forward strand.
GACGACGCGTTCGAGGGCGCCGCAGAAGCTGTGTCGCACTCGGGGTCTCACTCTGGGGCGCACTCCCGGTCCCAACCGCGGTGACAACCCTGCGCTGGAGCACCCAGTTGACGGGTGCCGAACAGGACGCCGTGCGACATCTGATCGGTGAGGCCACCCGCGCAGACGGGGTCGCCCCGGTGGGAGAACAGGTTCTGCGTGACTTGTCCGGCGACCGTGGTCACCACCTGGTCGCCGGCTATCCGGGCGACCCGGACGGGAGGGTCGCGGGCTATCTCAATCTGGCTTCGGGTCGCGACGACGCCGATGCCACAGCGGAATTGGTGGTGCACCCCGAAGCCCGTCGACTCGGCCTGGGCGCCCAACTCGCGCAGGAGGCGATCGACCGCAGCGCCGGCCGGGTCCGGTTCTGGGCGCACTCCACCCTGCCGTCGGCCCGCGCGGCCGCCCGGGTGCTTGGCCTCAGTGCCGTGCGAGAACTGCTCCAGATGAGCAGGCCGTTGCCCAGCCCCACCGAATCGGCTTCGGAAATCGTTGTGCCGCAGGGTGTTCAGATCAGAACCTACGCAGGCGAGGCCGATCACGCCGAGGTGCTGCGGGTCAACAACGCGGCGTTCTCCTGGCACCCCGAACAGGGCGGCTGGACCGACGGAGATCTCGCCGCACGTCTGTCGGAGCCGTGGTTCGATCCGGCCGGGTTATTCCTGGCCGTCGACGAGGAGAGCGGCGGCCTGCTGGGCTTTCACTGGACCAAAGTGCACGAGGGCCGATCGGGCGGCCGCGTCGGTGAGGTCTTCGGGGAGGTCCTCGGGGAGGTCTATGTGCTTGCGGTGGACCCGGCCGCCCAGGGGCGCGGACTCGGCCGGACGATGACGATGGTGGGGATCGACCACCTCGCGCGGCGCCTCGCTGACGCGGAGAATCCCGAGGTCATGCTCTACGTCGAGAGCGACAACGTCGCGGCCGTCAACACCTACCGGGGCCTGGGCTTCACGGTGGCCGGGGTGGATACCGCCTACGCGCCCGGTTGACCCCGTCTGGGGCCTGCGGGGCTTTCGGGTTTGGTTCATGTTCCGTTCACTATCCGTAGGTAGTTCATTCATGGAATCGCCCTAGGTTCATTCCCGAGCGGCAATCGGTCTGCTTGACGCGACGAAA
>JAUPLT010000339.1 GCA_030836785.1 Actinomycetota bacterium
CGGCTATGCCCAATCCTAGACCGGAATAGAACAACGATACACATTCACACACCGTCTAGTGTTCACATATTCCCGCCCCCCCCCTTTTGCCTGACATGCCCCGGGGGGCCTCCTTTCCCACACTCAGCACCTAATCCGCCCCCCTCAACCGGGGCGAGCTTTTGGGATGGTCTCTGAGAAAACCTTCTCGGCGCTCGTAGGCGCTCGGCACGCCGCCGGCAATACACGCCCATATGGGGTATAAGTTAATATTAGGATATGCTAGATTGAATAGTGCTGGCGTATAGTAAAGTAGCTACGCAAAGCTACGGTTACATTTGTTGCCATTCCGTTAGCTTGTTGCTCCATAGATTGGGCTATACCGGCGAATATCGTCTTACCTCAGGAGCGCAGATGCCAATGGAAGGGCAGGTCGTATGACTATTTCGGTGGTGGCCAATCAGAAAGGCGGGGTTGGTAAGACGCTGGTCACGACGGGGTGCGCACATGCTGCCGCCGCCGCCGGCAAGAAAGTCCTAGTGATCGACACCGATACGCAGGGCAGTCTCACCAGCCAGATCGCGGATTACACGATCGACGCCCCGCCGCCACGGTCTTTGGCTGACGTGTTGGACCGTCAGACTCAGACCCCACTGGTCGAGGCTGTCGTTGCGTCCAAGCGGGCTGGCATCGACCTGCTGCCGTCCGGATTCGATGGCCTCCAGGCCGTCTCCGACACGCTGTTCGGCAAGCCGGGTGCCGAAAGTTCACTTGCCCGCGCACTTGCACCCGTGGCCGACCGCTGGGATCTGGTGTTGATCGACACCCGCCCGGGGACTGACTTAATCACCCGCAACGCATTCATGGCGGCCGACAACATCGTGATGGTCCTCGAACCCGAGGTGCCGGCGATCCGCGGCGGCGCGCTGACGATGCGGGCCATCGCCGAACTGGAGGAGTACCTGGACAAACACCTGCCGGTAGCTGGCTGGGTCGTCAACAGGCTCATCCTCAGCAGGGGAGACCACGCCGAGTGGCTGCAGAAGATCCGCGAACTCGCTTCCGACGACGAGATACCGATGCTCGGCGATCCGATCACGCTGTCCGCAGATTTGGCACGCCTCACCGTTGTGGGCATGGGCATTGACGAATACCGCCAGGCGTCCCCGAAACTTCGCGTCACGGCGGCGACTTTCAAGGCGATTGTCGACGGAATCGGAGCCTCGATGGCGGTGCCGGCATGACCAAGAACGGCATCCCGAAGCCTGATGTGCCGATCATGCGGAGCTCGATGCAGCAGGCCGCGGCCAACGAAAAGGGCCAACCCGCTATCCCTGCGCCGCCAGCGGAGCCGGTGATCGAGCGCGCCGTCGATGCCACAGCGGCCTCAAGGCGCCCAACGACCACTCCGCGAGCGAAGCCTCGGCCGCAACAGAGGGCGTCCTCGGCCGCTCCTGACACCGCCTCCAAGCGGCTGAGTAACTCTAGGGACATCCTCCTCAGCGTGCCGGATGACTTGAAGGAGCGAATGGTCAACACCATCGCCTGGACCAATATGCACACGGGAATCTCTCACCAGCAGAAGTTCATTCGCCGTGCGATCGAGGAGTTGTGCGAGCGCCTGGAAAGCGACCACAACCAGGGCGAACCGTTTCCCGACGCGGCCAAGCCGGTGGCCTAATAGCCCATATGGGCAGTTAGTACCGCTATGGCCAGTTGGGTGCAGCTGCGTTGGTGGGGGAGGCCCGGACACACCCCAGTTGCCCGGCTCACGGTGTGATCCCGGGTGGCCAGCCCATCGGATTTCGGTCGGGGGCTTGGGCGGTCATCGCGCCCACCACGAGCGTGCCGGGCGCTCAATCAAGCGGCGGGAGTGGGGATGATCCGCCCGCCGAGTGTGGCGAGGACGACGTGCAGCGCTTGAGTGTCGTCGTCGGTGCAGGGGTGGGCGTCGTCGTCGGGGGGGCCGTGGATCATCGCAGAGGTCCAGAATGCGCGCTCCGCGTCGGGGTCGACGGCCGGGGCGTTGAGCGCCGCTGCTTGGGCTGACGCGGCGACGTGATCGGCGACGTTGCCAACCAGCCAGGTCCGCCATTGCTGGCGCTCGGCCTGGTAGTGGGTGATCCGTTTCTGGCGGGCCGCATCGGTGTCGTGCGCGGCGGCGATGGCGTCCAGGGAGACGCTGCCGGCGGCGACGACGCCCCGGCTGGGTCGGGTGAGCAGGCCGGCGATCTGCAGCGTGGTGACGGCCTCGTCGCCGGCGCCTGGTGACATCGCCGCGGCGGCGTACAGCTCGGCGCGGGTCGTGATGCCGTGGTAGGCGACGAGTTCGTAGATCCGGCGCAGATGCTCGCCCACCACGGACCAGGCGTCGTGGATCGGCTCGATGCGTGTCCGCGCGACGGCAGCGGCGTTCACGGTGATCCCGGCCGGCCAGGTCAACGCGTACTGGTCGGGGTTGACTCCCGCGTGGTGGACCGTGTGGAGCAGTGGTGCGCCATCGAGCTCGCGCAGTTCCCGCAGGACTGAGAACACTGCGTCGGGGCTGAGCAGCGCTGTGCCCAGCGACAGGTTCCGGCCGCCGACACCCACCGTCCACGTGCCGTTGTGCTGGGTACCGGCGTTGTAGGCATTCCAAGCCAGGGTCTGCAGCACGGAGTGCACCGTCCACCGACGACGCCTCCCGTGATACACCCCGTCAGCCCACAGCATCGCCGCGGCGAGCCACCGGCGTAGATCGTGTGGACCGCACGGACCGACCCCGCCCCCCTTACCCCCCTGTGAGTACTTCTTCTTGTGTTGCCGGGAGCGGTGCTTGAGAACGGTGGAGCAGAGCCACGTCAAAGATTTTTCGAAGTCGCGTCTCATCGCGGTGGCGGCGGCGTTGCTGGACCGGCAGTGGCGCAGGTAGGAAGCACCCAGACCGGCGTGCCAGGGCCCGCCGGGGGCGAGGGCGAGGGCGGCGATGCTGTGGGGGCTGTGGCCGCGGGCGATCGCGGCGGTGATGACCGCCATCCGCGCTTCGGAGGCGGTGTCCCAGTGCCGCTGGCTGGGCAGGATGCCGTGCTGGGCGTATTGGAGGATGTCCGGGTCGAAGGGGTCGTCGCGGACCCACACCGGGGCCAGGCGACGTTCATCGCCGTCGCCGGTGCAGTAGTCGGCCGGCGCAACGCAGGGTGTTCCCGCGGCCGGGGCCGGGGCGGCGGATCTGACGGCGCCGACAAGTTCGTAAAGGCGGGGCAGCAGAGCCGGATGTGATCGGGTGGTGAACGCGTCGACCGCATCCGAGAGCGACCCCACCAATTGTCGGTAGCCACCCTGTTTGGCCGGGCTGCCCGGTGCGCTGAGGCAACCGGTGGCGGCGTTGGTGTTGGGGGATTTGTCCAATGTGGGCAGGCGGGCGGCCAGCAGTGCGACGAGGTGGCTGATCTCCTCGACGCCGGCGGTGGTGCCGATAGCCAGCGGGCACAGCAGGTGCGCCCCGCCCGGCGAGCGGTCAGAGACCACCACCCCGCCGCACCGGGTGATCCATTCGGCGGCGCTGGCCAGGTCGGCCTCCACGGCGGCGCGACCCCCGCGGGAACAGTCGAAGTCCAGCGCCAGCAGCTGCGTGCGCCCGCCCTTGGTGTAGAGGTAGGTCGCCGCTGGCCGGGCGGGCAGGGAGGCGGTCAGCCGTGCGACACCGCTGAACCGGCCGGTCTCGGCCTCGTACACCCGCACCGAGCGGCGCCCCGACGCGTTGAGCAGCGGCGCCAGAGTCCGCCACACCACCTCGGGCCGGTCCAAGCCGGCGGTGGGGGCGGTCGCGGCCGTCACGCCTCGGCCTGACGGTGCGCCAGATACCCGATGCCGGGGCGAACAGCGCCGCGCACGTCGGTGAAAAAGTTTTCACAATCACGAAGCCACGCCGGTGCTGGAACTCCAGCAGGGTGTGCGCTATCGTGAGACCAGTCGTCGATGACAAGTCCCTTTCGAAGGGGTGCGGATTCCCCGGACCTGAGCGCCAACTCAGGTTCTAATCCGTCTGAAAGGCCTCCTACGGGAGGCCTTTTTCAGTGGGGTGGGGTTCCGCGCCGCTATTGAGTTGATGGGGCCATGGTGGCGATCAAGAGCAACTCAGCCGGGGCGCTCCTTTCGTGGTGATGCGGTCGTCGGGGTCCGGCGTCACGCAGGTGCGGGCGAGGGGACCGGCGACGACGGTCGGTGCAAGACCGCGCGGCGTCGCGTTAGCCGGTGTCGGCAAGAGTGAGCACCTCCTGGCTCAACTCGCGGACCAGATCCGGGCGCCCAACGTGCAGGGCCATCAGATCGGCCATGTACTGCGACACACATGACGTGCCCGCGGCGGCGCTCATCCGGACAAGTTCGTCGTACACCTGGGCGTGCGGTCGCAACATCACAGCGCGCCTCGGGCCTTTGCTGGGTCGTGACATAGCTGTGACTGTGACATAACCATCGGAGCAGCCGAGTGAGCCACGCCGCACGAGTAGAAACAGAAACAGGAAACTGCGGCCATTCGTTGCTCAGCTCCTGTCGGTCTGCGGCGGGGGTCGGGGATAGGTCCGGGAACTTCCACGATGGGGACGGGGTGTCGACGACGGCAGCACTTGCGCATCTGCCGCGCACGATACACACTAATGCACATAAGTAGACAGCCATAAACACAGTTTGTACACACCTGGAGGATTGATCCCCGTGTCATCGACATCATCTGTTCCCGCCGTCGCACTGGATTCCGCCGCCGCCGCCCTCGACGCCGAGGGGCTGCGCGCCTACGCCGACCGGCTCGAACAACACGGCCGCCACGATCACGCCTCGCTGGAGGAACTGCGACGGGCCGCCGGGCCGATCTACCACGCGTTCATCGACGCCAAGCAGGCCGAAGGCCAGGCGCGTACCGCCGCCTACGCGCGAGCCGCCGCCACGGCCCGGTCGATGGCCGACAAGCTCGACAACACCCGCCGCACTCTGGAAACCAGCGACGCCGACGCGGGCGCGGCGATCCAGTCGATCACCGGCAGCGCGTAAAGCCGATTCAAGCCCATGCAGCACCTCGACGCCGACCCCCAGGGCCTGTCCAGTGACGGACAAGGCCTAAGGCAGTGCACCGCGGTTCCCGGCGGCGGCGGGTGCGCCCCGGCGGGCGCCGATCCGATCTCGGCGGCGGTAGCGGGGTCGTTTTCGGTGTGGGAGGCGGGCCTGGAGGCGCTGGTGGCGCATTCGCAGGCGGTGCGGGTCGCCGGCGGGCTGGCGGTGGCCCGCACCGCGGCGGTGCTTGAGGGCACCGACGAGGCCGGCGGCGCGACCATCTCCTCGCTGACGGCGACACCGCCCACCGCGCCCGATGCCGCCCTTCCCGGAGCGGGGGTGCCCGCGCCGCCCGCCCTGCCGGTCGCCCCGACGGTTCCGGTGCCCGAAGCGGTCAGCGGGGAGACATGGTCGGCGCAAATCCACACCGGGGCCGGCCCCGCCCACCTGGCGGCCTACGCCGCGCGGATGCGGGTCACCAGTTCTGACCTCGCCGCGGCCGCCGCCGAACTGCGCGGCCACGCCCACGCCATCGACACCCACTGGGACGACGGGACCCAGCGCGCCGGCGCCAACGTCGCCCGCCTCGCCGACTGGTACGACGACACCGCGGCCTACGCCCGCGCAGTGGCGACCGCGGCCGAGCGTTCGGCGGACCATGTCCGCGACGCTGTCGCGGGCACACCGCGTCCGGAGACCTTCGCGCAGCTGCAAGCCCAGGTCCACGACGGGCTGGCACGGTTCACCTGCAGCGGTGGCCTGGACGTGGTGCCCTTGCAGGTGGCGACGACCAAGATGGCTGAAGCGCAACGCAATGCCATCGACGCCCAGGTCGGCTACGCCGCGGCGGCGAACACCACCACCGGCGGGGTTCCCCAACCGCCCAAACCGGCCCCGCCGATCGTCGGCGCCCCCGCCGCCGCCAAGAAGGTCGGCACCAACGACCAGTCCAGCCCAGACAGCGACGAGGCCACCGGCACCGACGACAGCGACGGCGTCGCCAAGGACAGGACCGCCGCCGCCGACGAGGGCACCGATTCCGGCGCGCAGGACGACGCCGAAACCGGGGCCGGTGATCCGGCGCGGGACGGCGCGGCGGCGGCTAATCCCGATCTCGGGTCGTCCACCGCCCCCGAACCCCCCGCCCGGCCCGCCGTGGACCCCAACGTGTTCTCGGCACCGGCAGCCACCACCGGCACTACCGCGGGCCAAATTCTCAGCGGACTCACCCAGGCCGCCGGCGGCATGTCCCCCGGTATGGGCGGCGGCGCGACATCCCCAATGTCGGCGTTGGCGGGGCTCTCGGGGCTACCCGGCAGCTTCGGCGGCGCCTCGATGACAGGCGCCCCCGACATGTCGGGGGGCAGCCCCGAGATGTCCTCACCGGATGACCTGGGCCTCAACGACGGCGGCGGCGCTCCGATGGACGCCGGCGCCGCCGACACCACGGCCAGCGGCGGCGGGGACATGGGTGCCTCACTGCCGAGCGGGACCACCGCGGCGCTTCCCGCCGCAGCCCCGGCCAGCCCCGCTGTCGGCGCCCTGCCCGGCCCGGCGGGGAACACCCCGGCGCACAGCGCCGGAACCATGATGGGCGGCGGCATGATGCCGCCGATAGCCGGTCCCGGGCCAGGCGCTCAGAACGGCGAACGCGACAAGTCGCTGTACCCGGACAAGCGGGTCGTGCACCGAGAGGTGCCCAACACCGAGCCGGTGTTCGGCGAACTGGAACGAGACCGACGACGTTCGCCGCGGCAGCGGCCGACGCCCGACCAGGAGGAACCAGCCCATGGCACCACCGGCTAACCCGGCCGCCCACCTCACCGCGGTGAGGGCAGCGAACGACCCGATCGCCCAGGTCGCGCAGGTCACCGATGACCTCGACGCACTGATCGACGCGGTCGCCGCCTGGCGCGACAAAGTCAACAGTTTCGTGGCCACCGGCAGCGACGACGACGACATCATCGCGACCCACGACGCCCGCGGCCGCCTCATGGAGCTATGGGTGCAACCCGGCCTGCAACAGGACATGACGGTCGAGGAGTTCGAAGACGCCATCAACGACGCCATCGAAGGCAACACCGAACGGGCCAACGAACAGTTCTCCAAAATGGCCGACGAGTTCCTCGCCCAATTCGCCCGGGCCCCCTACACCGCGATGGCTCAACATCCCGTCGCCGATGAACTCTCCGACGCCTTATCAAGAACCAGAAAGAAGCGATAAGCCATGACCGACCGCGTTGAAATCGACCCACTCGGACTGCCATCCTCGGTGGCACAGACCACGGCCGCCGCCGCCGGGATGGCGGGGAAAGCCGGCCAAGGCGGTCTGGCCGCCGCAGCCCACATCGGTGGCGGCGTGGATGCGCTGACCTCTGAAATCGCCGCGGCCATCGCCGGGTGGTCGGCGCAGGCCGGGGTGATCGCCGCCGATTTCGCCGCCGGCGGAACCCACTTGGGACACCGCACCGCCGCGACCACCGCCGGGCTCACCGACACCGACCATGCCAGCGGCTCACGGATCGACGCCATCACCACCACGTAGCTCCGGAAACGTGTCGGCGGCGGCAACTAAACTCGACAGCAAACGAAGGGTGAGCGCAATGACCTATCCCACCGCCGGTGGCCCGGGCGTCTACCCGCCGCCGCAGGGACAGCCGCCCTGGACCCCACCACCAGCACCCCCACCGCCACGGCCGGCGCGTCGCACAACGACGCGCCTCGCACTGGCCGCCGCGATCCTCGCCGCAGGCCTCGGCGGCGGCATCGCCGGCTCACTGCTCACCCACCGCTTTGACACAACAACATCCGTTGCGGGGAAAGCCCCAAGCCCGGACGACGTACGCACCCAAGACATCAAACTCTGCACCGAATACGTCCTTATCACCGCTACGAAACCTCAACCGGTGACCTCCTCACGCGACTTGGTGCCCGCAGTGGCAGCGGTGAGAACGTCTATCGCGGCGTACCCGGATGCGTCGGCGGACCTCCGCTCAGCTCTCAACGACGTCGCCGACGCCTACTTCGCCGAGTTGTCCCACTTCGAGAGCAAAGGGGCCAAGGGTCTGGTGGACCCTCCGAAGTACGACCGCGCCGCGGCGCAGGCAACTTATGACCGCGCGTGGGCGCTCTGCGGACTCGAATAAAAAGTGGGTTAAGTCGTGGTTTTGGTGTCGGGGGATGTGCCGCAGCCTACGGGGCCGGCGGCGCAGTTGCTGATCGCGGCTGCCTGGCCGGGAATGAGCGAAAGCGCGTTAGCGGATCTCGCGGGCGAGCAGCAGGCCTTGGCGAATGCGGCGAATGCGTACGGCGATCAGGTTATGCGAGACCTGACCCAGCAGCGAGAGTTGTTGAAAGGCGCCGCCGGCGACGCCCACCAAGCGTTGATGGGCAAACTGCGCGACCACGCCTACGCCGCCGCTGACCACTTCGACACCAAAGCCGCCGCCGCCCAAAGCTACAAGGCCGTGGTCTACGGGCTGAAAATGCGGCTCAGCCAAATTGCGGATGCCGCCGAACACGACTGGAACAACAATCCGCCCGCGGCACGCCCACTGGTCATCGCCGCCTACGCCCCCGAAGTCGCGTCCGCCGTCGCCGACGCCCTGGGCGACTTCCACACCACCCCCGCACCCAGCCCGACGCCGCCCTCGCCGATCACAGGGACGCCCACCGCCCCTGGAAACGAAACACCGAAGAACGACCCCACCATCCAGGCCGTCGACAACAAAACGCAGGGGGGGAAGTACACCGAGAACACCGCCACGTCCGACACGACAACAACCACCACCGACGAGAGCCAGAGCGGGAAGTACACCGAGAACACCGCCACGTCCGACACGACAACAACCACCACCGACGAGAGCCAGAGTGGGAAGTACACCGGCAACACAGCCACACCAGCTACTTCGCCTTCGGCGCTGGCGGGGGTGTCGCAGATGCCGGTGACGTCGATGCCGTCTTCCCCCTCGATGCCGTCCTCGTCGTCGGTTCCGTCGATGCCGTCGTCGCCGTTGAGTAGTGCGGGCGGACTCGCGAAGGCGGGGAATCCCTTGTCGGGCGGGTCCGTTGCCGGGAGCCCGGTGTCGGGCGGTCCGTCGATGCCGTCGGCGCCGTCCGCGACGACCAGTGCGCAGGGGATGGGCGGTGGGTCGCCGTTGGTGAATGCGACGCAGAGTTTCCAGTCGGGGTTAGCCAGTGGTTTGGGGTCGCCGGGTGCGGTGCCGCCGCCGGGGTCGGGCAGGGCGGTGGAGCCGGTGATGGGGCAGCCGGTCGCGGCGCAGCCCGCTGGTGCGCAGGCCGGTGTGCCGCAGCCGGCGAGTGCGCCGTCGGTAGCCAGTCCCGGCCCGGCGGCTGCGGCAGCCTATCCGGGCGGCGGGGCTGGGCACGCCGGTGCGGGGATGGGCAGTGGGGGCGCTCTGGCGCCGTTCGTTCCTCCAGGCGGCGCCCAGCCGGCCCCACCGCCGGCGGCGACGGCGGCAGCGGCAGCGTCACCGGCGGTGGCGGCGAGTTCTTCAAGTGCTCAACCGGGCGGCCAGCAACCGGCGCCTGGGGGGGCGCCGATGGTGGCGGCGACATCAGGGGCAACGACGGCGGGGATGCTGCCCGAGCGTGACCCGAATCCGGATCTGGCGGTGGCCAGGCGCGTCCTGACGGGACTGATCCTCGGGGCGGCGGCGGCCCCGGATCCGGTCGTGGTGGATTGGGCGGTTTCGGTGCTCAACACGTCGATGGGCAAACAGGTGGTGATCGCCTCCAGTATGGGTGGCGGCGGGTATGTCCCGGCGACGGTCGCCCTTCCTGCCGATGCCCGCCTTGCGGTGGTGGATCGCGCGCTGCCGATGGGGTGGGCGGCGGTGTTCTGCGGGTGGCCGTCGCCGGTCGACATTCTGGTCGCCCACAGTGAGAAGGTTGCGGAACGCCTTGCGGGAGTGTCGATCTCGGCAATCGCGGCCACTAACTCCGGGCAGGCGTCGGCGTATCGGCCGCCCGGCGTGGCTGATTACCTCACGGTGTCGCTGGCGGATGTGTTGAAGGCTGGCGGTGTAGCTCCGGTGTTTGGTGGCGGCTACCGGCACCGCATGACCGGCGTCGATCCCGACTTGGCGCAGCGGGTGGCGATGGTCGATCGCGGTGGTGACGCAACGATCCAGCTGGCGTCGCAGATGACCGCGGCCGTGGTGCGCGCCGCTCAGGAGGAGTCGCTGCACACCGGCACCGCTCTGGTCGCCGCCGACGACATCGACTTGCTCTCCGCGTTGGGCGGCGGGGCGGCGATCGACTGGGCCGAGCACTACCACCAGGTCAGCCAACGGGAGAACAACGCAATGTTTTACCCGGCGATCAAGGCCGCGCCCCGCGATCTGGACGAGTCGCAGACCTCGATCAACTCGAGGGCGGTGTATCAGCACTACTACCGCATGGGCCGGTTGGTCGAGTTGGTGCGCTGCTGGCAGCACACGCCGCCGAGCGTCCTGGACATCGCCTATTGCGGCACCGCCGCGGGTTTCGGGGCGTCGGTCGCCGCCGTCACCGCAGCGTGGGAGCAGCACCTCAACCGCCCCATCGCCGTGCGCTAACCGGGTCCGCGATCACAGCAACTGCGTAATTGTAAACAGGATGATGTGCACCAGTGTTTACCGTTGACTGTTTATGTGTAAGGATGGGGCCTATGACGGTAGTGGTGTCTGTCTGGTGACCGCGGTTCACGGCGCAGATGACGAGATGGATCCAGCATTGCTGGCAGTGGTGGCCAGCGCGGTTTCCGCGCGACGCACCCTGATGGTGCAGGTCAACGGGTTCGGCTTTGTGTGTGGGCTGCGGCTGCTCAGCCCGGTGGTGCGGACCTGGGATTCAGCGACGCTGAACGACCGCGTCAAGGCTGTTGCGGCGGTGGCCCATGACCGGTTCTACGCCAACACCCGCCCCGATCCGGATGCCGGCGAGTTGGTGGCGATCGCGGCGCGGGAACGCGCCCTGAATTTCTAGCGAGGGAGAACCTGTGGGTACACACGACTGGGGCGTCATCGCCACCACCATCGGCAGCGTGCTGGCGCCACTCAAAGGTGGCGGCGGCGGCCCGTTCCCGCTGAGTCCGCCCGATCCGCCGTTGCCGCCGGTGCCGCCGGTCACCGGCGACGCGGCGGGTGCCGCTGCGGAGGCCGCCCGGGAGGCGACCGCGGTGCTGGGCAAGATCGCTACCGAACTGACCGACCTCGACGCGAGCGCGAACGCGCAGCTGGAGGCCATCGTGGCATCCGGCGAGGCCGGCAAGGCCGAACTCGAACGTGTGCAAAAGGATGTGGAGGCCAAATGCCTTGAACTCGGCCCCCGACTGGAGACCCCGCAAGGCCAGCGGGAGTTGCAGGACTATGTCGAGGAGCGCCTCGGTAAGGCCCGCACGGTGATCAATGATGCGATGGCCACCGCCGATGAATCGGCGCGGCAAACGCGCGAGTTGACCGACCGGTACGCCGGTGTCGGCCAGGGCAGCACCCCAGGTGGTGGGGACAGCAGCGGCGGTTCCGCGGGCACTACTGCCGCCAGTTCCACCGAGAGTGCCGGCGGCGGAAGTGCGGACACCACCCCCAGCCCGACCGAGGACAGCGGGTCTGCGGCCGGCAACGGGGGTGACACCGCCGCCGCCGCCGCGGCCAAGGCCGAGCCGGCGGTCCAACAGGCGGGCGCTGCTAATCCGTTCGGCACGGGGATGCCGATGGGTGCGGGGATGATGCCGATGGGCGGCGGTAGTCTGCCGATGGGCCTGCCGTCACTCGGTGGCGGCGGGCTGGGCGGGTTGCCCAGTTTCGGCGGCGACCCGATGAGCGCGTTGAGCGGCCTGTCGGGTAGCGCAGAGCCGCCGATGGGCTTCAAAGACGACGGACTGGGTTTGCCCGACCAAGAGGGCGCGCCCACGGGCGCGAAGGACGACGGTGGCGTCGGTGACGGTGACGGCGGTGACGGTGACGGCGGTGAAGTCAGCGAGGGCGACCAGGGCGGCGGGGAGGGCACCGGGGCGGCCAGCGCCACCCCGGTCGCACAAACTGGGATCGCCGACGACGCCGACGGCAAGGCCGACGCCGGGGCAACAGCGGACGGTGACGAGGGGGCCGACGGTGCGGCGGAAACGCCGAAGACCACCGAGGTTGCCTTGCCCGACGGGTCGACCACGGAGGCCCGATCCCCGGTCGGCGCGGCCGCGGTGCGCGCGATCCTCAACGGCTCCTCGGTCAGTGAGGGCTACGCCCAGCAGGGGGTGACCTTGCCGCCGCCGGGCACTCCGGTCACCGATCCGGTGCCGCCTGCCCAGCTGAAGGCTGGCGATGTGGGTGTCTGGGAGGACCACATGGTGATGGCTTTGGGCAACAAGCAGGTCTTGGTGAACGGTCAGGTGCAGCCGCAGGAATCCGTGGGCTCCGGGCCGGACTTCCTGGGGTGGATCGACCCGACGAAACTGGCGACTCCACCGACGCAGGCCTGAAACAACCGACCAGCTGATGAGTGATTCCAGCGGAGTGGCGCGGCGATGAGTGTGGAGGCGTTTGTGCGGGCGGCGGGGGGTGTGATGGGTAGAGCGCGTGAGTGTTTCGGTGCCGGTGGGCTGGCGTGTGACTGCCCGTTGGCGCCGGTTCCGCCGAGCACACCGCCGGCGGGCCAGGGCGCGGCGATCGACGCTCACCAGAGCGCCGCGGCGACGCTGGACAC
>JAUPLT010000002.1 GCA_030836785.1 Actinomycetota bacterium
CCACTGCTGCCCGACCTGCTGGTGTGTCCCACCCGGTATGTCGCCGCCGTTCTTGAAAGCCTTGCCGTGCTGGAAGCCTTGCGTTAGCCCGTCAGCCTGTTCTCAGGCAGCGGTGCGCGCCTAAGGTCGGCAGGTGGCCAGTGTGTTCGCTCGGATCGTAGCCTGATTGCTAGAAAATCCAGATCAGATGATGACATGTCCCTTCCAGGCGATTTGCTGGAGAAGGTGACCCAGTAGCCGCGATTCGGGTTTGCGCTAAGGGTTTTCTCAGGTAGCGTGGCCAAGGTCAGTGCACGCCCGTTCGGGAGGAACCCCCAATCATGCAACTCTCACTTCGTTCGCAGTTGATCGCGGGCGTCGCCGCCGTGGGCTTGACGGCCGTCGCCGTCGCCCCCATCGCCCAGCCGGAACTGTCGACGTCACAGATGTCGGGCGCAGTGAACCTCGTCGCCGTCGTCAACCCGGTCGCCGTACTTCTCGGGACCGTCGACGACGTGGCGTTCAACATCTTCGATCAGGCATCGGTCCCGCCGCCGGACGAGCTGTACTGGCCGGACGCGTTCTACACCCCGGACTTCTCCTTCCTGTTCGCGCCCGGCTACTGGGGCGCGATCCCGGACTTCGTCAACCAGTTCTCCAACGGTGCCCTGTCGGCCGTCCTCAGTAACCTCTCGGGCTACATCAGCGCGACGAGCTACGGACTGACCGGTCTGGTGTCCGGTGCGACCAGTGCGATCTGGAACACCCCGTTCGCTCTCGTCACAGCCCTCGGCTACCTGGCCGCCGGCCAGATCGACCAGGCCTTGGCCGAGCTGCAGACGCAGATCCTCGGGCCGATCGTGCAGGGTATCTCCGACGTCGCCCAAGCGGTGGGCTACATCGTCGACAACTCGATCGCCAACGCCGCGACGGTCATCTCCAACACGATCCCCGGTCTGCTGGCGAATGTGATCGGCACGGTGATCGGTGGCGCGACCTATGTCGTGGAGTCCGCGCTGGCCACGTTGAGTGGTGTGGTCACCGACCTGGTCTCACTCCAACTGGAGGATGCCTGGAACGGTGCCGTCAACGGGCTGCTCGGTGTCGACGGCACGTTGGGCCAGATCGAGAACCTGCTGGTCGGCGTCGGCATCATCGAGGACGTCGAGTACGAGGAGGGTGTGGTCCCGACCGTCACCATCCCGAGCCTGCGTTCCGACCTGACATCGGCGTCCCAGCGGCTTGGTGACCTGGGTTCCTACGGTGACGGCGGTATCCGCAACGATTCCTTCGTTCCCGAGGCGATCGAAGCCGCGGCGGCCGTGCTCCCATCGCAGGCGGCGGCAACCGGTGTCGATTCGACGGCCGCTGAGTCCGCAGCGGAGGTCGAGGTTACCGCGGCTGAGGAGCCCGCCGAGGGCGCATCCGAGGCGCCGGCGGCCGAGCCTGCGACTGAGGCGACCACCGTCGACGTGGCCCGTCCGGTCGCCGGGGATCAGGCCACTGACGGCGGTTCGGCGGGCGCGGCTGGCGTGACGGCCGGGTCCGGCGCCGATACCGCCGGTGCCGACGAGACGGTCCCGGCGGCCGAGAAGGCCGCGCCGTCCAAGCAGCAGGCGACCCGCGGCGGCCGTACCGGGGGATAGCCGCCGGCCTTCCCGTCTAGGTAGTTTCCGCACCTGCCCCTCCCGATCGGGAGGGGCAGGTGTCTTTTGTGCGATCGATGGTGTCGCTGGTCGCTGTCCGGCAAGTCCTTGGCAGCGGGGGGGGGGGCTGAGCATCCCGTCGTTGTCCCAGGCCAAGTCGGACGTCGCCCTAGCGGCTAGCGATCTCGGTCATCCCGCCTCCGCCCACGGTAAGGCCGGCGCGCAGAAGGTGTCGCGGGCTGCCCGATAATTCGGCTTGGAGAATCCGTCCTGTTATATCGGCCCGGTAAATCGGCCGAGGGTTGGGATTGTGCGGCAGGAGCGTCCCCACTCTGTTCGCCCCACTTTGGGTAACGGGGGAGGGGACGCTCTGCTACCGGTTAGCTGAAGTACCCACGGTTCGTGGTCGGCCCGCAGTCGATAGCACGCCAACGGAAGATTCAGGAATTTGCCAGCAGTGCGATTGTGGATTGCGCCGGCACCGTTTCGGTCTTTGGATCGCCCCAGTTCGGAGGCGGCGAGAAAATGGCCCGCCGAATGGCTTTGAACTCAGTATTTTCTCAGGTAATCTCAAGCAGTCAGGATCGACTCATGTACCGGAGGACCCCGAAATGCAACTCTCACTTCGCTCGCAGATGATTGCGGGCACGACCGCGCTTGTCGGCGCTAGTGCCATCGCTCTCACGCCGGTTGCACCGGCCGTCAACCTGCCCGCTCTGCAGGCTCCGTCGCTCGCCAACGTCTCGCTCGCCGCTTTCGACAGCCCGATCACCGCGCTGCTGAACACCTCCGTGATGGCGACCAACTACCTGTTCAGCAATGCCAACCCGGCGGACGCGGCGCAGTGGCCCTTCGCTCAGTTCGGCACCTTCTGGGGTGTCCCGCCCACCAACTACCCGGTGCTGCCCGCCGCGCTGGGCAACGCGGCCCTCGGCGGCTACTCGTCGGTCGGGCTGATCCCGCAGATCATCGACGATGCGCTGCCGATCATCAGCCAGCTCGGCTACAACGGCACCGACTACCTGCAGGTTGCGTCCAGCAGCCTCTACGGGGCCGCCTTCTCGATCAGCGAGGGTGTCTGGAACTTCCCCGCCGAGGTCGTTGACGCCGCCCTGCAGTTCATCGGTGGCGATCCGCTGGGTGCCATCGAGGCGCTGGCTGCCGCGGTCATCCAGCCGATCTTCACGGCCGGAAGCTTCCTGCTGGCCGGTGGTTCTTACATCGCATCCGGTGTGATCGCCCGCGCCGGTGCGCTGCTCGCCACCATTCCGGAGCTCCTGGTCGGTCTGGTCGGCACCGCGGTGGGCATCCCCACCGCGCTGATCGGCAAGACCGTCGACATCGTCGGTGGCGTGGTGACGAGCCTGCTGTCCTTCGACCTCGAAGGCGCGTGGAACGGGGTCGTCAACGGCCTGCTGGGCCCGGAGGGCCTGCCGGGCACCATCCTCAACCTGACCATCGGCGCAGGCGTCCAGACCGGACCGATCGACGGGCTCACCCCTGAAGCCATCGCGGCCAACTTCGCCCCGAGTCTCCGCACCGCGGTGCAGGCCGTGGTGAAGACCGTCGCCGGCGCACTGGCGACGCCGGTTCCGGCCAGCGCCGCCACGGTGTCGCCGGCCGCGGCCCGGTCCGCCGTTGCGGCTCCCG
>JAUPLT010000340.1 GCA_030836785.1 Actinomycetota bacterium
CGACATCCTGGTCAACAACGCGGGCATCACCCGCGACAAACTGCTCGCGAACATGGATGACGCCCGCTGGGACGCCGTGGTAGCGGTGAATCTCGTTGCCCCCCTGGCCCTCACCCAGGGTTTGGTGGGCAACGGCAGCATCGGCACCGGCGGGCGGATCATCGGGCTGTCCTCGATGGCCGGCATCGCCGGGAACCGCGGTCAGACCAACTACGCCGCGACCAAGTCCGGCATGATCGGCCTCACCCGGGCACTGGCGCCCACCCTGGCCGCGCGGGGCATCACCATCAACGCGGTGGCGCCGGGATTCATCGAGACGGCGATGACGGCGGCCATTCCGGTGGCCACCCGCGAGGTGGGGCGCCGGCTGAATTCGCTGTACCAGGGCGGCGAACCGATCGACGTCGCCGAGGCCATCGCCTACTTCGCCAGCCCGGCATCGAACGCGGTGACCGGCAACGTGATCCGGGTCTGCGGCCAGGCGATGCTGGGGGCCTGACGTGAACTGGCGGCCTGAAGTGAAACTGGAACTGCCGAACATGGTTCGCGCGGCGGCCGGCGCGCTGCCGATCATCCCGCGCGGCGACCGACTGCCGGAGCAGGTGCACCGCATCGGTGCGCTGCCGATCGACCGGTCCAACGTGGCCGCGTACGCCGCGGTCACCGGTCTGCGTTACGCCGACACGGTCCCGCTGACCTACCCGTTCGTGCTGACCTTCCCGACGGTGATGTCGGTGCTGACCGGATTCGACTTCCCGTTCCCGGCGATGGGCGCCGTGCATGTCGAGAACGTCATCACCGCGCACCGGCCGATCGCCGTGACCGACACCGTCGGGGTCGCGGTGCGCGCCGAGAACCTTCGCGAGCACCGGAAAGGTCTGCTGGCCGATCTCGTCACCGAGGTCTCCGTCGGCAATGATCTCGCCTGGCATCAGGTCTCGACATTCCTGCACCAGCAGCGCACCAGCCTGTCCGGCGAGCCGAAGCCGGAACCGCCGAAACAGCCGAAACTGCCGCCGCCCAACTCGGTCCTGCGCATCAGCCCCGCGCAGATCCGCCGCTATGCCGCCGTCGGCGGTGACCGCAACCCGATCCACATCAGCACCGTCGGGGCGAAGCTGTTCGGCTTCCCCACTGTGATCGCGCACGGAATGTTCAGTGCGGCAGCGGTTCTGGCCAACATCGAGGGGCACCTACCCGACCGGGTGCGCTACGCGGTGAAGTTCGGCAAGCCGGTGCTGCTACCGGCCACCGCGGGGGTCTATGTGGAACGGACGGGCCCCGGTCCGGATACCGGCTGGGACATCGCCCTGCGCAATATGAGTAAGGGCTACCCGCACCTCACTGCGACGGTTCGCGCGCTCCCTTAAGACCCCGCCAGAACAGATTGATCAGCAGTTCGGCCGCGTCGTCGACATCGGTGTCGCCGACGCTGACCCGGGCCGCGACCGCCTCGCCGGCTCCCACCAGGGCCACCGCCATCATGTGGAAGTCGGTGTCCGGCTCGGGGTTGCGGGTGCCCGCCTCCAGCAGTCGGGCGACCAGGTCGATGATCCGCTCCCGGCCCTCCCGGACGGTGTGCGCGAACGCCTGGGAACTGGTGGCCTGGGTGTAGAGCACGATCCACGACGCCCGGTTGGCGTCGATGTAATGCAGCACTGACACGATCGTGCGCCGCAACAACTCCCGCGGGCTGGCCTTCAGGTCGATATCGGCGCGGACGGCGTCGATGAACCGGCCCAGTTCCCGGCTCAGGCAGGCGCCGAACAGCTCTTCTTTGGAGCCGTAGTACAGGTACAGCATCGGCTTGGAGATCTGCGCCTGCGCCGCGATGGCGTCCATCGAGGTCTCGTGGTAGCCGTGCGCGGAGAACAGCTGCACGGCGGCGTCGAGCATCTGCTGTTCGCGCACCGCCCGCGGCAGCCGCTTGGTGCCCCCTACCGCCATGACCGCCGCCTGCCCCGGCCGCTTACCCGCCGCAGCGCGCGCTGGGCCCCCTGATACCGGCCATCCGCAGCACCGATCCCTCGACGGCGGGCATCGCCAGTTCACCGCCGGCGACCGCCTGCTCGAGTCGGTCCAGCACCGCCGGCACCTCGTTGGTGGTGATCCACAGCGCCACATCGGTGCCGGCCTGCAGCGCCCGCAGGACCGCCTCGGCTACTCCGTAGCGGGAATTGATCGCTGCCATGCTCGACAGGTCGTCGCTGAACACCGGCCCGTTGAACCCCGGGCCGCCGTAGCCGCCGCTGCGCAGCAGGTTGATCGCGGCCGGGCTCAGGCTCGCCGGGGTGTTTCCGGTCAGGCCGGGCACCTCCAGGTGACCGATCATCACGCCGACCGGAGCTTCAGCGGTCAACGTGCGGTACGGCACCAGATCGCTCTCCATGAGCTGGGCCAGCGGCGGCGTGCTCACCACACCCGCGGTGTGCGAGTCGCCCGAACCGTGTCCGTGCCCGGGGAAGTGCTTGAGCACCGGCAACACCCCCGCGTCGCGCAGACCGCGGGCGAAGGCTCCCGCGTAGGAGGTGACCGTCGCCGGGTCGTTGGAGAACGAACGATCGCCGATCACGGTGTTGGCGCCCTGGTCGGAGACGTCGACGACGGGCGCGAAATCGACGGTGATGCCCAGCCCGCGCATCTGCCGGCCCCGCGAGAGCGCGAGTTGATACACCTCGTCGGGGGTCTGGGTCTGGGCCAGCGTGCGGGCCGACGGCGCGGCCCCGATCAACGACGCCAGCCGGGACACCCGGCCGCCCTCCTCATCGACGCTGACCGCCAGCGGCAGCGGCCCCAGATTCGAGATGTCGGCCAGCGACCCGTCGGTCAGCATGGACAGGTCGGTCCAGCTGCCGATCATGATGCCGCCAACGTGGTGGTTGCCCACCACGGCGCGGGCGTCTGCCGCGTTGCGCACGCCGACCATCAGCAACTGCGCCAGCTTGTCCCGGGTGGACATCGACGCCAGCAGTGCCGCGCCCTCCCCGCAGGCCGGGGGCGCGGGCGCCGCGGGAACCTGAAGGGAACCCGCCAACGGGGTGGCGGCGCTGCTCTGCGGCGCACCGGCGGGAGCCGACGAACCCGGCGCGGAGACTGTCGCGGGGGCCGAGCAGCCGACCACGAGCATCGGGACGGCAGCCAGGGCAACCGCCGCGCGGCGGTACCGGCTCCGGTGGGGGCTCCGGCGCAGGACGAGGGGGGACACCCGGTTCAGCATCCGACCATGCTGACATGTCGGCCAGCCGATACCAACTACGCCGACACCCGGCATCCGCGCCCCGCGTGCTAGGTTCCGACCATGACCCGCTTCGTGGTGCCCGCCGCCGCCAGCACACTGGTGGGCCTGTTACTGGGCGCCGCCTCGGTATTCGGCGTGACGCTCATGCTCCAGCAGGACACCAAACCGCAGGTCGCGCCGGGCGACCCGGCCTCCTCGGTGCTCAACCGGGTCGAGTACGGCAACCGCGGCTAGGAACACCCCGGTCACGGTGGCCCCTGGCATGGCGGCCCTCGCATGATGGCTGAGGCGGCACCCGCACCGGGACATACCGGGTCCCCGCTGGCCCGACGGTGGCTGGGCGGTGTTTTCGCCGCCGCACTGGTGCTCTGTTTCGCGCAGTCACCGGGACTGATCGCCCCCGACACCAAACTCGACCTGACGGCCAACCCGCTGCGGTTCTTATCCCGGGCGGCCAACCTGTGGAACAGCGACCTGCCGTTCGGCCAGGTCCAGAACCAGGCGTACGGCTACCTCTTCCCGCACGGCGCCTTCTTCCTGGCCGGCCACGAACTCGGCATCCCCGGCTGGGTTACCCAGCGGCTGTGGTGGGCGGTGCTCCTGACCGCCGGTTTCTGGGGCCTGCTGCGGGTGGCCGAGGCGCTGCGGATCGGCACCCCGACCTCGCGTCTGGTCGCGGCGGGGGCGTTCGCGCTGTCCCCGCGCGTCCTGACGACTCTCGGTTCGATCTCGTCGGAGACACTGCCGATGATGCTGGCGCCCTGGGTTTTGCTGCCGGTGATCAGGGCGCTGGATGCCCGGTCGGGGCCCGCCGGGTCCGCCGGGGCCCGGCCGCTGCGGATGCTCGCCGCGCAGTCGGCGGTCGCCCTGGCGCTGATGGGCGCGGTCAACGCGGTGGCCAGCCTCGCCGCCTGCCTGCCTGCCCTGGTGTGGTGGGCCTGCCACCGGCCGAACCGGCTGTGGTGGCGGTTCACCGGTTGGTGGGCGCTGGCCGTGGCGCTGGCGGTCGCCTGGTGGGCCGGTGCGCTGCTGCTGCTGGGCCGGGTGAGCCCGCCGTTCCTGGACTTCATCGAGTCCTCCGGGGTCACCACCCAGTGGACCTCGCTGACCGAGGTGTTGCGCGGGACCTCGGCCTGGACCCCGTTCGTCGCGCCCACGGCCACGGCGGCCTCGGAACTGGTCACCCAGCCGGTCATGGTGCTGGCAACCACGCTGGTGGCGGCCGGCGGCCTGGCCGGGCTGGCGCTGCGGTCGATGCCGGCCCGGGGCCGGCTGATCACGATGCTGCTGACCGGTCTGGTGCTGCTCACCGCCGGGTACGCCGGCGGGCTGGGTTCACCGCTGGCCGAGATCGTGCAGTCCTTCCTCGACGCCGCCGGCGCCCCACTGCGCAACGTCCACAAACTGGAACCGGTGATCCGCATCCCCCTGGTTCTCGGGATCGCCCACCTGCTCGGCCGGATCCCGCTGCCGGGCAGCGCGCCGCGACCGGTGTGGTTGCGGTCGGTCGCCCACCCCGAGGACGACCGCCGGGTGGCCGTCGGCGTCGTCGTGCTGACCGCGCTGCTGGTGGCGACCTCGATGGCCTGGACCGGCCGTCTCACGCCGTCCGGCGCGTTCGCCGCCATCCCGGACTACTGGCATCAGGCGGCGGACTGGCTGACCGAGCACAACACCGGCGACCCCGCCCCGGGCCGGGTGCTGGTGGTGCCCGGGGCACCGTTCGCCACCCAGATCTGGGGGAACAGCCACGACGAGCCGCTTCAGGTTCTCGGTGAGTCACCCTGGGGGGTAAGGGATTCCATCCCGCTGACCCCGCCGCAAACCATCCGGGCGCTGGACTCGGTACAGCGCCTGATCGCCGCCGGACGGCCGTCGGCCGGGCTCGCCGACACCCTGGCCCGGCAGGGCATCTCCTATCTCGTGGTGCGCAACGACCTCGACCCGGAACACTCCCGGTCGGCCCGTCCGCTACTGGTGCACCGGGCGATCGACGGCTCCCCCGGGCTCGCCAAGGTCGCCGAGTTCGGCGAACCGGTCGGCCCGGGCACGGTCGAGGGTTTCATCACCGACAGCGGACTGCGGCCGCTGTTCCCCGCCGTGCAGATCTACCGGGTGGCACCTGCCGGCGGCCCGTCGTTGGGCGGCCCGTCACTCAGTCCCGGGGCCCCCTACCTGGCCGCGGCCAGCGAGATGGCCCGGATCGCCGGCGGCCCCGAATCGCTACTGCGGATCGACGAACGCCGTCGGCTGCTCGAACTCCCGCCGCTGGGACCGATGCTGCTGACCGGCGACGCCCAGCGCGCCGGGCTGAACACCCCGCCGGGCGTCGGCGTCATCGTCACCGACACGCCGGTGAACCGGGAGACCGACTACGGCCGTGTCGACGACCACTCCTCGGCGGTCCGGGCCCCCGGCGATGCGCGCACCACCCACAACCGGGTACCCGACTACCCCGCCCCCGGTGCGGCGCCGGTGGCCGGGAAGTGGACCGGCGGACGGCTGAGCGCCTCCAGTTCGTCCTCGGACGCCACCACCCTGCCCAACGTCGCGCCGTCCAGTGGGACCGTCGCCGCGATCGACAAGGATCCCGCGACCGCGTGGGTGTCCAACTCACTGGAACCGGCGTTGGGGCAGTGGCTGCAGGTCGACTTCGACCGACCGGTCACCAACGCGACGCTGACCATCACCCCGAGCGCGACCGCGGTCGGCGCCCAGGTCCGCCGGATACAGGTGTCCACCGTCAACGGGACCACCACCCTGGGGTTCGACAAACCGGGCGAACCGCTGACGGTGGCGCTGCCCTACGGCGAGACGCCGTGGGTGCGCGTCACCGCGGTCGGCACCGACGACGGCTCGTCGGGAGTGCAGTTCGCGATCACCGACCTGTCCCTCACCCAGTACGACGCTTCCGGTTTCGCACACCCGGTGGACATCCGGCACACCGTCCTGGTGCCCGCCCCCCCGGCCGGGTCGCCCGTCGCCGCCTGGGATCTCGGCTCCGAACTGCTCGGCCGGGACGGCTGCGCCGGCGGCATCAGAGAGGCCGGGGACGGTGTGCACTGCGCGGCCTCGATGGCGGTGGCGCCCGAGGAACCGGTGACCCTGAGCCGCACGCTGACCGTGCCGTCCACGATCGAGGTGGCCCCGACGGTATGGGTGCGGGCCCGTCAGGGTCCGCGGCTGGCCGATCTGGTGGCCCAGCCCGGCGCGGCGCGGGCCGACGGCCCGGCCGACCTGATCGACATCCAGGGTTCGGCCTACGCCGCGGCCGACGGTGACCCACGGACGGCCTGGACCGCCCCGCAGAGCGTCGTGCAGCACCGCACCCCGCCCACCATCACCCTCACCCTGCCCCGGCCCGCCGAGGTCGCCGGTGTCCGCCTGACGCCCAGCGGTTCGGCCCTGCCCACCCACCCACAACTGGTCGCGATCGACCTCGGCGACGGCCCGCAGGTCCGTGAGCTTCAGACCGACCCGGAGTCTTCCGACCCGGCCCCGCAGAACCTGCCGCTGCGCCCGCGTGTGACCGACACCGTGCGGATCAGCCTGCTGGACTGGAACGACGTCATCGACCGCACCGCGCTCGGCTTCGACCAGCTCAAACCGCCTGGTCTGGCGGAGGTCGCCGCACTGGGCCGAAGCGGGGCGCCGATCGCGGCCGCCGACGCCGCCGCCAACCGCAACCGCCGGGTCGAGGTGCCCTGCGGGCAGGGGCCGGTGCTCGCGGTCTCCGGGCGATTCGTGCAGACGTCGGTCTCGACGACGGTCGACGCGCTGCTGCGAAGCCTTCCGGTGCCGGCCCGCGCCTGCGACCGCAACCCGCTCGCGCTACCGGCCGGGCAGCAGGAGCTTCTGGTGAGTCCGGGTTCGGCGTTCGTCGCCGACGGCGTCGAGTTGTCAGGCCCACTGGCCGCCCGGTTGCGCACCGCGCCGACGGCTCCGGTCGAGGTGCTGGCGTGGTCGGCCGACCGCCGAGAAGTAGCGGTGCCGCGCTCCCCGGCCGCCCGGGTTCTGGTGGTTCCCGAGAGCATCAACCCCGGATGGCAGGCCCGCACCCCCGACGGCGCCGCGCTGACTCCGGTGACCGTCAACGGCTGGCAACAGGGCTGGGTGCTGCCGCCGGGTGCGCAGGGCACCGTCGCGCTCAGCTACCCGGCCAACACCGCCTACCGGATCTCACTGGTGGTCGGCCTGGCGCTGCTGCCCCTGCTCGCACTGCTGGCCTACTGGCCCGGGCGGCGACGCCCGACCACCGGCGGGGCGCGCCCGTGGGCGCCGCGGGCGGTGGCGGTGATCGGGGTGCTGGGGGTCGGAGTGCTCCTCGGCGGGGCGGCCGGTGTCGCGGTGTTCGGCGCCGCACTCGCCGTTCGGCTGCTACTGCGGCACCGGCGGGCCCCGGCGGACCGGATCACCTCCGACCGGATCACCCTGGCCGCCGCGCCGATCGGGTTGATCATCGCCGGCACCCTGTTGTCCCGCCAGCCATGGCGGTCGGTGGACGGTTACCTGGGCCACTCCGGATGGGTGCAACTGCCGGCACTGGTGGCCGTCGGGGTGCTGGCCGCCTCCGCGGTGGTGCTGCCCGTCCTGCCGCGCCGGACCAAACGCGGCGACGAAACCGACACCGCCGCAACCTCTCCCACGTAGGGTCGGGCCATGGCCGGGCAGCCCCAGGTGCAGACGGTTCGAGGCGCGATTCCCACCGACGGCCTCGGCGTGACGCTGATGCACGAGCACGTCTTCGTGCTGTCGCCGGAGATCATCGCCAACTATCCCGACGGCTGGGGCGACGAGACCGCCCGCGAGGACGCCGCGGTGCAGAAACTCAACGCGCTCAAAGAGATCGGGGTAGACACCATCGTCGACCCCACCGTGATCGGACTGGGCCGCTACCTCCCCCGCATCCAACGGGTGGCGGCCCGGACCGACCTGCAGATCGTGGTCGCCACCGGCGTCTACACCTATAACGACGTCCCGATGTACTTCCACTTCTCCGGCCCGGGCACCGCACTGGACGGGCCGGAGCCGATGGTGGAGATGTTCGTCCGCGATATCACCGAGGGCATCGCCGGAACCGGAGTCAAGGCCGCGATCCTGAAGTGCGCCACCGACGAACCGGGTCTGACCCCGGGGGTGGAGCGGGTGCTGCGGGCCATCGCGCAGGCCCACCGCGCCACCGGCGTACCGATCACCACCCACACCCATGCGCGCACCCGAAGGGGCCTGGAGCAGCAGCGCATCTTCGCCATGGAGGGCGTGGACCTGAGCCGGGTGATCATCGGGCACAGCGGCGACACCACCGACCTGGACTACCTGGAAGAGCTGATCGCGGCCGGTTCATACCTGGGTATGGACCGCTTCGGAGTGGATAACATTCTGTCCTTCGAGGACCGGGTCGAGACCG
>JAUPLT010000341.1 GCA_030836785.1 Actinomycetota bacterium
ACAGCGTCAGCAGCGAGGCACCCATCACCACCTCGGGGGAGGTCAACGGCAGCACCATGAAGGTGTCGACGGCGGTGCGGCCCCGGAAGCGCTGGCGGACCAGAGCCACCGCGACCAGGGTCCCCAGCACCAGCGCGATCGCGGTCGACACGGCGGCCACGTTGAGGCTGAGCTTCAAGGCGTCGGTGAGCGCCGGGTACTTGAAGGGGTTCGCCCAGTTCTCCCAGGTGAAGCCCTGCCAGGTGTAGTTGAACTTCCCGGCCGGCTTGTTGAACGAGAAGGCGATGATCACCAGGATCGGGGCGAACAGGAACAGCAGCGTCAGCCCCGCGGCGAGTCGGAGGGTGGCGTCCCCGAGTTTGAACGTCCCGCGGAAACTGCGCCCCGGCTTCAGATCCGGAACGAACGTCGTCATGCCGGTCCCCTCACACCAGATCCTCGGTGCCCAGCGCCCGGGTGTAGAGCAGCACCCCGCCCAGGATCAGCGCCATCAGCACGAAGCTCATGGCCGCGGCCACCGGGTAGTCCTTGACCACCAGGAACTGCTTCTGGATCACGTTGCCGATCATCGTGGTCTTGGTACTGCCCAGGTAGTCGGCGTTGATGAAATCGCCCACCGACGGGATGAAGACCAGCAGGCTGCCGGCCAGCACGCCGGGCATCGCCAGCGGCAGGATCACCTTGCCGAACATCCGGCGGTTGGTGGCGTAGAGGTCGCGGGAGGCCTCTAGCAGGCGGGCGTCGATCTTCTCCAGGCTGACGTAGAGCGGCAGGATCATGAAGATGATCCAGTTGTAGGTCAGGCCGCCGATCACCGCCCAACTTGTCGACAGCAGCCGTCCCTCGCTGGGCAGCAGGCCCACCGAACCCAGGGCGCTGACCACCCAGCCCTCGTCGGCCAGGATGGTCTTCCAGGCGATGGTCCGGATCAGGAACGTGACGAAGAACGGCAGGATCACCAGGCCGAGCAGCAGGTTCTTGAACCGGCCGGCCTTGAACGCGATGACGTAGGCCAGCGGAAAGGCGAGCAGCAGGCACAGCACCGTCGCGCAGAACGCGTACCCGAACGACCGCATGATCTGGTCGCGGTACTCGCTCAGCGCACGGGTGTAGTTGCCGAACTCCCAGGCGAAGGTCAGCGTCGGTAGATAGACCGAGCCGCCCATCGTCGACAGCGAGGTGCGGAACAGCGAGTAGATCGGCACCACGTAGAACACGCCGAGGTAGGCCAGTGCGGGCAGGATCATCAGATACGGCGCGAGCCTGCTGCGCTGGCGGTTGCTGCTGGCTACCCCCGCCATCAGAAGTTGACCATCAGAAGGTGACCATCATCAGCTGCCGGTGACCGCTGCGTAGGCCTTGTTGAACTCCTGGGTCTGCTGGTCGGTCAGCGGTGGCCAGGACTTGAGCTGGTCGAGTGTCGCCTGTGAGGGGTTGATGAGCGGATTTCCGGCCAGGTCCGGTGCGATCTTGTTCAGCTCGTCGGCCATATCGCTGAGCACCGGCACGAAGCGGGTGAAGGCGACCAATTTGGCGTAGTTGGCCCGGTCGTAGACGTAGTTGATCCACTCCTCGGCGGCCTTCTGGTTCTGAGTGGTGTAGGGGATCACCATGGTGTCCAGGAACAGCGTGCTTCCCGACTCCGGAACCACGAACTTCAGATCCGGGTTGTCCTTCTGCAACTGCACCACGTCCCCCGACCAGGCCTGCGCGACCACGATATTGCCCGCGGCGAGGTCGTCGGCGTAGTCGTTGCCGGTGAACCGGCGGATCTGGCCCTTGTCCTTCTGGTCCCGGATGACGTCGACGGCCTTCTGCACGTTCTCCAGGGTGGGGTTCTCCGGGGAGTTGCCCTGCGCCAGCATGAACATGCCCAGACCGTCCTGGGTGTCCGACAGCAGGCTGACCTTGCCCTTGAACTGCGGATCCCACATATCGTCGACCTTGGTGAGGTCGCGACCGGTCGCCGCCCGGTTATAGGCGATACCGACCATTCCGGACATGTAGGGGGCGGTGACCTTGCGTCCCTCGTCGGCTTTGCTGTTCAGCAGATCCGGGCGCAGGTTCTTCTTGTTCGTCCAGCGGCTGTCGCTGATCGGGTTCAACCAGCCGAGGGCGTTGAGCCGGGCGGCCAGGAACTGCGTGGGCACCACCAGATCGGCGCCGATGTCCTGTTTGCGCGAGAGCGGTTCCTTGTTCTTGGCGAACCACTCCTCGTTGTCGTTGAAGTTCTCCTTGTAGTCGACGCTGAGGCCGGTGGCGGTCTGGAACGCGGCCACGAAGCCGTCCGCCATGTACAGCGGCCAGTTCGACACCCGCAGCTTTCCGGTCGCCGGGCTGCCGTCGTCCTCGGGCGCCGACGGCGCGGCCGAGGGACCGGAGCCGGACTTCTCCCCGGAACTGCACGCTGCCAGGAAGGACGGTCCGAGGATCAGCGCCGCCGCGGCGGCGGCCCCGCCGCCGATGAAGCGGCGCCGGGAGTTCAGCCGGGCCAGGACGTTCGGGTCGATCTGTTGTGCCATGGGGGAGAAGCCTTTCGACAGTGCGGTCGGTCGGAAATAGCAGTCGGTCGGAAATAGCAGTCGGTCGGAAAAGCGCGGCCGGGATGCTTCAGGAGTCGTCGAGCATCTCTTCGAGATCCTCGGCGGTCGGGATATCGGCGTCTGGAAGCACCAGGGAAGCGTCCGGTGACCAGCCGGCGTACACCTCGTCGCCCGGCCGAAGCATCGGCAGGTCCTGTTCGGGGCCGACATGTGCCAGCACCGGCGAACCGTCCGGCGCGGTCAGCGAGAGTCTGAGCACCGGCCCCTGGAACGTCAGGTCGGCGACGGTGGCCCGAATCGCGGCGACCGCCCCCGTCGTCATCCCGGCGGGCGGGTCGACGGAGATCCGCACCCGTTCCGGGCGCACCATCAGGGTGGCCTTGCCGCCGGATTCGATGGTGGTGTCACCGGGCCGGGCCCGCAGGGTGGAGCCCAGCACGTCGACCTCGACGTAGTCGCGGTTGCTGCGCCCGGTCTGCCGGCCGTGCCACAGGTTGGCCTGCCCGATGAATCCGGCGACGAACACCGAGGCAGGGCGGTCGTAGATCTCGGTGGGGGTGCCGATCTGTTCGACGTTGCCGGCGTTCATGACCGCGATGCGGTCACTCATCGTCAGCGCCTCTTCCTGGTCGTGGGTGACGTAGACGAACGTGATGCCCACCTCGCGCTGGATCCGCTTGAGTTCGAACTGCATGACGTGGCGCAGCTTGAGGTCCAGCGCTCCCAGCGGTTCGTCGAGGAGCAGTGCGCTGGGGTAGTTGACCAGGGCGCGGGCCAGCGCGACGCGTTGCTGCTGGCCGCCGGAAAGCTGGCTGGGCTTGCGCAGCGCGAAGTCGGTCAGCCGGACCACTTCGAGCAGTTCATCGACGCTCTTCTTGACGGTCGCCTTGTCCTTCTTCCTGGACCGAGGCCCGTAGGCGACGTTGTCCCACACCGTCATGTGCGGGAAGAGCGCATAGTGCTGGAATACGGTGTTCACGTTGCGCTTGTTGGGAGGCACCCGGGAGACGTCAACGCCTTCGAGGCGGATGGCGCCCTCGGTCGGGGTCTCGAACCCGGCGATCATCCGCAGCGTGGTGGTCTTGCCGCAACCGGACGGGCCCAGCATTGAGAAGAACTCGCCCGCGCCGATGGAGAAGTCGGCGTCGGCCACCGCGATGTAGTCCTCGAACCTCTTGGTGACGTGGTCGATCTCGACGACGGGGGGCCGGCCGTCGGCTCCGACGGCCCGGCCGTGCCCGGTGGTCTGTGTTGTCGCGGCCGCGCCGGTGTCAGTCAGGGTCCGTCCTCCTCTGGGCTGTCCGGCGCTGCCGATCACCTGATCCGGCGAGCGACCGTGGGTAAACCTTGGCCCATTTCGCACGCATCCGCAACGGAGACGGCCACATCTCACATGTCGGTGCCACATGTCGGTGCCACATGTCGGTGTCACATGTGGGCACCGCCGTCGACCCGGACCTCGGTGCCGGTGACGTTGGGCGGCCCGGGCTCCGCCTTGTCCTGTCCGCCTCGTTCATTGTG
>JAUPLT010000342.1 GCA_030836785.1 Actinomycetota bacterium
GCTGATACCAGTTGGTCTGCGAGGGCTCGGGACCAGGCGATCGGTGTCGCCCCGTCATCCACTGCCCCGACCACGACGACCGGTGGCGCGCCCTCCCCACGCACGCGTTTCGGTCCGATCGGGTCATGGGCCGGAAAGTTGTTGCAGCGCAACCCACCCCAGGCGTTGATTGACCCGAAGATCGGGGTGTCGGCGTTCCACTGTTCCGCCAGTTTCGCTGTGTCGGCCACGTTGGGCGTCGGGGTGGAGTCGTAGCAGTTGATGGCGAACAAGGCCTGTGCCCTGTTCGATCGGGCATCACGCAACCCGCCGATGTCGATCAGGCCGGCCCCGTCGCCGCCCATACCGTCTTGTAGCGCATCGAGCAGGATCGGGAAAGAGTCCGGCGGGATGTACATCGCCTCCGCGAGTGCGGCCATGACGTCGGCCCGGGTGGCCGTCTTCGGGTCGTCACTCTCGGCGGGCAGCGACAGCAGATAGGTCTTGAGCGCGGCGGTCGCGGCAGCGTGGTCGGCCGGCAACGGGCAGTCGCCGGCGGCGGTGCAGTAGTCCACGAACCGCATCAACTGGGCTTCCAGTGCCTGCGACTGGCCGCGGTTGTACTGGTCGATCGACAGCGACGGATCGATCGCGCTGTCAAGCACCATTCGACCCACATTCCGCGGGTAGGCGTCGATGTAGAACGCGGCCAGTTTCGTCCCGTGTGACCAGCCCACATAGTTCATCTTCGGCTCGTTCAACGCCACCCGGATCGACTCCATGTCGCGGGCCGAGTCGCGGGTGCCGATATGGCCGACCAGACCGGGGTTGCCGGACTTGCACCCGTCGGCGAAGGCCCGGGCCTGGGCGGCCCAGCGTTCGACCTCGGGCGAGTCGGCTGACGTCGACCATTGGGCGCTCGCCAGGGCGCGCGCGTAGGCACCCATTTCCTCGGGTGTGCGGCACCACAGCGGGCCGCTCCGACCTACTGCGCGGCGGTCCCAGCCCACGATGTCATAGCGTGCCTCCACCTCGGCCGAGAGTTGGTTGGGCAGCGTCAGGATCTCGTCGACCCCGGAGATTCCGGGACCGCCGGGGTCGACCAGGATCGAGCCCACCTTCTCGCCGGGTCCGCGGGCCGGGATCCTGGCCAGCGCCAGTTCGATCGTGGGGCCGTCGGGGTCGGCGTAGTCGAGTGGCACTGTCAGGGTTGAGCATTCGCGAATCTCGTTCGGGAGCTCCCCGCATTGTGTCCAGGTCAGCGGGGCTGACGTGAGCGAGGGTGACGTTGTCGCGGCCTCGTCGGCCGAAGGTTGCGACGGTGAAGCACACGCCGCGAGCAGGAGGCAACAGCCCGCGACCGCCTTCACCGTGAACCATCGTGAGTGCGACTTCGAAGTCACCGCCATGCGTCAATGAAACAACAGCCGATGTGCCCGATCGGCCCCAACGGCGAATCCCCGGTGCGCTGCCCCGGATCGGGTCCGTGTCGGCTCGCCCGACTAGCCTGCGGGGGTGGCTCCCGACGACTCGGACACCGACCCGATCGACCCGGATGTTCGGCGGCGGTGGCAGCAACTCGCCGACGAGGTCCGCGAACACCAGTTCCGCTACTACATCAAGGACGCACCGGTCATCTCGGATGCCGAATTCGATGCGCTGTTCAACGAACTGGTGGCGTTGGAGGAGCGGTATCCCGAACTGCGGGTGCCGGACTCGCCGACTCAACTCGTCGGCGGTGCAGGTTTCGCGACCGACTTCAGCGCTGCCGAGCACCTCGAGCGGATGCTCAGCCTCGATGACGTGTTCAACGCCGATGAACTGGCCGCCTGGGCGGGCCGGGTGGAAGGGGAGATCGGCCCCGAGCCCGACTACCTGTGCGAACTGAAGGTCGACGGGGTGGCCATCGCCCTGATCTACCGGGACGGTCGACTGGACCGGGCCGCCACCCGCGGCGACGGCCGGGTCGGGGAGGACGTCACTCTCAACGCCCGCACGATTGATGACATCCCGGAAACCCTCACCGCCGCAGCCGATTTCCCGGTGCCCGCCGTTCTGGAGGTGCGCGGGGAGGTGTTCTTCATGGTCGCCGACTTCCAGAACCTCAACGCGAGCCTGGTGGCTGATGGCAAGGCGCCGTTCGCCAATCCGCGCAACAGTGCCGCCGGGTCACTGCGGCAGAAGAACCCCGCGGTGACCGCGCGTCGGCCGCTGCGGATGATCTGCCACGGCATCGGATTCACCGACGGCTTCAGCCCGGCCACACTGCAGGACGCCTATGTCGCACTGGACGCGTGGGGGCTGCCGGTCTCCGCGAACACGACCCTTGTCCGGGGTCTGGACGCGGTCCGGGAGCGGATCGGCTACTGGGGCGAGCGCCGGCATGCGATTGAGCACGAAATCGATGGCGTGGTGGTCAAACTCAACGAGTTCACCCAGCAGCGCCGACTCGGGGCCACCTCCCGCGCGCCGCGGTGGGCGGTGGCGTACAAGTACCCGCCGGAGGAGGCGCAGACCAGGCTGCGCGATATCAGGGTCAACGTCGGGCGAACCGGCCGGGTGACCCCGTTCGCGTTCATGGACCCGGTGCGGATCGCCGGATCGACGGTGAGCCTCGCCACCTTGCACAACGCCTCGGAGGTCAAGCGCAAAGGCGTGCTGATCGGGGACACCGTGGTGATCCGCAAGGCCGGCGACGTGATCCCGGAGGTGCTCGGTCCGGTCGTCGATCTGCGCGACGGGACCGAACGCGAGTTCGTCATGCCCACTCAGTGCCCGGAGTGCGGCACGCCGCTGGCTCCGGCCAAGGAGGGTGATGTCGACATCCGCTGTCCGAATGCCCGGACCTGCCCGGCGCAGCTACGAGAGCGGGTCTTCCACATCGCCGGGCGCGGCGCCTTGGACGTCGAGGGCTTGGGCTACGAGGCGGCGATCGCGCTGCTGAAGGCCGGCATCATCATCGACGAAGGGGACCTCTTCGACCTGACCGCCGACGACCTGGCGAAGGCGGACTTCTTCCGGACTACGAAAGGCGAGTTGTCGGCCAACGCCAAGCGGCTGTTGGTCAACCTCGACAAGGCCCAGGACCGGCCGTTGTGGCGGATTCTGGTGGCGCTGTCGATCCGGCACGTCGGACCCACCGCAGCCCGCGCACTGGCCACCGCTTTCGGCAGTCTGGCGGCGATCATGGCCGCTTCCGAACAGCAGCTCGCCGACGTCGAGGGAGTCGGGCCCACGATCGCGGCGGCGCTGCGGGAATGGTTCGAGGTGGACTGGCACCGGGCGATCGTCGAGAAGTGGCGGGCGGCCGGGGTGCGAATGGCCGACGAACGCGACGCCGGTATCGAGCCGACCCTGGCGGGTCTGACCATCGTGGTCACCGGTTCGCTGGCCGGCTTCTCCCGAGATCAGGCCAGGGAGGCGATCATCGTTCGCGGCGGCAAGGCGGCCGGCTCGGTGTCGAAGAAGACATCGTTCGTGGTGGCCGGTGATGCGCCCGGCTCCAAGTACGACAAGGCCGTCGAACTGGGGGTTCCGGTTCTTGACGAGGACGGCTTCCGGGCGCTGCTGGCGGACGGCCCGACCGCTGCACCCGATGAACCTGGGCTAACTCCACAGACCGGCGACGATCCCGGCGAGATACCCGAGCCGAGCCACCTCTGAGGGCCGGAACTCCGGTCCGCCGGGGCGCCCCAGCACGATGGCGGTGCCGGGGTCGCCGAGCGGGGCGGCAGCCAGGGTGGTGTGCATATCCCGCCACAGCGGCGGCACCCACTCGGCGGCGCCGTCCAGGGCCGCGGGCTTGTCCAGGGGCAGCCACGGAGTGGCGGCAGCCTGGGTTTCGGGTGCGCCCGGGCTGCCCACCACCCGCTCCGGGCCTGCGTCGGTGAGTCGCACGACGGTGCACCAGCCCACCCGCAGCACCCGCGGCGCCTCGTCGACGAGGACCTGCAGTTTGGCCGGGCGGGAGGCGGCGGCGGCGACGTGGTCGATGAGTTCGAGTTCGCGGTGCGCCTCCAGCAGGCCGGTGTGCGGCCGGATGGTGTCCACCCGCACCCCGCGCAGCGCCTCGGCAGCGCTGATCAGCATGTCCGGCATCGCGCCGTTCGGAAGATCGACCACCAGATCGTCGACGGCGTAGCCGGCGCCGCGTTCAACGACGTCGAGAGACAGGATGTCCGCTCCGACCGAGCCGAGTGCCACCGCCAGCGAGCCCAGGCTGCCGGGGCGGTCCTCGAGTTCGATGCGCAGCAAATAGGAGGGCACATACCTACTTTTTCACAACTCGGGCCGCGGTTCGAACCGTGCGGCCCAGCCCTGTGAGTCAGCGCCGGGCCGGCGCCGAGGTCGGATCGCCGCTCCCGGCGCCGGTGGGGGCCTTCACGGTGTGCTGGGCGGTGGGCCGATATTCGGGCCCGGCAGGAGTTGGCAGAGCGCGTAGACGTCGTTGAACTCCTCCGGGGTCAGCCACCGTTTCTGCTCGACGAACATCCGGCGCGTCCATGGCAGCGCGCCGCCGAACCCCGCCAGCGTGATCCGAACGAAAGCGGTGAACAGTTGGCCGTGGGTGGGATGCGGCGATCCGGCGGGCGGGGATGCGGGCATCCGCTGAGTATCCGCGCGATCGCCTGCCCGTGCGCCCGGGCGCTAGGCTCAGACCCCGTGTCCACGATCTCCCGGGATGATGTGGCCAAGCTGGCCAAACTGGCCCGCCTCGCCCTCACCGACGACGAACTCGATTCCTTTGCGGGCCAACTCGACGCGATCCTCGGCTACGTCGGCCAGATTCAGGCCGTCGACGTCACCGGGGTCACGCCGACCGGCAACCCGCTGCGCGACGTCAACGTCACCAGACCTGACGTCGTGCAGCCGAGCCTGACCCAGCAGCAGGCGCTGGCCGAGGCGCCCGCCGCCGACGAGGGCCGGTTCGCGGTCCCGCAGATCCTGGGGGAGGAGGTATGAGCGACGTGATCCGGCTCGACGCCGCCACCCTCGGCGCCAAGATCGCCGCCAAGGAACTGAGTTCGGTCGAGGTGACCCAGGCGTGCCTGGACCAGATCGCCGCCACCGACGAGCGCTACCACGCCTTCCTGCACGTCGCCGCCGAGGAGGCCCTGGCCGCCGCCGCCGACGTGGACGCGAAGGTGGCCGCCGGTGATGACCTGCCGTCCCAGCTGGCCGGGGTCCCGCTGGCACTCAAGGACGTTTTCACCACCGTCGACATGCCGACGACCTGCGGGTCGAAAATCCTGGACGGCTGGGTGTCGCCCTACGACGCGACGGTCACCGCCAACATCCGCGCCGCGGGGATCCCGATCCTCGGGAAGACCAACATGGACGAGTTCGCGATGGGCTCCTCCACGGAGAACTCCGCCTACGGGCCCACCCGCAACCCCTGGGACGTGGACCGCGTTCCCGGCGGATCCGGCGGAGGCAGCGCCGCCGCGCTGGCGGCCTTCCAGGCCCCGCTGGCCATCGGCTCCGATACCGGCGGATCCATCCGTCAGCCGGCCGCGCTCACCGCCACCGTCGGGGTGAAACCCACCTACGGCACGGTGTCGCGCTACGGACTGGTGGCCTGCGCTTCATCGCTCGACCAGGGTGGTCCGTGCGCGCGCACCGTCCTGGACACCGCTCTGCTGCACGCCGTGATCGCCGGCCATGACCCGCACGACGCCACGTCCCTGC
>JAUPLT010000029.1 GCA_030836785.1 Actinomycetota bacterium
ACTGCCCCGCTGATCGGGGCCTCAGACACTGCCCCGCTGACCGGCGCTCAGACGTCGTAGCTGACTTCAACCGAATCGGTGACGGGGCGGGACTGGCAGGCCAGGATCAGGCCGTCGGCGAGATCCTCGGGTTCCAGCACGTCGTTGACCTCCATCTCGACGTCACCGGCGAGCTTGGTCGTCGCACACGCGCCGCAGTGCCCCTCCCGGCAGGAGTACGGGGCCTCGATGCCCTTGTCGAGCAGAACATCGAGCAGCTTCTCGCCGCGCGGCCAAGCCACGGTGTGCGTCTGGCCGTCGAGATGCACCACGGCGGTGGCCGGCATGTCGGGGGTCGTCACGGGGAGGATCCTTTCGGCGCGGACTTCTTCCACGAACTCGGACACGTTACAACTGGAACACGTTACAGATTTGGCAATAACATGAACTACCAGGTACAAGGTCTAGTTCCTCGACACGAATCGTAACGTGTTCTAGTCTGGGGCGCAGGCACCCACTCCCGGGAGGAAGCAGTGACGTCCATTCAACAGCGCGACGTGCAGACCGTGCTGGCAGCCATCGACGATCTGCTTCCGCGGCTCAGCGAGCGGGCCTCCCGAACCGAGGAGTTACGTCGCCTGGACCCCGAGTCGGTCGCCGAACTGGATGAAGCCGGATTCTTCAAGATGTTGCAGCCCGAGCAGTGGGGTGGGCTGCAGTGTGATCCCACGCTGTTCTTCGAAGCGGTGCGCCGGATCGCCGGCGCCTGCGGTTCCACGGGCTGGGCGGGCGGCATCCTCGGCGTGCACAACTGGCACCTGGCCCAGTTCGACCAGCAGGCCCAAGAGGACGTCTGGGCCGACGACCCGACGGTGCGGGTGTCGTCGTCGTACGCCCCGATGGGCGCCGGGCTGGTGGTCGACGGCGGCTACCTGGTCAACGGCACCTGGCTGTGGTCGTCCGGCTGCAACCACGCGACGTGGACCTTCGTCGGTGGCCCGGTGATCAAGGACGGCCGGCCGGTGGACTTCGGCAGCTTCCTGATGCCGTTGGGCGACTACCAGATTCGCGACGACTGGCATGTCGTCGGACTCAAGGGCACCGGCAGTAACACCCTCGTCGTCAAGGATGTGTTCGTTCCCCGGCACCGGTTTCTGTCCTACGGGGCGATGAACGACGGCTCCGCC
Source organism: Actinomycetota bacterium (assembly GCA_030836785.1). Lineage (GTDB taxonomy): Bacteria > Actinomycetota > Actinomycetes > Mycobacteriales > Mycobacteriaceae > Mycobacterium. The sequence continues at coordinate 1,167 of JAUPLT010000029.1, forward strand.
GGCGGTCTGAAGACCAACACCGCGCCGGTGTACCGGATGCCGTGGGGCACCATGCACCCGACCACTATCTCCACCCCCATCGTCGGCATGGCCTACGGGGCCTATGCCGCTCATGTCGAACATCAGGGCAAGCGGGTCCGAGCGGCGTTCGCGGGGGAGAAGGCCAAAGACGACCCGTTCGCCAAGGTGCGCATCGCCGAAGCCGCCAGCGATATCGACGCCGCCTGGTGTCAGCTGCGCGGCAACCTCGCCGAGGAGTACGCGCTGCTGTGCGAGGGCAAGGAGGTTCCGATGTCGCTGCGGGCCCGTGCCCGCCGCGACCAGGTGCGGGCCACCGGCCGGGCGATCGCCTCCATCGACCGACTGTTCGAGGCGGCCGGTGCCACCGCGCTCAACAACGACCAGCCGCTGCAGCGGTTCTGGCGCGACGCCCACGCCGGCCGGGTGCACGCCGCCAATGACGCCGAGCGGGCCTATGTGATGTACGGCAACCACGAGTTCGGGTTGCCCATCGGCGACACGATGGTCTAGGGGATCGCTCATCCCATGACCGGGTTCATTCAAGAAGCGGAGTCCCAACAGCGGGTGACCTTCGAATCGACATCGAGGTTCGCCGAGGTCGACGCCGCCGGCCGCAGGATGCGTCTGCACTACCACCAGGCCGGTGAGGGTAATCCCGAGACGGTGGTGCTCCTGCACGGGGGCGGACCGGGTGCGTCGAGTTGGTCGAACTTCGGCCGCAACATCGCGGTGCTGTCCGACCATTTCCACGTCATCGCGATCGACCAGCCCGGGTACGGGCTGTCCGACAAACACACCGAACACGAGCAGTACAACCGTTACAGCGCCAACGCCGTACTCGCCCTGTTCGACCATCTCGGCATCGAACGTCCCGCCTTGGTCGGTAACTCGTTGGGCGGCGGCACGGCGGTGCGCCTGGCCCTCGATCATCCCCACCGCGCCGGGCGGCTGGTGCTGATGGGGCCGGGCGGGTTGAGCGTCAACCTGTTCGCCCCCGATCCGACCGAAGGTGTCAAACTGCTCGGCCGGTTCACCGCCGATCCGACCCGCGAGAACCTGGAACGGTTCCTGCGGATCATGGTCTACAACCAGAAGCTCATCACCCCCGAACTGGTCGAGGAGCGCTTCGCGATCGCCAGCACCCCGGAGGCGCTGGCCGCCGCCCGGGCGATGGGCGCATCCTTCGCCGGTCCGGACTTCGAACTCGGCATGATGTGGCGCGACGTGTACAAACTGCGCCAACGGGTGCTGTTGATCTGGGGCCGGGAAGACCGCGTCAACCCCCTCGACGGGGCGCTGGTGGCGCTCAAGCAGATCCCGCGGGTGCAGTTGCACGTGTTCGGGCAATGCGGGCACTGGGCGCAGGTCGAGAAGTTCGACGAGTTCAACCGGCTGACCATCGACTTCCTTGGCGGTGCGGGGTGACTCAGCGAGGAACGAAGGTGGATCGCTGCATGAAGCAGGGCAGCCCCATCCGGTCGCTGGGCTATCTGCGCGTCGAGGCCACCGACGTTTCGGCGTGGCGCGAGTACGGCCTGAAGGTGCTCGGCATGGTCGAGGGCAAAGGACCTCGGGAGGGTGCGCTCTATCTGCGGATGGACGACTTCCCGGCCCGGCTGGTGATCGAGCCCGGTGATCACGACCGGCTGTCGGTCTCGGGGTGGGAATGCGCGAACGCCGAAGGGCTGCAGCGCATTCGAAACGCTGTGACGTCCGAGGGCGTGCCGTTCCGGGAGGCCACCGCCGCCGAACTGGCTGACCGGCGCGTCGACGAGATGATCACCTTCGCCGACCCGTCAGGCAACCGGCTGGAGGTGTTTCACGGCGCGGCCCTTGAGCATCGCCGGTTGGTCAGCCCCTACGGGCACCGGTTCGTCACGGGCGAGCAGGGGCTGGGACATGTGGTGCTGTCCACCCGCGACGACGCCGAGGCGCTGCACTTCTATCGCGACGTGCTGGGTTTCCAGCTCCGCGACTCGATGCGACTGCCCCCGCAACTGGTGGGCCGACCCGCCGACGGACCGCCGGCGTGGTTGAGATTCTTCGGCTGCAACCCCCGGCACCACAGCCTCGCGTTCCTGCCGATGCCCACTCCGAGCGGGATCGTGCACCTGATGGTGGAGGTGGAGGGCAGCGACGACGTCGGGCTGTGCCTGGACCGGGCGCTTCGGCGCAAGGTCCCGATGTCGGCCACTCTCGGTCGGCACGTCAACGACAAGATGCTGTCCTTCTACATGAAGACACCCGGCGGTTTCGATGTCGAGTTCGGTTGCGAGGGAATGCAGGTCGAGGACGACGACTGGATCGCCCGGGAGAGTACCGCGGTGAGTCTGTGGGGGCACGACTTCACCGTCGGCTCGCACGCCCCCAGATAGCCGCCGATGCCGGCCGACGCCATCGACCCGCGGGTCTTTCGCCAGGTGCTGGGGCAGTTCTGCACCGGTATCACCATCATCACCACCACCCACGACGGCGTCCCCAGCGGGTTTGCCTGCCAGTCCTTCGCCGCGTTGTCGCTGGACCCGCCGCTGGTGCTGTTCTGTCCCACCAAGATGTCGCGGTCCTGGCAGGCGATCGAGGCCAGCGGGCAGTTCTGCGTCAACGTGCTCACCGAGAAGCAACGCGACACCTGCATCCGGTTCGGGTCCAGGGAACCGGACAAGTTCGCTGGAATCGACTGGCACCCGTCCCCGCTGGGCTCTCCGATCCTGGACAACTCGCTGGCCCACATCGACTGCACGGTGCACTCCGTGCATGACGGCGGCGACCATTTCGTGGTCTTCGGCCGGGTGCAGTCGCTGTCGGAACTTCCGACCGTCCTGCCCCGCCCCCTGCTGTTCTACCGCGGCGAGTACACCGGCATCGAACCGGACAAGAACACCCCGGCGCAGTGGCGTGACGACCTCGAGTCGTTCCTCACCGCGACCACGCCGGACACCTGGCTTTAGGGGTCAGCCGAGATAGCTGATGATCGGGAACGAGTAGCTCAGCGGGCTCGGTCCCTGCATCAGACCCAGCACCGGTTGGAAGGTGCTCCGATTGGTCTGTGGCATGACCGGCCGACCCGGCGCGTCGGTGATGTAGAAGTTGTTCTCCCGCATCCTCAGTACGTTGCTCCAGAGATAGTTCTCGATGCTGTCCATCTTCTCGGCGTCGGTCTGCCCGGCGAGTCCCAGGTATTCGGTGAACACCTCCAGGACCGCGGGTTTGGTCGGCTGCCCGGCGAGTGGAGTCCCGTCCGGATACGTGCCGTTGTCGATCATCGCGGCAACCTGGGTGTTGAACGCATCCTGGCTGATGGTGAAGACGTTGTCGTTACCGGCACTTGAACTACCGAGGTAACCGGTTTGGGCCGCGATGGCGACCTGGGTCTGCATCAGCGCCTCCTTCGGATCGGGTATGTACCCGACATCCGCGGCGAGGATGTTGGCGAACGGATTGATCAGGTAGAGCTGTGACCACCGGTGGTGGCCGTCGACGACGAATTGGCCGTCCGCGGAGGTCAGAACGAGTTGTCTGGCCACCGTCACGTCGCCACCCTCGAAGTAGACCCGGAGCGCTTCGGGATCCCTGCCGAGCGGAAAGCCCAGCGAACTGGACAGGCTGATCTCGTTCTGGCTGGGGAGCAGCCTGGCCACCGGAACCGCCATCTGCTCGACGTTGATGGCCCAGTTCGGAATTCCGCGGCTCACCCCGCCGGTGCTCAGCAACGCGTACAGGCCGGGGTTGGCACAGCTATCGGGTGTCTTCTTACAGTTCACGTCTGCGGTCGGATTGTCGAACAGGTCGTTGAACAGGGCATAGAACCCGGTCGGACCGTCGACGTAGGGAGCCAGCAGCAACTGCTGCAACTGCACCGCGGCGACCATGTCCGGTAACTCCACCAGTCCCTGCTCGATACGGAAGGCGTTCTCGCCGCTGGCCAGTAGCAGCGTGGAGATGCCGGACAGTCCGCCGTAGAGGAACCACCTGTCGACGTAGTCCGCGACCACCTCGGGCGTCGGGCTCAGGCCGAGAACCTGGAAGGTCTCCAGGACCTTGACCTCGCGGAACGGATCGGTGGTGACGAACTGCAATGAGACCAACCCGGTCGGCAGGCCGGCCTGCACCTGCTGCACGTAAACCGGTGCGACGGCGGGGTCGGGGGTGGCGCCCAGCAGGGTTCGATAGAGCAGGTCGACGAATGACACCGCGGAGGGCGAGGGGCCGTCCGGCCCGCCGCCGGCGTTACTGGAGGCGTAATACTCGCGGCTGCCGGCGATCGACGCGGTGAACACCGGCTCCGGGACCCCCCAGATCAGACCGCTTGCGCCCCAGGGCAATTCAGACTGGGTCGCGGTGCGTCCCAGCAGTTCCAGGTAGTAGCTGTTCACCTGGTTCTGGCGGAAGGCGGTCGAACTGTACAACCCGGCGACCACTCCGTTGATGCCGGTGAGACCCCACAACGCGGAATAGTTCTGCAACTCCTCGGCCGTCGGATCCTTGCGCATGATCTGCTGGAACAGCCCGGTGATCACTGCCGTGGAGTCGAGGTTCGGCGGCGGCACCGAACCGCCGACGATGTCATCGAGGACCAGTCGGGTGAACAGTGGCAGCGCTCCGATCGTCGGCGCGGTGGTGGCCGGAGCTCCCGGCAGGCCGAAGAACGCGGCGATGTTGCCCAGCAGGTCCCCGACGGGTGAGGTGAAGGCGGCCGTGGCGGCTGCGGTGTTGTTCGCGGGCACCGTGGGCGAGAAGGGTGTTGTCTCGGCAGCCGGGCCGGCGGCCTCAACCAATCCATGGCGCGCGGTGGGGGCGGAATCGGTTGGCGGGTCTGCTGTTTCGGCTTTGGCCGAGGCTGGATCGAGCTTCCCGGACGCCGGGACGTCGGCTACTTTGGTGCGCGACGGCCGGCCGACGGCGGCGGCCGGCTTGACCGATCCGGCGGAGGTCTCAGGCGCCGCGCCCCGGGCGGCCGACGCGGCGGTACGGGTCCGCGTCGTGGCACCGGGTCGTGTCGCAGGACCGGTTGAGGAAGCTTCGCGTACCGAGGTTGTCGCCGAATCCGACCCGCGCGACCCAGCCTCGCTCTCTGCGGACGCGGCGGGTGCCGCGGCCAGGGCGATCCCGATTCCGGCCGCCGCGACGCCGACCTGCAGCCACCCCACGACGGGCAGCACGCGGCGCCGGGTCGTGGTGTCTCGCTCAGCGGGGGTCGAATCGGCGGTCATGGAAGTGTCTTTCTGAGAGTGCAGCCCTGTCGGATCTAGTCGTCGAAAGGATTGAGAAGCTTGGTGTAGACCAGGTCTTCGTCCTGATACTCCACGAGAATCTTCGGCGCCAGATCGACCTTGGCCCAGACCGTGTCGACGACCGGGCCGTCGAAGGTGACCTGCAGCAGCCCGGAACCCGGGTTGATGGTTCCTCCGGTCGGCTTGACCGGCCGGGGAGGCAGGGAATTAAAGACGAGGGTGGACTCTCCGGTGATGGAGAAGCTGCCGAGCCAGTCACCGGCTGCGGTGAAGAGTGTTCCGCCGGTGGTGGTCCGATCGGAGGCCGCGAAGGTCAGGTCGACGGACGTATTGCCCCCGCCGGGGACCCTGTTGGTGTCGGCGTTGGGGTTGGCCGGCGAGCCGGTCTGGTAGGTCACCAGCAGCTGCGGGTTGTAGCTGGTGGTGTTGAAACTCGGCCGATCACGTCCCAGCGACCAGAACGACAGAAGTCCCACCCCGTTGGTGGTGGCCCAGTCGAGCACGGTGTTCACCGTGCCCGCGGCGCCCACCTGGGTCGGGGTGATCGCCTCGACGATCGCCGCGTCGCCGGGGGTGAATCCGGGCGGTGTCGCACCCGGGACGTAGACGGTGTCGTCCTGGCCGACCATCAGCGTGACGCCCAGTTTCTGGAAGGCTTCCTGCCGGTTTGCGGCCAGACCGTACTCCACCAGGTAGTCGACGGCGCCTTTGATCGGGAAGTTGGGATCGACGGTGATGCCGGTATCGGCCTCCCCGATCAGGACATCGACCATGTTCTTGTCGTTGGCCAGCATCCACTGGTAGGACTGCGGGCCGTAGTCGAACGCCATCATGTTCCAGGTCGCGACGTCCAGCTGCGCCTGTCCCGCTGCCTGGATCAGCCGACCCGGATCGGTGATGGGATGCCACCCGGTGTTGGGGCCGATCGGCAGGACGAACGAGAGCTCCATACCGGGGAAGGTGTCCGCATCCTGGAACGATTTGAACACCCGGATGCGCTGGTTGTTGATACCCCACTGGTCGATCGACAACGCCGGTCCCTCGATGTCGAGATCGAAGTGCCGGATTCCCATGTCGTAGAAGTACGTGATGGCGTCGTGATACGCCTGCCACATTCTGTCGAAGCCCTCTGCGAGGCCGTAACTCACGGTCGTCGACACCGGGCCGTAGTTCGACGTGAGGGGAGTCTCCGGGTCGAAACCGAAGGTGATGCTGGCGCCGTCGGGAGCGAGCGAACCGCTCACCACGGTGGGCACTTCGTATTTCACCTGATGGCTGAAGGTGAACGTCCCGGCGGTATCGACCTGGTACAACTCCGTCACCGCGCCGTTGATCAGGAAACGTCCGGTGATGCTGCCCGCCTCCATGTCAGCGAGGCTGATCGGATTGTCCAGGGTGAGGGTGACCGAGGTCTGGCCCGTGCCGGTGACCGAATTGCTGTTCGTGGTGGCGGCCATCCCGTTGAGCTGGCCGATCTCGACGCCGTTCTGGGCGGCCGTGATACCGCCGAAGGACACGATCATCATCAGTCCCGCGGCGTACGCGGCCTTGACATCCTCTTCGATCGCAATGCCCCGCGCGGAGTCGAACGCCGCGTTGTAGGCCGGGTCATTGGAACTGCCCCAGATGAATGGCCCGCCCACGCTCTGCTGATTGACGAACGCCAGGGTGGCGGCTTCGATCCCGGTCTTCTGCATCGTGGACACCAGGCTGGGGGTGCCGGTCCCGGTCCCGGGCCCGGACTCGTCGGTGGCGGCGCTGTTGTTCATGTACCAGGTCTGTTCGCGCTGGGCCATCGACCCCATATCGATGTAGGGGGCGAAGACCCGCTTCAGCGGAGCCGGACAGGCAGCGCTGCAACCGTCGGTGCCGTCCGCGCCCGGGGTGCCGTTCCGCTTGAGGAAAACGAGCACCCGGCCCAGGCCGGCCGCGCCACCCGCTCCGCCGAGACCGCCGTCGTCCACACCGAATCCGCCATTGCCGCCGTCACCGCCGTCGCCGCCCGCGCCGAAGATCCAACTGCCGTCGCCGCCGGCGCCGCCGTCACCGC
>JAUPLT010000343.1 GCA_030836785.1 Actinomycetota bacterium
GGCACCTTTGTCGGGGCGCTGTGCTTCCTGGTTGCCGCGCTGGCCGAGCTTCCTCGTTTTCGTAAACACGGTGCGCGCTGCGACAATCACCGGCGTGAGTAGCCCCGCCTCCCTCCCTGAGTTCCGCAATGTCGCGATCGTGGCCCACGTCGACCACGGCAAGACCACGCTCGTCGACGCGATGCTGCGCCAGTCCGGTGCCCTGACCCACCGCGGTGACGACACCGTCGAGCGCCTGATGGACTCCGGGGACCTGGAGAAGGAAAAGGGCATCACCATCCTGGCGAAGAACACCGCGGTGCATCGCGTCAACCAGGACGGGTCGGTCACGGTCATCAACGTCATCGACACTCCCGGGCACGCCGATTTCGGCGGGGAGGTGGAGCGCGGACTGTCGATGGTCGACGGGGTGCTGCTGCTCGTCGACGCCTCCGAAGGCCCGCTGCCGCAGACCCGCTTCGTGTTGCGCAAGGCCCTGGCCGCGCATCTGCCGGTGATCCTGGTGGTCAACAAGACCGACCGGCCCGACGCCCGCATCGCCGAGGTCGTCTCGGAAAGCCATGACCTGCTGCTTGACGTCGCCTCCGACCTCGACGACGAGGCCCAGCAGGCCGCTGAGCGTGCGCTTGACCTGCCGACCCTGTTCGCCTCCGGGCGCGCCGGAATCGCCAGCACCGTCGAGCCCGCCAACGGTGAGAATCCGCAGGGCGACAATCTCGACCCGCTGTTCGACGTCCTCCTCGAGCACATTCCGCCGCCCAAGGGCGACCCGGAGGCGCCGCTGCAGGCGCTGGTCACGAACCTCGACGCCTCGGCGTTCCTGGGCCGCCTGGCCCTCATCCGCATCTACAACGGCAAGCTGCGCAAGGGCCAGCAGGTCGCGTGGATGCGCGAGGTCGACGGGGTGCCCGTCATCGCAAGCGGAAAGATCACCGAACTGCTGCGGACCGTCGGCGTCGAGCGCAACCCGACCGAGGAAGCCGTCGCCGGCGATATCGTCGCCGTCGCGGGCATGCCGGAGATCATGATCGGCGACACCCTGGCCGACCCGGAACACGCCCACGCGCTGCCGCGGATCACCGTCGACGAACCCGCCATCTCGGTGACCATCGGCACCAATTCCTCTCCACTGGCCGGCAAGGTCTCCGGCCACAAGCTGACCGCCCGCATGGTCAAATCGCGCCTGGACTCCGAACTGGTCGGCAATGTCTCGATCCGGGTGGTCGACATCGGTCGGCCGGACGCGTGGGAGGTGCAGGGCCGTGGTGAGTTGGCGCTGGCCGTGCTCGTCGAGCAGATGCGCCGGGAGGGCTTTGAGCTGACCGTCGGCAAGCCGCAGGTGGTCACCCGCACCATCGACGGCAAGCTGCACGAGCCGTTCGAGGCGATGACGATCGACTGCCCCGAGGAGTTCGTCGGCGCCATCACCCAGCTGATGGCCGGCCGCAAGGGCCGGATGGAGGAGATGGCCAACCACGCGGCCGGGTGGGTGCGGATGGACTTCATCGTCCCCAGCCGCGGGCTCATCGGGTTCCGGACCGACTTCCTGACACTGACCCGCGGCACCGGGATCGCCAATGCGGTGTTCGACGGCTACCGGCCGTGGGCCGGGGAGATCCGGGCGCGCCACACCGGGTCGCTGGTGAGCGACCGGACCGGTTCGGTGACCCCCTTCGCGATGATCCAGCTCGCCGACCGCGGCACATTCTTCGTAGAACCCGGCGACGAGACCTACGAGGGGCACGTCGTCGGCATCAACCCGCGTGCCGAGGACCTCGACGTCAACGTCACGCGCGAGAAAAAGCTGACCAATATGCGGTCCTCCACCGCGGACGTGATGGAGACGCTGGCCAGGCCGATGGAACTCGATCTGGAACAGGCGATGGAGTTCTGTGCCGCCGACGAGTGCGTCGAGGTCACCCCGGAGATCGTTCGGGTGCGCAAGGTCGAACTTGACGCGACCTTGCGGGCCCGCAGCCGGTCGCGCGCGAAAGCGGTCAAAGCATGACCGGGATCCCGGGCGTGGGGTCGATACCCTGAAAGCCGTGCCAGGACGATCGCGCGCCCTGCGCGCTGTGGCCGCGGCGCTGTCCGTTGTCGTCGGGGCGGCCTGCACGGTAGACCCGCCGCCGGCCCCGCAGAGCACCGAAACGACCCAATCGGCGGCGCCGCCGCCGAAGGCCGCCCAGATCATCATGGCCATCGACTCCGTCGGCGCCGGCTTCAATCCGCACCTGCTCAGCGACCAGTCACCGGTCAACTCGGCGATCAGCGCGCTGGTGCTGCCCAGCTCCTTCCGGCCGGTCCCCGACCCCGGCTCTCCCAGCGGATCACGGTGGGAGATGGATCCCGCCCTGCTGCTATCGGCCGAGGTGACCGGTAATCGGCCGTTCACCGTCACCTACACGATCAGGCCCGAGGCGGCCTGGACCGACAACGCGCCGATCGCCGCCGACGACTTCTGGTACCTCTGGCGGCAGATGGTCAGCCAACCCGGAGTGGTCGACCCCGCCGGCTACGACCTCATCACCGGCGTGCAGTCGGTCAACGGTGGAAAGACGGCGGTGGTGACGTTCTCCCAGCCGTACCCGGCCTGGCGCGAGTTGTTCAACAATCTGCTGCCCGGGCATCTGGTCAAGGACGTTCCGGGGGGATTCAGCGCCGGGCTGGTCCGGGCGCTGCCGGTGACGGGTGGGCAGTTCCGGGTGGACACCATCGACCCGCAGCGGGACGAGATCCTGCTGGCTCGCAACGACCGGTTCTGGGGCACACCTGCCAGCCCCGACCAGATTCTGTTCCGCCGGGCCGGGGCGCCCGCCGCGCTGGCCGATTCGATCCGCAACGGCGACACCCAAGTGGCTCAGGTGCACGGTGGGGCGGCCGCGTTCGCCCAACTCTCGGCGATCCCGGATGTACGGACCGCCCGGATCACCACCCCCCGGGTGCTGCAACTGACCCTCCGCGGCCAGCAGCCGACACTGTCCGATCCGTTGGTGCGCAAGGGCATTCTGGGCCTGCTCGACGTCGAACTGCTGGCAGCGGTCGCCGCCGGCAGCGACAACTCGGTGACGCTGGACCAGTCGCTGGTCCGTGCCCCCAGCGACCCGGGCTACGAGGCCACCGCCCCGGAACCGGTCGGCACGGAACGCGCACTGGAGTTTCTCGCCCAGGCGGGTTACCAGGTGGACCCCAGCGTGAACCCCAGCGTGAAACCCAGCGCGGGCCCCAGCGTGACCCCCAGTGCGGATCCCCGCCCGACCGCGTCGCCGGTTCCGCCCACCCCGGCCCCGGGATCGGCGACACCCGCCGCTCCGGAGCCCACCAGGGGTCGGATCAGCCGAAACGGCCAGCGGCTGACCCTGGTGATCGGGGCCGCCGCCAACGACCCCACCTCCGTCGCCGTCGCCAACACCGCCGCCGATCAGTTACGCAATGTCGGGGTGGCCGCCACGGTGGCCGCCCTCGAGCCGCCGGTGCTCTACGGCTCGGCGCTGGCCGGCAATCGGATCGACGCCATCGTCGGCTGGCATGCGGCGGGCGGCGATCTGGCCACTGCGCTGTCGTCACGGTTCAGCTGCCCGGCTCTCGAGGCCGCCCCCCTCCCGACCACTCCGCCGTCCGCCTCCGATGCCACCGCGGGGCCTGATTCGCCGCCACCGGGTCCGACGCCACCGGGCCCGACGCCACCGGGTCCGACCCCGCCGAGCCGGCCGGGACCGGCACCGGACCCGGCCCCGCTGGTCCGTGCTCCGTCCAACCTCACCGGGGTCTGCGACCGGGGCATCCAGGCCCAGATCGACGCCGCGCTGAACGGTTCCCGCCCGATCGAGGAAGTCCTCGCAGCGGTCGAGCCGAAGCTGTGGGCGATGTCAACGGTGCTGCCGATCATGCAGGACACCACCATCGTGGCGGCCGGGCCGACAGTTCGGAACGTCGAGCTCTCGGGGGCGGTGCCGGTGGGCATCGTCGGCGACGCCGCGACCTGGGTGAAGACGGCCCAGTAGGTCCCGGCAAACCCCACATAACGAGGAGGAGACCGATGACGGTGCCCCGGTTGTTGTTCGTCCACGCGCATCCCGACGACGAGACGATGAACAACGGGGTCACGATCGCCCGCTACGTCGCCGAGGGCGCCGAGGTGACGGTGTTGACCTGCACCCTCGGCGAGGAGGGTGAAGTCATCGGAGACCGGTGGTCGCAGCTCGGCGTCGACGGCGCGGATCAGCTCGGCGGCTACCGGATCGGCGAACTCACCCGTGCGCTGCGCCACCTGGGCGTATCCGAGCCCAGATTCCTCGGGGGCGCGGGCTGCTGGCGTGACTCCGGCATGCCCGGCACCCCACCGCGCCGCCGGCCGGCGTTCGTCGACTCGGGAGCCGAGGCCGTCGAGCAGCTGGCCGACGTGATCGCCGAGCTTCGGCCGCACGCCGTCGTCACCTATGACCCGGAGGGCGGTTACGGGCATCCCGACCACATTCGCGCCCACCACGTCACCGTCGCAGCCCTCGACGCCGCCGCGGCGCGGTGGCCGGTGCCGCGGTTCTTCTGGACGGTGGTGTCCAGCAGTGCATTTCAGGAGGCGATGACGGGGCTGGGCCCCGCGGACGGGCAGCCCGAGTGGGTGCGGCTGGATGATGTGCCGTTCGGCTACCCCGACGACCGGATCAGCGCCGTGGTGGATGCACCCGAGTACCTGCCGGCCAAGGTTGCGGCGATGCGGGCGCACGCCACCCAGATGACCCTCGGACCGACCGGGCGGGCGTTCACCCTGTCCAACCGGATCATGCTGCCGGTACTGGCCCGGGAGCACTACATACTCGCCGGGGGTGTGGCGGCCGAACCGGCAGGCCGCCGCGTGCTCACCGGCCTGGTAGACGGCCTCGACCTGCGCTGAGCAGGTCGCAGACGGCCCGGATCTGCGCTGAGCAGGCCGCATCCGGAGAGGATGGTAGTTTCTGCGGTCGGGACCCAGGACGGTCTCCGCGGTCGTTGACGGCCGCCGACCAGAGGGAGAGCCACGGCATGGTTGTGGGGGCCGACGGCCGGCCGACTATCTGCCTGAACCTGATCGTCAAGAACGAATCGCACGTCATCCACGAGCTTTTCGAATCGGTGGCGCAGTACATCGACTACTGGGTGGTCGTCGACACCGGATCCACCGATGGGACCCAGGACCTCATCCGGCGCGAGATGGACAGGCTGGGCATCCCCGGCGAACTGCACGAGCGGCCGTGGCGGGACTTCGGCCACAACCGGTCGGAGGCGATCCAACTCGCGCAGGGCCACTGCGACTACATCTGGGTGATGGACGCCGACGACATGTTGGTGGGCCGGCCGGAGTTCCGCAACCTGACGGCCGACACCTACCTGATGCTGATCGACGACGGTGTCCTCTACTGGCGCCGGCAGCTGTTCCGGGACGGGGTGCCGTGGCGTTATCAGGGCGTCCTGCACGAGCTTGCGGTCTGCGACAGCCCGACCACCGAGGTGCGACTCGGGGGCGACTTCCGGGTGCTGTCACGGCGCATCGGCGGGCGCAACCTGGATCCGCACAAATATCGGCGCGACGCCGAGATCCTGCTCGCGGAGGTCCAGCGCAACCCCGACGACCCCCGCTCGGTCTTCTACCTGGCGCAGAGCTACTACTGCTACGGGGACTGGGCGAACTCCCGCAAGTGGGACGAGCGCCGCGCCGAAATGGGCGGCTGGGCCGAAGAGGTCTACTACTCCTCGTTCCGGGCCGCCGAGGCGATGGCCGCCAACAACGATCCGTGGCCGGAGGTGCAGGACGCCTACCTGCGGGCCTGGAACATGCGGCCGTCACGCGCCGAAGCGCTCCACTCGCTGGCCCGTCACCACCGGATCGCCGGGCGATACGCGCTGGGACATCTCTTCGCCGAGAAGGCCGCCTCGCTGCCACTGCCCGATGACGTGCTGTTCGTCAACGGGTCGGTGCACGCCTGGCGGGCGCTCGACGAGCAGGCGGTGTGCGCCTCCTGGATCGGTAAGCAGGTCGAGGCGTTCCTGATCTCCCGCAGACTGGTCTCCATCCCCGATGTGCCGGACGATGACCGCACCCGGATCGCCGCCAACCGTGATCTGATGACCCCGGTGCTGATGGAGCGGGCGCTGGCGCACCCCGACCAGGTACCCAGGGCACGGGTGGATGGTCGACCCGCGGACGTCACGGTGACCCTGGTGGCAGGCCCGGACCGCGGCCGGACCGAGCGGACGGTGAACTCCTTCCTGCGGTCCTGTACCGATTTCGCTCGTATCGACCGCTACCTCGTGCTCGACGCCGGGTTGTCCGCGCAGGATCGCTCGGTGCTCTCCGCGCTGTACCCCTTCCTGGAGTTCGAGGCGGCCGACGGTGATTCGGCCACCTGGCTGGGGCAGATCCGTCGGCTGGTCACCGGACGGTACTGGCTGCACCTGGGGGAGGGCTGGCGCTTCTTCGCCCCCGAACCGCTGGTGGGCCGGCTGATCGGCGTACTGGAGGCCGAACCCGACGTGATGGTGGTCGGGGTCAATTTCGAAGACGTTTCGAAGCTCACCGGCCGGTGCGCCGTCGAGAGTCAGGTGCGCCGGTCCCGTGACGGCGGCCGCTACGTGGCGGCGGGTTGGATGATCGAGGGTCCGGCGATGTTCGACCTCGAGCGTGCCGACCGGGTTTCCGGCTCATGGAAGCCCGGGGATCCGGTGCCCAGTGCCACCCTCGATGAAGTGCTCTGCGTTCGCCAAGACTGACCTACGCGCAGGTAAGGAGAGTTCGATGACCGATCCCACCGGGGGCAATGCCACCGATTCCACCCCGCCGTCCATCCCGCCATTCACACCGCCCGTCCCCGGGAACCTCGGGTCCCGCGGGCTCCCCGCTTGGATCGCGCCGGCGGCCCTGGTGCTCGCGGTGGTCAGCACCCTGCTGTCGCTGTGGGCGATCAAGACGGCGTCGGACAACGCCCCTGTCGCGTTGGCGGGGGAGAGCAAAGTCCGGGTGTGTTCAGCGTTCGCCACGGTGAACAAGGCGGTGACGTTGCAGACCAACGGCGGTGCCGAGCCGTTGCCCGAGCCGTTGGCGGCGACCAACTCCCGGCAGGCTCTGCTCGCGGGGGGCGACTACTTGATGCAGCAACTTGACGCCAAGACGCCGAGTGATCTGGCGACCGCCGTTTCCGACTTCGCCAACGGCATCCAGGTGCTGGGCTTGAACTACCTCGGCGGCGCCGTGTCGACCGACCCGGCACAGGCTGAGCTGATCAAGCAGGCCGATGCCAAGTTGGCGCGGGTTGCCGACCTGTGCAAGTGAGGCCGCTGGACAGCCGGTATCGGTGCGGGTAACCGCCGGTCCGCGCTTTTCCGCAGTCGTTCTGACGCTGCTGGGAATCGACGGGGTGCTGTCGGCGGTTGCCGGTGCCCTACTGTTGCCGGTCCGCATCGGTGCCGTCCCGGTGCCGTTGAGCGCAGTGATGTCGGGATTGCTCAATGCGGCATTGGTCTGGGCGGCCTCGCACCACACCGGATCCACCTGGCTTGCCGCGTTACCGCTATGGACGTGGCTGGCCACCGTGGTGGTGTTGACCTTCGGCGGCCCCGGCGGCGACATCGTGTTCGGCGGCCGCGGGCCGCTCGGCTACTCGGCCCTGATCCTGCTGGTCTGTGGCGCTTTGCCGCCGGTGCTGCTGCTGCGGCGCCTGACTTTCCAGGGGCCGTGACGCCTTAGCGGCCCGACCGGGCTGTTGAGGCGCCGGCCTTCCCGCCCGAGCGTCCCGTCGATGACTGGTCCTGCTCGTCGGCGGGTGCCGGTGCTGCCGCAGAAGCGGCATCCGCTGCTCCGGCGGTGGCGCCCGGCGCGGCGGGTTCCGCCGATGCCTCCCGGGCCGCGCGGATGGCGGTCCGCTTGCCGGCCCGGGGTGCGGTCGGGACCGCTGTCTCGGTCAACGCTTCGGTCACCTCGGGCTGCGTCTCCTCAGGCACATCCGTCACTTCAGTCGTCGCGGCGGTCGTCGCGGCGGCGTCGCCCTCGGCATCCGGGCCCACCTCCACGGCCGGGGCGGCGGCGTCAGAGCCGCTTTCGGCGGACTCGACCGCGACCGTCGCCGCGGCCCGGGTGACCGCCGCGGGACCGGTTGTCGCGGCGGCCGAGAATGGGAACGGCGGCCACGGCGGCAGCGGCGGGAACGGGATGATCGACTCAAACCAATAGATCGAGTACTGGACGAAGTTGTAGGCGGCCTCCTGAAGACCGGCCTGGATGGTCGGGCCGATCAGGGAGAAGTTGCCGTCGATCAGGTAGGCGAAGCTGTACACCAGGCTCTGCACCACCGGTTCGATGGTGAAGTAAGCCAAGTCGACTCCAGGGGCGACCCACCACAGGATGGGCACGAAGCTCATGCCCCACTGCACCAGTTCGAAGCCCCAGGCCACCCACGGCTCGATCGCGTTGTAGGCGTTGATGATGACATCGCCCGCCGAGGCGAAGCCACCGATCGCGGGTTCGTCGGCGAGCACCGCGAACGGTGCCGGGGTGGATGCCGGGGTGTATTCGGAGACCGCCGCGGCTTCAACGGAGGGCAGCAGCGGTGAGACCGCCGCGCTGAGCCGGATCTCGGGGGCGACCGAGGCGGTGACTGATGACTGTGCTGCCGCCCACGGGACCGAGGCGCTCACCGCCGTCAGGCTGAGCCCGGCGGCCAACAGGGATCGGATAGACACCCTCATTGTTAAACCCCTCAAAGTTTGCTGGCGGATCGTTCCGCGAGTCTACGCCCAACCTGAGAAGATGCCTGCCCAACCTGAGAAGATCCCTAGAAAAATGGACATGCCTGGATGGTGAGGTCTCCTTGGTCGATGATGCCGTGCACCGATTTCCTGCCGCGGAGAAGCGCCTGATCCCGGGTATTAGTGTGGTGCCCATGTCTGCCGCCGGTGGGGCCTCCCTGCGCCGGGTGCTGCGCAGGGCCCGCGACGGGGTGGCCCTCAACGTCGACGAAGCGGCGGTCGCGATGACCGCGCGCGGTGATGATCTGACCGACCTGTGTGCGAGCGCCGCCCGGGTCCGCGACGCCGGATTGCGCTCGGCGGGCAGGTTCGGACCCGGCGGCGGTCTGCCGGTGACGTACTCCCGCAAGGTTTTCATCCCGGTCACCCATTTGTGCCGCGACACCTGCCACTACTGCACGTTCGTCACCGTCCCGGGAAAGCTCCGCGCCGCCGGGCGGGGGATGTACCTGGAACTGGACGCGATCGTCGAGATCGCTCGGCGTGGCTCCGAAATGGGTTGCAAGGAAGCGCTTTTCACTCTCGGTGACCGTCCGGAGGCGCGCTGGCCGGAGGCCAGGCAGTGGCTGGACGAACGGGGCTACGACTCGACCCTGGACTACGTCCGCGCGGCCGCGGTGCGGGTTCTGGAGGAGACCGGGCTGCTGCCCCATCTCAACCCCGGGGTGATGTCCTGGGCGGAGCTGTCCCGGCTCAAGCCGGTTGCCCCGTCGATGGGCATGATGCTGGAGACCACATCGCGTCGGCTCTTCGAAACCCGGGGACTGGCCCACTTCGGCAGCCCCGACAAGGACCCGACGGTGCGGTTGCGCACCCTGGCCGACGCCGGACGGCTGTCGATCCCGTTCACCACCGGCCTGCTGGTGGGGATCGGGGAGAACCTGGCAGAGCGGGCGGACACCTTGCACGCCATCCGGCGTACGCACAAGGAGTTCGGCCACATCCAGGAGGTGATCGTTCAGAACTTCCGGGCCAAGGACCGCACCGCCATGGCGGCCAGTCCGGATGCGGATATCGACGACTTCCTGGCGACGGTCGCGGTGGCCCGGTTGGTGCTCGGTCCGGACATGCGGATCCAGGCGCCGCCGAATCTGGTGTCCCGGGACGAGTGCCTGGCACTGCTGGCCGCAGGCGTCGACGACTGGGGCGGGGTGTCCCCGCTGACTCCCGACCACGTCAACCCGGAGCGCCCGTGGCCGGCCCTCGAGGAACTGGCGGACCTCACCGCCGCGGCGGGGTTTGAACTCGTGCAGCGGCTTACCGCCCAGCCGCGCTATGTGCAGGCGGATGCAGGCTGGATCGATCCGCGGGTGGCCAGGCACGTCGCAGCACTGGCCGACCCGGCTACCGGGTTCGCCCGCGACATCAGCCCGACCGGCCGACCATGGCAGGAGCCCGACGAGGCAGCCGAGTCGCTGGGCCGCTCCGACCTGCACCTCGCCATCGACGCCGAGGGCCGGCGCAGCGCCACGCGATCGGATCTCGGCAGTGCCTTCGGGGACTGGGACTCCATCCGCCTGCGCGCCGGTGAAATCGCCGCCCGGGCGCCCGAACGTCTTGACACCGATGTGGCGGCGGCATTGCGGGCCGCTGAACGTGACCCGGGCGGATGCTCCGACGCCGAGTACCTCGCGCTGGCGACGGCGGACGGACCTGCCTTGGAAGCGGTTGCCGCGCTTGCGGATTCGATTCGCCGCGACACCGTCGGCGACGACGTGACCTACGTCGTGAACCGCAACATCAACTTCACCAACATTTGTTACACCGGATGCCGGTTCTGCGCCTTCGCCCAGCGTAAGGGTGATGCCGACGCCTTCACCCTGTCGGTGGCCGAGGTTGCCGACCGGGCCTGGGAGGCGCATGTCGCCGGTGCCACCGAGGTCTGCATGCAGGGCGGTATCGACCCCGAACTCCCGGTCACCGGCTATGCCGATCTTGTTCGGGCCGTCAAGGAACGGGTGCCGTCCATGCATGTGCACGCGTTCTCGCCGATGGAGATCGCCAACGGCGCCACCAAGAGTGGCCTGAGCGTGCGGGAGTGGTTGATCGGCCTTCGGGAGGCGGGACTGGACACCATTCCCGGCACGGCGGCGGAGATCCTCGATGATGACGTCCGCTGGGTGCTCACCAAGGGGAAGTTGCCGACCTCGCTGTGGGTGGAGATCGTCAGCACCGCGCACGAGGTCGGCCTGCGCTCGAGTTCGACGATGATGTTCGGGCATGTCGACCGCCCGGAGCACTGGGTGGCCCACCTGAACGTCCTGCGCGGTATTCAGGACCGCACCGGCGGGTTCACCGAGTTCGTCCCACTGCCGTTCGTGCATCACTCTTCGCCGCTGTATCTCGCCGGCGCGGCCCGGCCCGGCCCTACCCATCGGGACAACCGCGCCGTGCACGCGCTGGCCCGGATCATGCTGCATGGGCGGATCTCCCAGATCCAGACCAGTTGGGTGAAACTCGGAGTCGAGCGCAGTCAGGTCATGCTCAACGGCGGCGCCAACGACCTCGGCGGCACCCTGATGGAGGAAACGATCTCCCGGATGGCGGGCTCGGAGTACGGATCGGCCAAGACCGTCGCCGAACTGGTGGCGATCGCCGAGGGGATCGGTCGGCCCGCGCGCCAGCGCACCACCACCTATGCCACCCGGGCGGCCTGATCTCCGGTCGAACACCGCCTAGGCCCTGCCGGGTGTCGGTGTCGGTGTCGGCTTAGGGCACACTGATTCGGCGATCCCGGACCCGGCATCGGATACTGGTCACGCGCCCCGCCTGTAACACACCTGAAGAGGACATCGAGGAGAACCTCCGTGACGTACGTCATCACCGAAGCCTGCGTCGATATCAAGGACAAGGCCTGCATCGAGGAATGTCCGGTCGATTGCATTTACGAGGGCGCCCGGATGCTCTACATCCATCCCGACGAGTGCGTGGACTGTGGCGCGTGCGAGCCGGTCTGCCCGGTGGAAGCGATCTACTACGAGGACGACGTTCCTGATCAGTCGTCGCAGTACACCCAGATCAACGCCGACTTCTTCGCCGAGTTGGGCTCGCCGGGTGGCGCCTCCAAGCTGGGGATGACCGCCAACGACCCGCAGGTGGTCAAGGACCTCCCGCCGAAGGGCGAGGACTGACCGTCCCAGCCGCGGGCGCGGCCCGCCACCGTCGCTTGGCCCGGGTCAGCGATCGGCTGCCGACGTTTCCCTGGGACACCCTGACCGAGGCCACCGCGGCCGCGCGGGCGCATCCCGACGGCATCGTCGACCTGTCGGTCGGCACACCCGTCGACCCGGTCGCGCCCCTCATCCAGGATGCGTTGGCTGCGGCCGCCGCGGCTCCCGGCTATCCGTTCACCGCCGGCACCCCGGCGCTGCGTGCCTCGGTGG
>JAUPLT010000030.1 GCA_030836785.1 Actinomycetota bacterium
CCGGCCGTGAGTAGTCCAGGTAGAGCATCGAGGCCACCGCATCGACCCGCAGGCCGTCGATGTGGAACTCCTTGCACCAGTACAGGGCATTGGCCACCAGGAAGTTCCGGACTTCCGGCCGACCGAAATCGAAAACATAAGTGCCCCAGTCGAGTTGCTCGCCGCGGTGGGGGTCGGAGTGCTCGTAGAGGGCGGTGCCGTCGAAGCGGCCCAGCGCCCAGGAGTCTTTGGGGAAGTGGGCCGGAACCCAGTCCATGATGACGCCGATACCGGCCTGATGCAGGGCGTCGACCAGGAACCGGAAGTCATCGGGGGTGCCGAACCGCGATGTGGGCGCATAGTACGAGGTGACCTGGTAACCCCAGGACCCGCCGAAGGGATGCTCGGCCACCGGGAGCAGTTCGACGTGGGTGAAACCGTGCGCGACAACGTAGTCGGTGAGTTGTGCGGCGAGTTCGCGGTAGCTCAGGCCGGGGCGCCACGATCCCAGGTGCACCTCGTAGGTGCTCATCGGCTCGAAGACCGGATTGCCCGCCGCCCGGCGGGCCAGCCAGCCCGCATCCGACCAGGCGTAGTCCGAGACGAAGACCTTCGAAGCGGTGCGCGGCGGCACCTCGGTGGCGAAGGCGAACGGATCGGCGCGGTCGGTGACCACCCCGTCGGCGCCGTGGATCCGGAACTTGTAGTGGCCGCCGGGGCCCAGGCCGGGCCAGAACAATTCCCACACCCCGGAGGAGCCGAGCACCCGCATCGGGGCGTCGTTGCCGGTCCAGCCGTTGAAGTCGCCGACCAGGTTGACTCCCTTGGCGTTCGGAGCCCAGACCGCGAACGACACCCCGTCGACGACGCCGTCGGGGGTGGTGAAGGACCGCGGATGGGCACCCAGGATGTCCCACAGTCGCTCGTGCCGGCCCTCCGCGAAAAGGTGCAGGTCGACCTCGCCGAGGGTGGGCAGGAACCGGTAGCCGTCGGCGGTGACATGGGTGCTGCCGGGGTAGCCGACCTCGAGTCGGTAGTCGGCGAGATCGGTGAACGGCACCGCCACGGCGAACAGGCCGGACTGCAGATGCTCAAGCGGGTAACGCGTACCGCCGATGAGGGCCGTCACCGATTCGGCGTTCGGCCGCAGCGTGCGGATCACGGTGTGGTCGTCGTATTCGTGGGCGCCCAGGATGGCGTGCGGGTCGTGATGGGTGCCGGCCAGCAGCCTGGCCGCGTCGCCGGGGTGCGGGGACAGATACGGGCTGGCGTGGGATCTCGGTTCGCGCGTCACGGTCTGCTCACTCCCGGCGCAGCAGCGGCGCGCGCTGCTCCCAGTCGATGGGCGGCAGGGCGAGGATGTGCGCCACCGCCCTGGCCGGTTCCAGGCGAACGTAGTTGGACTGCCCCCACTGGTATTCCTCTCCGGTGATCTGGTCGCGTACCCGGAATCCGTCGTAGGGCTCCCTGCCCAGCGCGCCCATATCCAGCCATACCGTGCCCTGTTCGGCGGTGAACGGGTTGAGGTTGACCACCACCAGCACGGTGTCCCCGGTCCGGGGGTCGAACTTGCTGTAGGCGATCAGGGCGTCGTTGTCGACCGCATGGAAGCGCAGGGTGCGCATCTCGCACAGCGCCGGGTGCTGCCGGCGGATCTCGTTCAGCCGGGTGAGGAAGGGCTCCAGCGAGTGCGCCCGGTTACGCGCGCCGGCGAAATCACGCGGCCGCAGCTCGTACTTCTCCGAGTCGAGGTACTCCTCGCTGCCCGGCCGAACCGGGGTGCATTCGAACAGCTCATAGCCGGAGTACACACCCCACACCGAGCCCATCGTGGCGGCCAGGACCGCCCGGATGGCGAACATGCCCGGCCCGCCGTGCTGCAGGCTCTCATGCAGGATGTCGGGAGTGTTGACGAACAGGTTCGGCCGCGCGTAGTCGGCGTGCTCGGCGATCTCCCGCCCGAACTGCTCGAGCTCCCACTTCGCCGTGCGCCAGGTGAAGTACGAGTAGGACTGCGTGAATCCGAGCTTGGCCAGCCCGTACAGCCGGGCCGGCCGGGTGAAGGCCTCGGCGAGGAACAGCACGTCCGGGTCGTGGGCCTTGACCTGGGCGATCAGCCAGGCCCAGAAGTCCGGCGGTTTGGTGTGCGGGTTGTCGACCCGGAAGATCCGCACACCATGCGAAACCCAGTGCAACACCACCCGCAGCACCTCGGCGTACAGGCCTTGCGGGTCATTGTCGAAGTTGAGCGGGTAGATGTCCTGGTACTTCTTCGGCGGGTTCTCCGCGTAGGCGATGCTGCCGTCGGGCAGTTCGGTGAACCACTGCCGGTGCTCGCGCGCCCACGGATGGTCCGGCGCGCACTGCAGCGCGAGGTCCAGTGCCACCTCCATGCCGAGATCGCGCGCCGCGGCGACGAAGCCGTCGAAGTCGTCGAGTGTGCCCAGATCCGGGTGGACGCTGTCATGGCCGCCCTCGGCGCCGCCGATCGCCCAGGGGGAGCCGACATCGCCGGGCTCGGCGGTGACGCTGTTGTTGCGGCCCTTGCGGTGCTTGTGTCCGATCGGATGGATGGGCGGCAGGTAGACGACGTCGAAGCCCATCGCCGCGATCCGGGGGAGTTCGGCGGCGGCGGTCGTGAACGTCCCGTGCACCGGCTGGCCGGCGGCGTCGCGGCCCCCGGTCGAGCGGGGGAACATCTCGTACCAGGCTCCGCAGCGGGCCTGCGGACGATCCACCCACACCCCGTAGGCCTGTCCGCGGGTGACCAGTTCGCGCAGCGGGTAGTGCACCAGGATGTCGGTCACGTGATGCGACAGTGCCAGCGCCGCCTGCTCCACCGGGTCGCCGGGCCGGCGCAGTTCGGCGGCGGCATCCAGCAGCGGGTCGCGTTCGGCCCGGGGCACCCCGGTGGCCGCCCGCATCAGCAGATCGGCGCCGATCAGTAGGTCGTTGCGCAGCTCCTCGGCGCCCTGGCCGGCGTTCAGCTTCGCCGTCACCGCGTGCCGCCAGCTGGTGATGGGATCCCCCCAGCCGTCCACCCGGAAGGTCCACAGGCCGACCCGGTCGGGACTGAACTGGCCGTGGAACACGTCGGGGGAGCGCCCGGGCGTCATCGGTGACAGCTGCGGTGTGACTCGGCCGGCGGCGGCGGGATGCTTGCCCGGTTGGGGATAGTGCGGCCCCAGGTAGCGGACCACCAGGGTGGCTGCGACGGCCTCATGTCCCTCGCGCCAGACCGTCGCGCAGACCGGCACGATCTCGCCGGTGACGGCCTTGGCAGGGTGGGCCCCGCAGGAGACCACCGGTGCGACGCCGTCGATTTCGATCCGACCCGGCACCTGCCAACCTCATTCCGTGTCCGCGACCCGCACCGGCGGCTCCCGCCGGCACCCTCACCGTAGTTGGTTGGAGACGGCCCGGAAGGCTGGTCGGCGGGACTGCCCGAACCTCAGTAAGGTTCCTTCGCGTGAAGGCTCTTCGCAGGTTCACCGTCCGCGTACATCTCCCAGACCGCCTTACGGCGCTGGCCGAACTATCGACCAACCTGCGGTGGTCCTGGGACTTCGGCACTCAGGACCTGTTCGAGACCATCGACCCGCGGCAGTGGGAGCTGCGACAGGACCCGGTCGCAGTGCTCGGCGCCGTCACCCCCGAGCGGCTCGACGAGCTGGCCGAGGACCAGGATTTCCTGCGACGCCTCGACCGGCTGTCGGCCGATCTGCGCGATTACCTCACCCGACCGATGTGGTTTCAGGAATTGCAGGCCGCGACGGCGACGGACGGCGATACCGTCCTCCCGGCCGGGATCGGCTACTTCTCGATGGAGTTCGGCGTCTCCGAGGTGTTGCCGATCTACTCCGGTGGTCTGGGCATCCTGGCCGGTGATCACCTCAAGGCGGCCTCAGACCTGGGCCTGCCGTTGATCGGTGTCGGCCTGAACTACCGCTCCGGATACTTCCGGCAATCGCTGACTCCCGACGGCTGGCAGCACGAGAACTACCCGTCGCTGGATCCGCAGGGTCTGCCGCTGCGGTTGCTCACCGAACCCGGGGGCCGCCCGGTGCTGGTGGAACTGGCGATGCCCGAGAACCGCACCCTGCGGGCCCGGGTGTGGATCGCCAAGGTCGGCCGAATCCCGCTGTTGCTGTTGGACTCCGACGTCCCGGAGAACGACCACGATCTGCGCAACGTCACCGACCGGTTGTACGGCGGGGACCAGGAGCACCGCATCAAGCAGGAGTTGCTCGCCGGGATCGGCGGCATCCGGGCGATCCGCGCCTTCACCGCGATCGAGGGCCTGCCCGCCCCCGACGTCTTCCACATGAACGAGGGCCACGCCGGCTTCCTGGGCCTCGAGCGCATCCGGGAGCTGATGGCGGGCAGCGATTCCGGGGCCGGCCTCGACTTCGACACCGCGCTGACCGTCGTGCGGTCCTCCACGGTGTTCACCACCCACACCCCGGTGGAGGCGGGCATTGACCGGTTCCCGACGGACCTGGTGCGCCGCTATTTCAGCGACGACTCCGAGATGGGTCTGCTGCCCGGGGTTCCGCTGGAGCGGGTCCTGGCCTTCGGCGCCGAACACGGCCATCGCCACCGCGCCGTGCACGGCGACGGCGCCGAGCCGGCCAAGTTCAACATGGCGCACATGGGTCTGCGGCTCGCGCAGCGGGCCAACGGGGTTTCCGAACTGCACGGCCGGGTGAGTCGGGAGATGTTCAACGACCTGTGGCCCGGCTTCGATGCCCCGGAGGTGCCGATCGGCTCCATCACCAATGGCGTACACGGCCGGACCTGGGCGGCCCGTGAGTGGCTGCAACTCGGCGAGGAGATCACCGGGTCGGTGGATGCGTTGCGCGAGCCGTCGATGTGGGAAAGGTTGCAGGAGGTCGACTCCGGGCACATCTGGTGGATCCGCTCCCAACTGCGCGCCAAGCTGGTGGCCGACGTCCGTGCCCGGTTGCGCCGGTCATGGCTGGAGCGAGGGGCTATCGAGGCCGAGATCGGCTGGGTGGCAAACGCTTTCGACCCCGGGGTGCTGACCATCGGATTCGCCCGCCGGGTGCCGACCTACAAGCGCTTGACGCTGATGTTGCGCGACCCCCGGCGGCTGGAGGAGTTGCTGCTCGACGAACAACGGCCGGTTCAGTTGATCGTGGCCGGCAAATCGCATCCCGCCGACGATGCCGGCAAGGCGCTGATCCAGCAGATCGTCCGCTTCGCCGACCGGCCCGAGGTGCGGCACCGCATCGCGTTTCTGCCGGACTACGACATGTCGATGGCCCGGCTTTTGTACTGGGGCTGCGATGTGTGGCTGAACAACCCGTTGCGTCCGCTGGAAGCGTGCGGCACCTCGGGGATGAAGAGCGCGCTCAACGGTGGGCTGAACCTGTCCATCCGCGACGGTTGGTGGGACGAGTGGTACGACGGTGAGAACGGCTGGGACATCCCGACTGCCGACGGCGTGACCGATGAGAACCGTCGTGACGACCTGGAGGCCGCCGCGCTCTACGACCTTCTGACCAACACGGTGGCACCGCGGTTCTACGACCGCGACGACGATGGTGTGCCGATCCGCTGGGTGGAGATGGTCCGGCACACGCTGAAGTCGCTGGGGCCCAAGGTGTTGGCCTCGCGGATGGTGCATGACTACACCGAGGAGTACTACATTCCGGCGGCGTCCTCGCTGCGGCGTACGGTCGCCGAAACCGATGGGCTGCCGTACGGCCGGGCCCGGGAGTTGTCGGCCTACCGCCAGCGGGTGCGTGAGGCCTGGTCCAAGGTGGCCATCGCCGAGGTCGACAGCACAGGTCTGCCCGAGACCCCGCTGCTGGGTTCCGAGCTGACTCTGACCGCCACCGTCGGCCTGGGCGGATTGCGCCCCGAGGAGGTCCGCGTGCAGGCCGTGTTGGGCCGGGTCAACGGCTCCGACGTCCTCACCGAACCGGTCTACTTCGAGATGGCGCATATCGGTCCGGCGGAGGGCGGCACGGAGGTCTTCTCGGTGACGACCCCGCTGCCGGTGGCCGGCTCGTTGGGGTACACCGTGCGGGTGCTGCCACATCACCCACTGCTGGCGGGTGACAACGAACTGGCGTTGGTCCGGCTGGCCCAGGACGAGGTGTAGGTGCCTGCCGCGGGGGGCGGTGCGGTCGCCGAATCGTGGCCTGTAGGTTTCCGTTCTGTGATGGTGCGCGGCCTACCTGTGGCGGTTGCCCTGGCGTGTTCACTGGCGGTTTTCGTCGCCGCCGCGCCGGCGGCGGCGGATCCGGAATCGGGACCTCCAGACGTGCAGCCGGTTGCCGTGACGGTGCCGCCCGGCCCCGGCGAGGCGGCACCTCCGGTCGATGACGGCAAGGTGCCGTCGAGTCCACCGGAGACCACCACCGCACCGGATGGCTGGACGTTGCGGATATCGGCCAAGGACGAGGTCCAGCGTGCCGTCGCGCCGTTGACCACCGCCATCTCCACTCGCGAGTACACGGTCGGCGGCGTGTTCAACGGTCTGCTCGACGGTGACGGGGGCACCCCCGAGGGAGTCTTCGAGGTGGGGTACCAGATCGGCTGCGGCATCGACATGACGACGTCCAACGGTGTGTCGCTGACCGGCAGCGCCGGGGTGAGCCCGAACATCGGGTTCATCGGTATCGACTTCCCCAACGTGCAGGCCGACGGCCTGCTGCCCGGGGTCGGCGCGAACTTCAACGGGGCGATCACGGTCGGGCTCAAGCCGGGCATCATCAACGTCGTCCCGGTGACCAAGAAGCAGTACAAGGGCTCGGCGCCCTGGGTGTCGATCGCCAACTTCCGGGTCAAGATCGACGGGTGCGTGGGTGAGTCGTTCATCCGCTCCTACGCCACGTTGGCCAAGTCGAGCGACGAGGGCGAAGCGGTGCTGTCCTGGTACGGGGTCACCAAGGCTGTCTAACCGAACCGGCTGTCTAACCGAACCGGGTGAAACACCGTTCTGCGTCGCCGAGCACCCCGACGCGGAAAGCGTCGATGCGGGAGAATCCGGCGGGCACCGACTCGCCGTTGACATCGCTGGCGGCCAGGCCGTTGGTCAGCAGGCCGGCCACCGCCTCGTCGATATCGCCCGCGGTGAGCGCCACCGTGTTTCCATCCGGCGTGGTGATCGTCGAGGACAGTTTGGTGGTGGCCACCCCGGTCAGGCATGCCGTCCGCAATCCGGCTTCGGCGTTGTCGAGGACCACTCCGCCGCGCTCGTGCTGGAGTGCCAGCATGTAGCGCGACATCAGTGCCGAATAGGCGGTGTTGTCACCCTGAAGGACGACGCCGTCCTCGCCCTCGACCGGGTTACCGAGAGCCTGCAGGGCGGGCAGGTCGACCACGATGGTGTTGGTGGCCGGACAGTAGGACGCAGCTGGCGATGGGCGGGCATCCGGGCAGGCCGTTGCCGGATCGAAGCTCAACTGCGGCGGTTTCTTCGGGGTGAACAGGATGTTCAGCGCATCGACGATGGATCGGACCGACGCCTCGGTAACCGGCAGTTCGCCGGACTGATCGGAGGGCAACTCGACGGGCAGGTCACCGCGGCGGTCCCTGATCTCCTTGATCGTGATGGCCTTACAGGCCGCCGCGCCGTCGGTGAACCCGAATTGGAAGGCTGAGATCCGCTCGAACGCGGATCCATGTTCGTCACCGGTGTCGTAGTAGTCGTCCTGTCTCAGCACCGGGTCGCGGAACGAGATCATCGCTGCCAACAGATTGTTGAGCCCGTCGCCGGTGCTGAGGGTGAATCGCGGTGACTTGCCCTCGGCCACCCAGCGCACGTAGACCCCAGCCAGGCAGTCGGCCTGCTGCTCGGTCACCAGCGTGGGTACACCCTTGGGATTGAGGGTGGCCAGCTTCTGGATCGCGTGTCCGTATTCGTGGGCGAGCACCATGGTGATGGCCATGTCCCCGTTGGCGCGGCGCAGCGCGGGCATCAGCACCGTGCGGTCCCAGCCGATGGTGTTGTCCTGCTCGCAGTAGCCGGCATTGACCAGACCCTCGGTGGTCTCGTCGCAGAAGGTGCCGTCCCAGGCGTCGGAGTCCCACGAGACCAGGTCCTTGACGGGCTCGAACTCGCCCTCGAAGGTGTCCGGATAGGCGAACTTCCAGAATTCCTCGAGATCGCTGATCGACTGGCCGGCGAGTTCGTCGATCTCACCCCCATCGGTGCCGGTGACCGTCCGGGACTCCGGTTTCGCATCCGGGCGCAGACCGGTCGGCCCGTCGACCGCCTCGATCCCGCCCACCTTGAACGGATCGGCGAACACTGAGACCGGAGTGCCCGCAACCGGGGCCGCGCAACCGGCCAGCAGGGCTGCCGCGGCGAACACGGCAGCGGTGAGTCGGGACGGGCGGCGCATGGCTTCACAATAGAGCGCGGCGCAGGTTGCCGCCTTACCCGGCGGCGCCCGCGTGCAGCCGGGTCAACGCGGCCTTGACCAGCGTGGGGTCGGTCGTGGTCCAGAACGGGGGCAGCGAGGCCCGCAGGAATCCGCCGTAGCGGGCGTTCGCCATCCGGGAGTCCAGAATCGCCACCACACCCCGGTCGGAGGTGCTCCGCAGCAACCGGCCCGCGCCCTGAGCCAGCAACAGCGCGGCGTGACTGGCCGCCACCGTCATGAAGCCGTTGCCGCCGCGGGCGGCCACCGCGCGTTGGCGGGCGGTGAGCAGGGGATCGTCGGGTCGGGGGAAGGGGATCCGGTCGATGAGAACCAGCGAACAGGACGGGCCCGGGACATCCACCCCCTGCCACAGCGACAGCGTTCCGAACAGCGATGTGTGCTGGTCGGCCGCGAACTGCTCGACCAGGGCCGCGGTGGCGTCCTCGCCCTGGCACAGCACCGGGGTGTCCAGCCGTGACCGCATCTCCTCGGCCGCCGCCCGCGCGGCCCGGATGGAGGAGAACAACCCCAGTGTGCGGCCGCCGCACGCTCCGATCAGGCCCGCCATCTCCTCGAGTTGTTCCGTAGATCCGGTGCCGTCCCGGCCTGGCGGCGGCAGGTGCGCGGCGACGTAGAGGATGCCGGACTTCGGATAGTCGAACGGTGAGCCCACATCCAGGCCGCGCCACCGGGTGTCGCCGGTGAGGCCCCAGTCCGCCGCCATCGCCGTGAACGAGCCGCCCACCGTCAGGGTCGCCGACGTCAGCACGGTGGTGGCGGCGCCGAAAAGCCGTTCCGCCAGCAGGTTCGACACCGTCAGGGGCGCGATCCGCAGCACCGGTCTGGTTCCCCGGGTCGCTCCGCTCCTGCCCGCTGGTACTTCCTCGTGGTCAAGCCAGACCACGTCGGCGCGCTCGGCCAGCGGGGGACCGAACGACGCCAGCATCCGGGCGGCGGTGTCACTGATCTCGCTGAGCGCCGCGATGGCTTCGTTTCGGGCGGCCGCGGCCTTCGGGTCCGATGGCGCCGGGTCGATGGCCGCCCGGGCGCCGGCAGCCGCATCGCGAAGCGCGGTCAGGTAGGTGGCGAGTTCGTCGTCGAGCCGGTCGATCCGGCCCGGCTCGGTGTCGTGGATGGCCGCGGAGAAGGTCGCCACCGCGGCCTCGATTCGGTCGGTGAGCTCGGGGCTGATCAGCCGGCCCACCCGACGCACGGCCAGCCCCAATGGTCCGGGCGAGAGCTCCCCGGTGGCCACCGCGGTCACCCGGTCCACCAGTTCATGCGCCTCGTCGATGATCAGCAGGCTGTGTTCGG
The DNA here is from genome assembly GCA_030836785.1 of Actinomycetota bacterium. Lineage (GTDB taxonomy): Bacteria > Actinomycetota > Actinomycetes > Mycobacteriales > Mycobacteriaceae > Mycobacterium. The sequence goes on from JAUPLT010000030.1 coordinate 9,693, forward strand.
GCAGCACGGAGGCATCGGCGATGGCGTCGATGGCGAGCAGGGCGTGGTTGGTCACCACGATGTCGGACCGGCCGGCCTCGGCCCGCGCCTTCTCGGCGAAGCAGTCGGTGCCGTACGGGCAGCGGGCCATGCCCAGGCATTCCCGAGCCGAGACGCTTACCTGGGACCAGGCCCGTTCCGGGACCCCGGGGCGCAGGTCGTCGCGGTCACCGGTTCGAGTTTCCGAAGCCCACTCCGTCAAGCGCGCGACATCACGGCCCAGAGCCGATGTCGGGGTGAACAGCTCCTCCTGGGATTCATCGGCCTGAGCTTCGGCACCGCCATGGACTTTGTTGAGGCACAGATAGTTTCGTCTGCCTTTCAGCAGTGCGAAACGGGGTGTGCGGGGAAGCGCACCGGCCAGCGCCTCGGCCAGCCGGGGGAGATCCCGATCCACCAGCTGGCGCTGCAGGGCGATGGTCGCGGTGGAGACCACGACGGTGGCTTCCTCGGTCAGCGCGTGTTCGATGGCGGGCACCAGGTACGCCAGCGACTTGCCGGTGCCGGTGCCCGCTTGGACAGCGAGGTGCTCACCGGTGTCGAACGCGGTCGCCACCGCCTCGGCCATCTGCAGCTGCCCGGGACGGTGGGTGCCGCCCAGAGCCTCCACCGCGGTGGCGAGGAGTTCCGCTGTGGAGCCGGCATCGCTCACGGCGGCGGGATCTGCCGGGTCGGGATGGCCGGCTCGCCGTGCGACAGTGCCAGGCCTTCCCAGGGCAGGCTGTGCAGACCCTCGGCCAGCCGGTCCCGGGCGGCACTCAGATCGGGGTCGGCCACCGGCTCGCCGGCGCGGATCAGCGGCACGGTCAGAACCCGGATCGGCCCGTCGATGTCCGGCGCGCCATCCGCGGCGTGCACGATCTCCTCGACGACGGTCCCCGACGGCCGGGCGCGCCGGACAGCCGCCTTGCGTCCGCCCTGGGACTCCTTGCCCCTGCTGCGTTTGCGCACGGCCAGCCCATCCACCTCGACGAGCTTGTAGACCATGCCCGCGGTCGGAGCGCCGGACCCGGTGACCACCGAGGTACCGACCCCGTAGGTGTCGACCGGGTCGGCCCGCAACGCGGCGATGGCGTATTCGTCAAGGTCCCCGGACACCACGATCGCGGTGCCGGTGGCGCCGAGGGAGTCCAGTTGCTCGCGCACCTGCCGGGCCAGCACGCCCAGATCGCCGGAGTCGATGCGCACCGCGCCGAGCTGCGGTCCGGCCACTGCGATGGCGTTGGCTACGCCGCGGTGCACGTCATAGGTGTCGACCAGCAGCGTGGTGGACACACCGAGAGCGGCGACCTGGGCGGTGAACGCGGCCCGTTCCCAGGCGTCGGTGTCCGCGCCGGCCGTGGTGTGCAGCATCGTGAAGGCGTGCGCGGAGGTGCCCAGCGCCGGAACGCCGTAACGCCGATGCGCCTCCAGGTTGGAGGTGCCGGCGAACCCCGCGATGTAGGCCGCGCGCGCGGCGGCCACCGCGGCGTGCTCGTGGGTGCGCCGCGACCCCATCTCGATCAGCGGCCGGCCGCCGGCCGCGCTGGTCATCCGGGCGGCCGCCGAGGCCACTGCCGAATCGTGGTTGAGGATCGACAGCGCCAATGTCTCCAGCAGGACGCACTCGGCGAACGTCCCGGTGACCGACAGCACCGGCGAGCCGGGGAAGTACAGGTCGCCCTCGGCGTAACCGTCGATGTCGCCGCTGAAGCGGAAGTCAGCCAGGTAGTCGAGCGTCGCCGGATCGCAGAACGACGCCACCGCGGTCAGCTCTTGCGACCCGAACCGGAACGAGGGGAGCTCGTCGAGCAATCGGCCGGTTCCGGCCACCACGCCGTAGCGCCGGCCGTCGGGCAGCCGCCGCGCGAACACTTCGAACGTGGTCCGCCGATCCGCTGTGCCGTCGCCCAGTGCCGCCGCAAGCATGGTGAGTTCGTACTTGTCGGTCAACAGCGCCGGGCAGGTCACAGGGGTCACCGTAATGGTTCGCCGGACTGACGGCGGGATTCACCGGGATCGCTATTCTGTCCCCATGGGCGCCTCCTCCGCACCGACCCGCCCCGGCACCGCCGTCATTGAGGAGACCGACAGTGCCGAGGCCACTGACGCGCCGTGGGTGACCATCGTCTGGGACGATCCGGTCAACCTGATGACCTACGTGACCTACGTGCTGCAGAAGCTCTTCGGCTACAGCGAACCGCACGCCACCACGTTGATGCTGCAGGTCCATCACGAGGGCAAGGCGGTGGTCTCGGCGGGCAGTCGTGAGGCGATGGAGGTCGACGTCACCAAACTGCATGCCGCCGGGTTGTGGGCCACCCTCCAGCAGGACCGCTGACCGCGTGCGCCCTTGGGAGCGGGTCGACACCGCCGATGGTCCGCGGTTCGTGGCCGAATTGGAAACTCACGAGGTCCAGGTGCTGCGGAGCATGGCCACCTCGATACAGGAGATGCTCGACGACCGGCAGGCGGCCGCGCCGACGGATCCGCTCGAACAGATCACCGGCATCCGTACCGGAAACTCCGCGCCGCCGCAGGACGCGACGCTGAGCCGGCTGTTGCCTGACTTCGTCGCCGAACAGCCGGGACATCCCGCTGATGCGAGCGCCAACGGAGCCCTGCGCAGCCTGCACGAACCGGCGATCATCGACGCGAAGATCGCTGCGGCACAACGTATTTTGGACACCCTGCCGAGGGATGCCGGGCGGATAGCGCTGACCGAGGCCGACGCAGAGGCCTGGATCGCCGCGGTCAACGATCTGCGTCTGGCGCTGGGCACGATGCTCGGAATCGGTCCGGACTTTCCCGATCGATTGCCGCCCAAGCATCCCAAAGCGATGCACCACGACGTCTACCTGTGGCTGACGCTGCTGCAGGAGTACCTGGTCCTGGGTTTGATGGGCAAGCCCGGCCGGTGACGTCCGGATTCGGGTCGATCACCGATGTGCCCGGCATTCTGGTCGGCCATCACGGTCGGGCCGACGAGGACGCTACGGTGACCACGTCGACGGTGCCGGGCCGGGGGTGGGCCTGCGGCACCACAGTGGTGCTGGCTCCGCCCGGCACCGTCGGCGGAGTCGATGTGCGCGGCGGCGCTCCCGGCAGCAGGGAGACCGAACTACTCGATCCGGCCAACAGCGTGCGGCACGTGGATGCCGTGGTGCTCACCGGCGGCAGCGCGTTCGGCCTGGCGGCCGCGGACGGTGTGATGACCTGGCTCGAGGAGAACGGCCGGGGGGTGCAGATGACCGGCGGGGTGGTGCCGATCGTCCCGGCGGCGGTGATCTTCGACCTGCCGGTCGGGGCGTGGGCGAACCGGCCGACGGCGCAGTTCGGCCACGCCGCCGCGCGCGCGGCCGGCACCGAGGCGGCGGT
>JAUPLT010000344.1 GCA_030836785.1 Actinomycetota bacterium
CCGCCGGGACCGCCGCGGTGGTGCCGAACTCGGCGGCGGCGGCACGCGAATACACCAGAGAGTTCACCGTGCCGTCCCGGATCCAGTCCACCCGGTCGATGCCCATCCCGTTGTCGAACACCGACGCCCGCTCAGAACTGCTGGCGGCGTGGACAAACGGCGCACATTCCAGACCGCGCGCGGACGGGTCGGAGTACAGGGTCAACGGCAGTTCGCTCAGTCGCTCCCCCACCCGGGTGCCGCCGCCGGGGGCCGACAGCGCGGTACGCCCCTCCTGCGCGCCACGGCCCTCCATCGACCAACCGAGGTAGATCATCATGTCGGCCACCGTCGACGGCGGCATCAGGGTCTCGTAGCGACCCGCCGGCAGTTCGATGGTCCGCTTCGCCCAGCCCAGCCGCATCGACAACTCCGACAACATGACCGGCACCGGAACCTCGGCGAACCACGGCGTGCTGACCCCGGCCCAGGCGCTGGCGCCGCCACGCTTGGCATTGATCTCCACCGACCCGGTCGGCTGGGTGAAACGGCGCCGAATACCGGTGGAGGTGCCCAGGAAGGTGGTCTCCACGACGTGGTGGGCGAACCCGTACAGCCGGTCGGAGCGGCCGAACCCCACCGACAGATCCCTGGCCAGTTCGGCGAACACCGCCGCCCCGGTATCCGGTATCGGGTCACCCCAGTCGGCCGGTTCACCCGAACCGGTCAGCAGCGGGGCGCTGTCACCTGCCTCAGGTGCGGTGTGCGCGGCGTACTCGGATGCCGCCACCAGATCGGCCAGCGCGGCGGGGTCCACCACGCTGGAACTCTGCACGCCCACCCGAGCGATCTGATCCCCTTGGCGCACAATCGAAATGACGGCTGTGGTCCTGCTGATGGCCACCCCGTTGGTGGTCATCGAGTTGCCCGCCCAGCGCAACGAGGCGTCGGCACAGTCGGTGACGATGACGATCGTCTCGTCGCAGCGACCGGACGTGGCGGCTATCTGGAGGGCGAGGTCGACGACCTCCTGCGCGGGAACGATGCTCATCGGCCGGCCTCGTTACGGGTGTTGAGCACATTCACGCCGCGGAACAAAGCCGACGGACAACCGTGGCTGACCGCCGCCACCTGCCCGGGCTGGGCTTTACCGCAGTTGAACGCCCCACCCAGCCGCCAGGTCGAGGGCCCGCCCACGCCCTCCATCGAGTTCCAGAATTCGGTGGTGGTGGCCTGGTAGGCGACATCGCGCAGTTGGCCGTCCAGTCGGCCGTTGCGGATCCGGAAAAAGCGCTGCCCGGTGAACTGAAAGTTATACCGCTGCATGTCGATCGACCAACTCTTGTCCCCCACCACATAGATGCCGTCCGCCACCCGGCTGATCAGGTCGGCGGTGCTCAGACCGTCGGCGCCGGGCTGTAGCGAGACGTTGGCCATCCGCTGGATCGGGACGTGGTGCGGCGAGTCGGCGTACGAACAGCCGTTGGAGCGGTCCTTGCCGAGCCGCTTGGCGAACACCCGATCGAGCTGGTAGCCGACGAAGATGCCGTCGCGCACCAGGTCCCAACTCTGTGCCGATACCCCGTCGTCGTCAAAACCGATTGTGGCCAAACCGTATTCGACGGTTCGGTCGGCGGTGACGTTCATGATGGGCGATCCGTAGCGCATGATGTTCAGTTTGTCCGGGGTGGCGAACGAGGTGCCGGCGTAGGCCGCCTCGTAGCCGATCGCGCGGTCGTACTCGGTAGCGTGTCCGATGGACTCGTGGATGGTCAGCCACAGGTTCGTCGGGTCGATCACCAGGTCGGTCGGACCGGCAACGACGCTGGGCGCCTTGGTCTTCTCTGCCAGCAAGTCCGGAATCTCGGCCAGTTCGGAAGTCCAGTCCCACACCTCATCACCGACTACCGCCTCCCATCCGCGCGCGGTCGGCGGGGCGAGTGTGCGCATCGACTCGAAACGCCCCGCGTCGGCGTCGACGGCAACCGCCTCCAGCACCGGCTGGGTGCGCACCCGTTGCTGGGTGATCGAGGAGCCGAAAGTGTCGGCGTAGAAGGTCTGTTCCTTGACCGTATGCACCGTCGCCGTCACGTGGTCCACCCCGTCGGACGCGAGCAGCCTGCCGGAGTAGTCCTCCAATACCCCGACCTTGTCGGCGGACGGGATGGAGAACGGGTCGATCCGGTAGTCCGATACCCAGGTGGCGTCGAGATGGACTGGTTCGTCGGCGAGTTCGATGTGCTCGCTGTTCAACGCCGAGAGGGTGACCGCCACCCCGACGGCATGCCGGGCGGTGTCGGCGGCAACGTCCGGAGTCAGACCGGCGTGCGAGGCGAAGCCCCAGGTGCCACCCACGATCACCCGCACCGCCAGGCCGATCTGCCGATCGAGCACCGAGGTTTCCAACTCCCCGTCTCGTAGATGCAGAAGTTGGGTGGTGATCGCGTGCACCCGCAGGTCGGCGTACTCGGCCCCGGCCGCCCGGGCGGCAGACAGGGCGGCGTCGGCCAAAGCCAGCCGCGGTAGCGCGAGGAAGTCGTCATCGACGGCACGGATCACGGGTTCCACCGTAAGTTACTCGGGTGACCTCCCTGCGCACCCGCACCGCACTGCTGGGGTACGGATTGCTGGCGCCCAGCCTGTTCGGGGTGGTGTGCTTTCTGCTGCTGCCCATGCTGGTGGTGGTGTGGTTGAGCCTGCATCGGTGGGATCTGCTCGGCCCGATCAGCTTTGCCGGGCTGGACAACTGGCGTTCGGTCCTCACCGACCCGGACTTTGCCAACGCGCTGCTGGTGACGTGCGCGTTCATCGCCATCGTGGTCCCGGTGCAGATCCTGCTCGGCCTGGCGGCCGCCGCATTGCTGACCCGAGGACTGCCGGGCACGGGGCTGTTCCGGGCGCTGTACGTGATCCCGTGGATCTGTTCGCCGCTTGCGGTGGCGGTGCTGTGGCGGTGGATTCTGGCCCCCACCGACGGGGCGGTCAGCACTATCCTCGGCTCCCGCATCGAGTGGCTGACCGATCCCGCCCTGGCGCTGCCGGTGGTCTCGGCGGTCACGGTGTGGACCAACGTGGGCTATGTGGCACTGTTCTTCGTAGCGGGGATTCTGGCCATCCCACCGCAGGTTCAGTCCGCGGCGAGTATCGACGGCGCGACGTCGTGGCAACGACTCTGGCGGATCACCCTGCCAATGCTCCGGCCGACGTTCTTCTTCGTCTCGGTGACCGGGATCGTCAGCGCGGCACAGGTTTTCGACACCGTGTATGCGCTCACCGGCGGCGGTCCGTCGGGCCGCACCGATCTGGTGGCGCATCGTATTTACGCCGAGGCGTTCGGAGCGGCCGCCATCGGGCGGGCTGCGGTGATGGCCTTGGTGTTGTTCGCGATCCTGGTCGGAGTGACGCTGCTCCAGCACGTGTACTTCCGCAAGCGCAGCACCTACGAGATCTACTGATAGGCGAGATCTACTGATAGGCGAGATCTACTGATAG
>JAUPLT010000345.1 GCA_030836785.1 Actinomycetota bacterium
CGGTTCGCGGAGCTTCAGATCGAGTCGCTGTCGCCGTCGCCGGCCAAGGCCGTGCAGGAGCTGTCCGAGTACACCTGGCGCAGCCCCGAGGCGCGGGAAAAGTACGAGCAGATCAGGGATCTGCTCGGCCGCGAGATGCTCGATCAGCGGTTCGCGGGAATGAAGCGGGCACTGGAGAACGCCGGCGACGCCGACCGCCAGGCCGTCAACGAGATGCTCGACGACCTCAACGCGCTTCTCGACAAACATGCCCAAGGCCAGGACACCAAGCAGGACTTCGAGAAATTCATGGCCAAACACGGCCAGCACTTCCCGGAGAACCCGCGCAATGTCGACGAGTTGCTGGACTCGCTGGCACAGCGGGCCGCCGCAGCCCAGCGGTTCCGCAACAGCCTGAGTCCCGAGCAGCGCGCCGAACTGGATGCGCTGGCCCAGCAGGCCTTCGGCTCTCCACAGCTGATGGAAGCGCTGAGCCGGTTGGACGGACACCTGCGCGCCGCCCGACCGGGTGAGGACTGGGACTCCTCGGCGGAGTTTGCCGGCGACAATCCGCTCGGGATGGGTGCGGGCGCACAGGCGCTGGCCGATATCGCCGAACTGGAGCAACTCGCCGAGCAGCTGTCACAGAGCTACTCCGGGGCGTCGATGGACGACGTCGACCTCGACGCGCTGGCCCGCCAACTCGGCGACCAAGCTGCTACCGACGCGCGCGCCCTAGCCGAGTTGGAACGCGCACTGATGAACCAGGGCTTCCTGGACCGCGGGTCCGACGGTAAGTGGCGGCTGTCGCCCAAGGCCATGCGCCAACTCGGCCGGGCGGCGCTTCGTGATGTGGCGCAGCAGCTTTCGGGCCGGCACGGCGAGCGGGAGACGCGCCGAGCCGGGGCGGCCGGCGAGCTCACCGGGGCTACCCGACCCTGGGCGTTCGGCGACAGCGAGCCGTGGAACGTCACCCGGACTGTTGTCAATGCGGTGCTGCGCCGGGCCGGGGAACCGGGCGCCGGCGGGCCGATCCGGATCACCGTCGACGATGTCGAGGTCTCCGAGACCGAGACCCGCACCCAGGCGGCCGTCGCGCTGCTGGTGGACACCTCGTTCTCGATGGTGATGGAGAACCGCTGGCTGCCGATGAAGCGCACCGCGCTGGCACTGAATCATCTGGTGGGCACCCGATTCCGTTCCGACGCGCTGGAGATCATCGCCTTCGGCCGGTACGCACGCACCATGACGGCCGCCGAACTGACCGGGTTGGAGGGTGTCTACGAGCAGGGCACCAACCTGCACCACGCTCTCGCACTGGCCGGCCGGCACCTGCGCCGCCACCCCAACGCCCAACCGGTGGTGCTGGTGGTGACCGATGGAGAGCCCACCGCGCACCTGGAGGACTACGACGGACACCCCGCGGCATTCTTCGACTACCCGCCGCATCCGCGCACCATCGCCCGCACGGTTCAGGGATTCGATGACATGGCGCGGTTGGGTGCCCAGATCACGGTCTTCCGACTCGGCGATGACCCCGGCCTGGCACGGTTTATCGACCAGGTGGCCCGCCGGGTGGGGGGCCGGGTCGTGGTGCCCGATCTCGACGGATTGGGGGCCGCGGTGGTGGGGGATTATCTGCGCGCCCGGCGCCGCCGCTAACCCGGCCGGCGGCGAACGCTCCGTCGCAAACTTCGGTGGCGGTTAGCCCGCACTTCAGCTGCAGGCGAATCCTCTGGCAAACATCACGGAAACCGCCCTTCCTGAGCGGAAGATGAGAATCTACTCAGCTAGGCCTGATGATGTTACGAGTTGGGATGGACGTTGACAGCAAATGCCCACTTCGTTCGCCGATCATCACAGGTTGATATTTTTGACATGCGTCAATTTGTTGTGCGGACATTTGCCCTGTGGCAAACTGACCCGTAACATGGGAAGCTGCTCTAACATTGGACGAGCACACACCAACGTTCGATAAGCACAACCGACGCGCCCGCGCCCCAACCGTCGCGGCACGGAAGAGGGGAACCAGCACATGGCATCTCGGCAGATGGCATCTCAGACACGGCCGCTTCTGATGACCGGTGCGGCACTCGCCAGTGCTGCCGCGCTCGTCGTGGCCACCCCGGCGATCACGCCGGCCCTGAACCAGGCCTCGATCACCGTCGCGAACGGCGGCTACAACCTCGCGACCTTCTCCGACATCTTCACCATCCCCTCGGGCGAATGGATCGCCTCGTACTTCCAGGGCTACGGCGGCATCGTCGGACCGAACAACCCGCTCCCCCTGGAGCCGTGGGCGTCGGGCTGCGACGGCAACTGCTTCATCGCCGGCTGGTCCGGTGTCTCCTACCTCGCCCTCGACGCGCTGATCAACGGCAACGGCGAAGGCTGGGAGAACAACGCGGACTGGGGCGTCGGCGCGGTCAACTACTTCTTCGAGGGCGGCACCCCCGGCGCCGGCATCGAGTACATCCTGCAGGAGTCGATCGGCGCGGCCAACCCGGTGCTCGGCGTCCTGATCACCCTGATCTTCGCCGGCCCGCAGTTGGTGACCGTGGTCTACGACAACGCCATCCAGCTCCTGTCGGAGGCGGCGCTGAACCTTCCGGTGATCGGTGACTACGTCTACGGCGCGCTCAACGCCTACCTCGGCCCGGCCAGCCTCGACCCGAACTTCCAGTTCTACACCGATGGCCTGACCGGCATCCTCAACTACACCATCGACCTGCTTACCGGCAATGCGCCGCCCAGCCCGGCCCCGACCGCGGAGTCCGCGGCCGCTCTGGCAGCGGCTCCGGCCGCGGCGGTGGCGGCGCTGAGCGGCCGGGCGGCAGCGCCGGTCGTCGAGGCGGTGACAGCGGCTCCTGAGGTGTCAGCGCCCAGCGCGGCCGACGCCGTGGAAACCGCAGCGGCCGAGGCCGAGACCGCGCCCACCGGGTCATCGGATGCGACTGGCGAGGCGGCTGCCACCGAGGCGTCGACCGAAGCAGCCACCGAAGCAGCCACTGAGGTGGAGGACGCCGCCCCCGCGGTCGATAGCCCCGTAGACGCTCCGGCCGCCGAGAGCCCGGCCATCGAGAGCCCGCGCGAGACCGCGGCGGAGACCGGCACCGAGACCCCGGCGGACAACCCGGTCAAGACCCGCAAGCGTCCGATCCGCGATGCTGTCGAGAAGGTCAGCACTGCCATCGGATCCGCGCTGAAGGGCTCGAAGGCCGGCGAGACTGCCGACGCGACCGCCGACAAGGCTGAGGCGGACAGCGCCAGCTAACCCGACGAATACATCGGCCCCCTTCCACGGAAGGGGGCCGATGTGTATTCGGGGAGCTACCTGCTCAGTCCGCTTTGCGGGCGGTTCGCTTGCGCCGCTTGATCCCGACCGCGCCCAGCAGCGAGAAGCCGGTGATCCGCACTCTCGGGCCACCGGGCGCGCCAGTGCCGTCGACCGCATGGTCGAAGCCGCCCATCACCCCGCGGCCCTGGATCTCGACGTTGACCTCGGGCGGCAGCAGAATGGTCTGCCCGCCGAAGATCGAATAGGCGTGGATCTCCACTTCCGAGGCGGTGAAGTCGGCGTACCGCAGATCGACCACACCCCCGCCGAACAGTGTGAAGGTGGTCATCCGGCCGGGTATGTTCCAGCGGCCGCGGCGCTCGAAGCCGCTGAGGATGGCTACCAGCATGGTCGACGGAGCCGGTCGCGACGTCCCGCGCCGGTATTCCATGGCTTCAGGGAGGTCGTCGCAGAGTCGCTCTAGTTCGTCGAAACTTTCCGCGGCATAGGCCTTCGACAACCGATCCTCGTACTGCTCGAGAGTGAGGCGTCCGTGCGAAGCCGCCTCAGTCAGCAATTGGGCGACCTGGATCCGGTCGTCGGCTGAGGCGCGTTCCGACCTGCTCCCACCGTCGGCCGATCTACTGCCCATAGTGACTCGAGCCTACGACTCGTCAGCACTGGTCCGAAAGGCGGTTCATTGAACCGTCACACCCCCGAACCGTCACACC
>JAUPLT010000031.1 GCA_030836785.1 Actinomycetota bacterium
CGACGCTGGCCGTGACGATCCCCACGGTGGATCCGTTCCGGGGCCGGTTGATGGGTATCGTCGTGCAACTCATGACCCTGGTGCGCGACGAGAACGAGGACCTTTTCGACCTGCCGCACGCGGAGTGGTCGGTCCGCCTGGACTGGGCCTGACACTCCTCCAGACGCTCTTCCACCGGCCACCGCCCCCGGCAAGTTAGGTCAGGGCGGCGAGCCGGATCAGGGTGGGCACCGGGATCTTCGCCCACGGCCGTCGGCGGCGCACCGCCAGCGCTGGGCAGCGGCTGGCCCTATTCGGGCTGGAACGCGGGTGCACCAAACCCAACTGCACCGCTCCGGCCCTCCGCAGTCAGGTCCACCATGCGACCTGCGACTGGCAGAGCGGCGGTGCCACCGACATCGACGAGCTGACCCTCGCCTGCCCGGCCGACAACCGTCTCGTGAACGACAGCCCCAACGGATGGACCACCCGAAAACGGCCCCACGACAACCGAACCGAGTGGATCCCGCCGCCCCACCTCGACCGAGGGCAACCGCGAGTCAACGATCTCCACCACCCCGAACGACTACTCGTGGACAACGAGGAACAAAAAAACCGACGAACCCGGATAGCCAAACATCCGGGATGAGCCACCCGCTCAGGCGTCCAGTTCGTCCGCGACGGCCCGCAGCACCTCCGACACCCGGTGGGCGACCTTGCGGTCGGGGTGGCGGCCGCGCCGCAGTTCGGGCTGGACCGCCGTCTCCAGCAGCTTGATCATGTCCTCGACCATGCCGTGCAACTCGTCGGGCGTGTGCTTGCGTTCGGCCGCCGCCGCCTCCCGTCGCGTGCGGGTCAGGCTCGGCGGCGGATCGATCAGCTTGACACTCAGCGCCTGCGGCCCGCGCCGCCCGGTGGCCAGACCGAACTCGACCTTCTGCCCCGCCTTGAGGCCCTCGGTCCCGGCGGGCAGCGCAGAGGAACGCACATAGACGTCCTCACCGTCCTCCTGGGACAGGAAGCCGAAGCCCTTCTCGGCGTCGTACCACTTCACCTTGCCGGTTGGCACTGGTCTCACCCGCTTGATCGTCGTCGAGTCATCGTCGTCCGACGTGACGACGGCGATCCTACTCAACGCCGTTCGGTAGTCTTGCCGTACCGCTGGAGGAAAATATGCGTCTGATTCTGAACATCATCTGGCTGCTCTTCGGCGGTCTGTGGCTGGCGTTGGGCTACCTCATTGCCGCGCTGGTGTGTTTCGTACTCATCATCACCATCCCGTTCGGGTTCGCCGCGGCCCGGATCGCGTTGTTCGCGCTCTGGCCCTTCGGCCGGACCATTGTCGAAAAGCCCGGTCCACGGCCGGGGGCGCTCGTCGGGAACGTGCTGTGGGTGCTGCTCTGCGGTATCTGGCTGGCGATCGGGCACATCACCAGCGCGCTGGCGATGGCGATCACCATCGTCGGCATCCCCCTGGCGCTGGCCAACCTGAAGATGATCCCGGTGTCACTCATGCCGCTGGGCAAGGAGATCGTCCCGGTCGACACCGTCACGCGGGTCTGATGGCGACCGGACTGGGACTCCCCACGGTCCGCCCGTCCGGCGCTCAAGCGGGTCCGGCACCGGCCGACGGCCCGCTGATCGACGGTTTTGGGCGGATCGCCACCGATCTGCGGGTGTCGCTGACCGACCGCTGCAACCTGCGCTGCCAGTACTGCATGCCCGCCGAGGGCCTGGACTGGCTGCCCGGCGAGCAGCTGCTGACGCAGCCGGAGCTGATCAGGCTGCTGCGACTGGCGGTCACCCGGCTCGGGATCACCCACATTCGATTCACCGGGGGCGAGCCGCTGCTGTACCGCGATCTCGACGACGTGATCGCCGCCGCCGCGGCGCTCGCTCCGCGGCCGGAGATAGCCCTGACCACCAATGGGATCGGCCTCGCCCGGCGGGCCACCGCCCTGGCCGCGGCCGGCCTGGACCGGGTCAACGTCTCCCTCGACACCGTCGACCGCTACCGGTTCGCCGCCATCACCCGCCGGGACCGGCTCGATAGCGTGCTCGCGGGCCTCGACGCGGCTGCGGCCGCCGGGCTGCATCCGGTCAAGGTCAACGCGGTTCTGGATCCCGAGCACGGCGCTCAGGACGCCGTCGATCTGCTGCGGCTGTGTCTGCGGCACGGCTATCGACTGCGCATCATCGAACAGATGCCACTGGACGCCGAGCACCGGTGGGACCGGGACGCCACACTGGGGGCCAGCGAGATCCTCTCGGCGCTGCGGACCCACTTCGAGCTGCGCCCAGACCCCGCCCCGCGCGGATCCGCCCCCGCGCGGCTGTGGCTGGTCGACGGCGGGCCTGCCACCGTCGGAATCATCGCCTCGGTGTCGGAGGCGTTCTGCTCGGCCTGTGACCGCACCCGGCTGACCGCCGACGGGCAAGTGCGCAGTTGCCTGTTCGCCACCGAGGAAACCAACCTGCGCGCCCTGCTGCGGAGCGGCGCGGACGACCGCGAGATCGAGACCGCCTGGCGCACGGCGATGTGGAACAAGGCCGCCGGGCACGGCATCAACGACCCCGACTTCGTCCAGCCGCGCCGTCCGATGAGCGCGATCGGGGGCTGAATATGACCAAGATCACTGCCGATGCGGAACCCGTGACGGTGACGGTGCGATTCTTCGCCGCGGCGCGCGACGCAGCCGGTACGGACAGCACGATTCTCACCCTGCCGCCGGGATCGACCGTTACCGACGCCGTACGCGAACTGTGTGGTCGGAGTGACAAATTGACACTTGTGTTACAGAAGTGTTCCTTTTTGTGCGACGGGGTCGCGGTTCGCGACCCGGCCCGCCCACTGGAGGCCCATCAGACCGTCGACGCCCTACCCCCGTTCGCCGGCGGATAACGTGATTTAGCTCACATCACACTGGGGTCGCCGGTTGGCTACGACTAGATAACGAAGCTCGTTTCACCTGCATAAACGCCGGACTCTCGTGGGCATTCGCTGCACCGAACTTCTTTGCCGCCTGGGAAAACGTCGATTTCGGGAAAAGGTGACGTTCATCTCGAGGGCCACTACCGTTCACGAGTGGCCGGCCCCGATACCGGGCAGGTCCCCACCGCTTCGCCACGCCGAACTCCATCCACGCTGCGGTGGGAACAACGATCCACCTCTGGATGGAGGCGGGGGACCCGACCGGTCCCGCCGAGGACCAGGAGTTCCGACTCCTTGGGGTGAAGCCGGCGGTGTCATCAGACTCCGCGGCCGGGCAACCTCTCCAGCCCGAACCCGACAGCTGACCTCGCAGGCGCGGTTACCAGAGAGGATTCGACTATGGGACGGCACAGCAAGCCCTCCACTTCGTCCGCCGGCGTCGCCAAGATCGCCGTCACCGGCGCCATCATCGGCAGCGGCAGCATCGCACTGGCCGCACAGGCCCAGGCCGCTCCCGACTCCGAATGGGATGTCGTCGCCCGCTGCGAATCCAGTGGCAACTGGGCGATCAACACCGGCAACGGCTACCACGGCGGGTTGCAGTTCTCCCCCAGCACCTGGCTGGGCTACGGCGGTGGGCAGTTCGCCCCGGCCGCCTACATGGCTTCCCGGGAAGAGCAGATCGCGGTCGCCGAGAAGGTCCTCGCGGGCCAGGGCAAGGGCGCGTGGCCGACCTGTGGTCGCGGGCTCTCCGGCGCCACCCCGCGTTTCATCGTTTCTGAGCCCAAACCGGCCACTCCGGCGACGGATACGGTCGATGCCGCGCAGGAACCTGCGCCCGCCGACGTCCCAGCACCTCCCACCACCCCTGTCGTGACCGACGTGGCGGCTCCGGCCGCCGACGCCCCGGTGGCCGATCCAGCCGCACCCGCCCCGGAGATCGTCGCCGTCGAGGTGATCGCCGAAGAGATCGTCCCGGCTGCACCGGCTGATCCCGCCGCACCGGCCGATCCGGCCGCACCCGCTCCGGAGATCGTCGCCGTTGAGGTGATCGCCGAAGAAGCCGACCCGGCAGACCCGGCTGCCGGCCCCATCGTGGTGGAGGCAGAGTTCAGCGGCCCCGCGGATGCTGTTCCGGCCGCACCGGCCGATGTGATTCCTGCCGCACCCGCCGATGCCGCTCCTGCCGCACCCGCCGACGCGGTACCCGCAGCACCCGCCGACGCCGCTCCTGCCGCCCCCGCTGCCGATCCGCTGCTGCCTGCCACACCGGTGGCCGATCAGGTGCCCGCGGCACCGGTGGCCGATCAGGTGCCCGCGGCACCGGTGGCCGATCAGGCGCCCGCGGCACCGGTGGCCGATCAGTTGCCGGCGGCGCCGGGCACTCAGGAAGTATCGTTCCTGCGGGAGATCTGGCAGGCGATGAAGGACCAGAACGTCAGCACCGACGACATGCTGGCCGCGATGGCGCCGGTTCCCGGTCAGTAACCGCGAACGAGGCTGACTCCGGGCGCGGCAATCGCGCTCAGGCGCAGTTGACCCACTCGTCGGTGCCGTCGGCGAAAAACTGGTGCTTCCACACCGGCAGGCGCTCCTTGATGGTGTCCACCATCAAGGCGGCAGTCTGAAACGCCGCGGCCCGGTGGTCGGCGGCCACCGCCACCACCAGGGCCGCGTCGCCGATGGCCAGTGCGCCGATCCGGTGGCTGGCTGCGATCGCCCGGACACCGACGCTCGCAGCCGCCACCTCACCGAGTACCTCAAACAAGGTCTGCTCCGCCGAAGGGTGCGCCGAGTACTCCAGGCGCAGCACCGAGCGGCCGTGGTCGTGATCGCGAACCACCCCGACGAAACCCACGACCGCTCCGGCAGCGCGGTCGGCGACGAGAATTTCGTGCTCGCTGAGCGAAATCGCCTCGTCGATGACCCGAGCCCGCAGAATCCGCGTCACGGGTGATCGCCGCCGGCCAACTGATCCAGGGCGTGGTCAAGAACCGCGTCGAGCACGGCGAGTCCGTCCCGGACTCCCCCTGTCGACCCCGGCAGGTTGATCACCAGGCTTCGTCCGGCGACTCCGCACACCCCGCGGGACAGCATGCTGGTGGGCACCGCAGGCAGGCCCGACCGACGGATCGCATCGGCCAGTCCGGGGATCTCGTAGTCGATGACGGCGCGGGTGGCCTCCGGGGTGCCGTCGGTCGGCGAGATGCCGGTGCCCCCGGAGGTGATGACGACATCGGTCCGTTCCCGCACCGCCGATCGGAGCGCCTCGGCGACAGCGGGACCGTCGGGCACCACTACGGCGTCACCGACCTCGAGTCCGGCCCGCCGCAACCACTCGACGATCACCGGGCCGCACCGATCCTCGTAGCGACCTGCCGCCGCGCGGGTGGAGGCGATCACCACCCTCCCCGTGCGGCTCACCGCGACGCTTCCCAGACCCCGGCCTTGCCACCTTCCTTACGCAGCACGCGGACGCCCTCGATGCGGGCGGCCGGGTCGAGGGCTTTGATCATGTCGTAGATCGTGAGGGCCCCGACCGTCACCGCGGTCAGCGCCTCCATCTCAACGCCGGTCCGGTCGGTGGTGCGCGAGGTGACGGTCAGTTCGACGGTCGAGTCGGTGACGACGAAATCGACGTCGACGGAACTGAGTGGAATCTGGTGACAGAGTGGGATCAGCTCGCTGGTCCGTTTGGCGGCCTGAATCGCCGCGATCCGAGCGGTGGCCAAGGCGTCACCCTTGGCCAACCCTCCCTCGGCGATCTGGGCAATCACGTCAGCGGTCGTGCATACGGTGCCCGTGGCGGTGGCTGCGCGGTGGGTCGGGGACTTTCCGGAGACGTCGACCATCCGCGCCGCACCGCGCTCATCGATATGGGACAGACCGCGCTCGACGTGCCGCGGGACCGACCCGCCGGTCACCTGTTGACGACGGTGACCGGATGTATGTAGGGCAATTGCGACGCGGGAACCGGGAACACGATGGTTCCGAACGGCGAGAGCGGACCGACCCGATCCGCCGCCAACTCGCTCACCGGGTGGTCATCGGGGTTCCGGGTAGGCCAGCCGTTGTCGACATACCTCACAGTGTTCGTTGCCACCGCCACATTGTGACACCTGTCGCGGGAACTCGCGTCAATCGCGGCTGATTTACGCTGGGCGGCGATGACCGAGATGGCATTACCGCTGGGCACCTGGCTGGCCGAGCGGACCGACGAGCAGTTGGTGCGCCTGCTGGAGTTGCGCCCGGATCTGGCGCAGCCCACACCCGGCAGCATGGCTGCCCTCGCCGCTCGGGCCAACGCACGCCAGTCGGTCAAGGTGGCCAGCGATGATCTGGACTTCCTGCGACTGGCCTTGCTCGACGTTCTGGTCGGCCTGGGCGCCGACGGGGCTCCCGTGCCGGTCTCCTCGGTGTTGGAGGCACTCGCCGACCGGGTGCGCGGCGATGACGTCACCGCTGCACTGGACCAACTTCGGGAGAAGGCGCTGGTCTGGGGCGACGACGACGTGCGCATCCCGGTCGAGGCGGGCGCGGCGCTGCCGTGGTTTCCCGGCCAGGCGCTGGACACCTCCGGGCTCTCCACCGATCAGGTGGTCGCGGCCATCGACGCCCTCGATGAGCCTGCGCACGATCTCCTGGAACGGCTGACGACCAGTTCGCCGATGGGGCGCACCCGCGAGGCCGAGCCCGGCACCCCGGCGGATCGTCCGGTGCAACGACTGCTCGCCGCGGGCCTGTTGCGCTATGTCGGCGACGAGACCGTGATCCTGCCCCGCGACATCGGCCAGGTGCTGCGCGGCGAGGAGCCCGGTCCCTTCGAACTGACGCCGCCGGACCCGGTGATCGGTACCGCCAAGGTCAAGGACGTCGATGCCTCGGCAGTCGGCGCAGCCATGGAATTGCTGCGTCAGATCGAGGTGGTGCTCGACAATCTCTCGGCCGCCCCGGTTCCGGAGCTTCGCAACGGGGGTCTCGGTGTCCGTGAGCTCAAGCGGCTGGGCAAGGCCACCGGGATCGACGAGCCGAGACTGGGCCTCATCCTCGAACTCGCCGCAGCATCCGGTCTGATTGCCAGCGGCATCCCCGACCCGGAACCGCCGGGCGACGCCGACTCGCACTGGGCGCCGACGGTCACCACCGACCGTTTCCTCGAGACGCCGCCCGCCCAGCGCTGGGTGCAGTTGGCCTCCACCTGGTTGGACCTACCGTCCCGGCCGGGACTGGTCGGCGGCCGCGGTCCGGACGGCAAACCCTATGCGGCCCTGTCGGAGTCGCTCTTCTCCAACGCCGCGCCACTGGATCGCCGGCTTCTGCTGGAACTGCTCGCCGAACTCCCCCCGGGCTCGGGCGTCAATCCGGTGAGCGCCGCGAACGCCCTGGTGTGGCGCCGCCCGCGCTGGTCGGCGCGCCTGCAACCCGGCCCGGTCGGTCACCTGCTCGACGAGGCGCACGCACTGGGATTCACCGGCCGCGACGCCCTGAGTTCCCCGGCCCGGGCGTTGCTGGCAGGTGACCAGGAGACGGCCGAGCGGGCCATGACGGCGAGCATGCCCGCGCCGGTGGATCATTTCCTGGTCCAGGCCGACCTGACCGTCGTGGTCCCGGGCCCATTGCTTCGCGAAGTCGCCGACGAACTCGCCGCGGTGGCCGACCTCGAATCGGCGGGAGCCGCGATGGTCTACCGGGTCAGCGAGCAGTCGATCCGCCACGCGCTGGATACCGGCCGGACCGCCGAGTCGCTGCAGGCCTTCTTCGAGAAGTACTCGAAAACGCCGGTACCACAAGGGCTGAGCTATCTGATCAACGATGTCGCACGCCGGCACGGCCGGCTGCGGGTGGGGGTCGCCTCGTCGTTCGTCCGGTGCGAGGATTCCGCGCTGCTGGCGCACGCCGTCGCCGCGCCGGGGGTGCGAATGCGCCTGCTCGCTCCGACCGTGGCGGTGTCCGAGTCTCCGATCTCAGAGGTGCTCAGCGCACTGCGGTCGGCCGGCTTCGCCCCCGCCGCGGAGGACTCCACCGGCGCGATCGTCGACCTCCGCCGGCGACAGGCCCGGGTGCCGACTGTCCCGACCCGGCGGCTGCTGCGTCCACAGCCGCGGCCGCCCCGGGAGACCCTGACCGCGGTGGTGGGCATGCTCCGCCGAATCCAGGATGCCCCTTTGGGTGGCGGCCGGCTGGACCCTGCCGTCGCGATGGCACTGCTGCACCAGGCGGCCGTGCACGGAAAGACCGTCCTCATGGGCTACATCGACGCCGCCGGGGTCGCGACCCAACGGGTGGTCACCCCCATCTCGCTGCACGGCGGCCACCTGATGGCCTTCGACCCGGCGCAGGGCCGGCTGCGCGAGTTCGCTGTGCACCGCGTCACCTCGGTGATGTCGGCCGACACGGGATAATGAAAATCACAGGGCATCGGGCAGAGCGCAGCGATGAGGAGGAGCGGCAAACACGATGACAGACGGACCGCTGATCGTTCAGTCCGATAAGACGGTGCTGCTCGAGGTTGACCATGAGCAGGCCGGCGCCGCCCGCGCTGCCATCGCCCCCTTCGCCGAACTCGAACGCGCACCCGAACACGTGCACACCTACCGCATCACGCCGTTGGCGTTGTGGAACGCCCGCGCCGCCGGCCACGACGCCGAGCAGGTCGTCGACGCACTGGTCACCCACTCCCGGTACGCGGTGCCCCAGGCCCTGCTGGTCGACATCGTCGACACCATGGGCCGCTACGGCCGACTGCAACTCGTCAAGCACCCCGCCCACGGCCTGACGTTGGTGAGCCTCGACCGGGCCGTCCTCGAAGAGGTGCTCCGGCACAAGAAGATCGCACCGATGCTGGGGGCTCGCATCGACGACGACACCATCATCGTGCACCCCAGCGAGCGCGGCCGGATCAAGCAGATGCTGCTCAAGAACGGTTCGCCCGCCGAGGATCTGGCCGGTGACGTCAACGGCGAAGCACACCCGATCGAGCTGGCCCAGGACGGCTGGGAGTTGCGCGACTACCAGGAGATGGCGTGCGAGTCGTTCTGGGCGGGCGGCTCCGGTGTGGTGGTTCTGCCATGCGGCGCAGGTAAGACGATCGTGGGCGCCGCGGCGATGGCCAAAGCCGGCGCCACCACGTTGATCCTGGTCACCAACACCGTGGCGGGCAGGCAGTGGAAGCGCGAGTTGATAGCGCGGACGTCGTTGACGGAGGCCGAGATCGGCGAATATTCGGGCGAGCGCAAGGAGATTCGCCCAGTCACCATCGCCACCTATCAGGTGATCACCCGCCGAACCAAGGGCGAGTACCGCCACCTCGAACTGTTCGACAGTCGCGACTGGGGCCTCATCATCTACGACGAGGTCCATCTGCTGCCGGCCCCGGTCTTCCGGATGACCGCCGATCTGCAGTCCCGGCGCCGCCTCGGCCTGACCGCCACCCTGATTCGCGAGGACGGTCGGGAGGGCGATGTGTTCAGCCTGATCGGGCCGAAGCGCTACGACGCCCCCTGGAAGGACATCGAGGCCCAGGGCTGGATCGCACCGGCGGAGTGCGTCGAGGTCCGGGTCACGATGACCGACAACGAACGCATGCAGTACGCCGTCGCCGAACCCGAGGAGCGCTACAAGCTGTGCTCGACGGCTCGCACCAAGATCGCGGTGGTGAAATCCATTCTGGCCAAGCACCCCGGCGAGCCGACACTGGTCATCGGCGCCTACCTCGACCAGTTGGAGGAACTCGGCAAGGAACTCGACGCCCCGGTGGTGCAGGGCTCGACGAAGAACGCCGAACGGGAAGTCCTGTTCGACGCCTTCCGGACCGGCGAGATCAAGACACTGGTGGTGTCGAAGGTCGCGAACTTCTCCATCGACCTACCGGAAGCGTCAGTGGCCGTTCAGGTTTCGGGCACCTTCGGATCCCGGCAGGAGGAAGCGCAGCGGCTCGGCCGGCTGCTACGGCCTAAGCACGACGGTGGCGGTGCGGTCTTCTACTCTGTCGTCGCGCGGGACAGCCTCGACACCGAATACGCCGCCCACCGCCAGCGGTTCCTGGCCGAGCAGGGCTATGGCTACATCATCACCGACGCCGACGACCTGCTGGGACCGGCGGTCTGAGGGCCGGGCAGCACCGCCCGAAGCAGCGGGCGGGTCCAGGGCCAGCGATCTTCTCTTCCCGAAACGAATCTGCCGATGGCCCCCGGAAGTTCCGGTGCGACTCCGCGGCAAGCGGTAGCGTTCGACCCGTCAATGTGATGGTCGTCATAGGGGAGTTGCATGAACGGGTCAAGATTTGTCGGGCGAGTCGGAGGATTGGCCGTAGCGCTGGGGGTCGGCTCGGCCGTCTACGGGACGGCGGTCGCTTGGGCAGACACCTCGTCGGACAGCTCGTCGGCACGCGAAAGCACAAGCCAATCAGCCGGTCCGAGAGCGTCATCGGAGTCCGCAGGTCCGACCCCGAGGGGCGGAGCCAAAGCTGCTCTGGCCAGTCGCCCAGGGCACGCCGCACCGACTGCCACGGTAAGAACCCAGAGCACCCGGCCCCAGCCGGCGGCGACGGGACCCACCGTCACCAGCGCCTCCGACAGGGCAGCCACGTTGACGGCTTTGCCCGCAATCCCAGCCGCAGCCGGTCAAAGTCGGCAGCAAGCGCCCGACCCGGTCGCCGAAGAGTTGCCAGGTACGGCCGTGGACGTGTTGATGGCATCGACACAGTTGGTTCACCCCCGTCGGGAGACGGCCGTCGCCACCCTGCCTGCACCCGCAGCCACGGCCCTGATCACGCCCCAGCCCGCCGCAGTCGCCCTACCCGCCGCAGCGGAGAACATCGCCTTGATCATGGGCGGCAGCGGCACACCGATACCGTCGACCACCTACATCGAACTCGCGTACACCAAGTACGTGGAACCGCACAGCCCGGTAGGAACCATCCCGGAGCAGCTCGTCACCCCCGAGGGGCTGTACCCGATCACTCCCTACCCCTACGTGAAGGTCCTGCCGCTGAGCGTATCCGTGCAAGAGGGCAACCAAATCCTCTACGACGAAGTCCTGCGGCAGGTCGCCGATGACAACACCCTGACAATCTTCGGGTACTCGCAGAGCGCCATCATCTCCTCGCTCGTGATGGATCCGAACAACGCCGATTGCGTCAACACTCCCACCTGCGGGATCGACCCCGATACGCCGGTCAACTTCGTGCTGATCGGCAACGAGATGAACCCCAACGGTGGGTTCCTGTCGCGCTTCCCCGGCCTGAACCTGCCCAGCCTGGGCATCCCGTTCTACGGACCCACACCCGAGGATTCGTTCCCCGTCGCGAACTACATGCTGGAATACGACGGTTTCGCGGACTTCCCGCAGTATCCGGGGAACTTCCTGTCCAGCCTCAACGCCGCGTTGGGTATCGGCTTCGTCCATGGCACCTACCTGCAGCTCACCCCCGAGCAACTGGCTACCGCCATCGAGTTGCCGACCTCCTCGGAAACACAGAAGTACTACGTGATCCCGACCGAGAACCTGCCACTGCTCGCGCCGTTGCGCGCGATTCCGGTGATCGGTGAGCCGCTCGCCGATCTGCTGCAGCCCGCGCTGCGGGTGATCGTCAACCTCGGGTACGGCGATCCGAAGTATGGCTGGTCACAGGGCCTCGCGAACGTCGAGACCCCGTTCGGCGTCTTCCCCGACGTCGACTGGGGCGAGACCATCCAACTGTTCTTCGAGGGGGTCGCGCAGGGAGTCAACGACTTCATTGCCGACGTCACCCCAGGCGGAAGCATGTGGCAGGAACTGGAATCACATGCAAACGGCACGGTCACGGCGTTGGCCGCACTGCCCAGCCTCACGGCAGACGGGATCATTCCGGCGATCCAGTCGGTCATCACCGGTGTCTCGCAGTTCGTCTCCAACGCCGCAGCGTCGCTGTATGCCGCACTGCTTCCGACCGCCGACATCGTCAACGCCATCGTGACCGTGCTGCCCGCCTACGCCGTCAACCTGTTCCTGGACGGAATTGAGCAGATCCTCAGCGGCGACATCATCGGTGGCCTGGTCAATGCCCTCGGCAAGCCGGTGGCGGCCAGTGTCGGACTGGTCACCACCGCCGCACTGATCGAGGTATTGGTCGTTGTGAACGCCATCACCGGCGTCTTCACTCTGGAATAGGCGCGGCTCAGCGCCTCGACAGACCGCAGAAGGCCCCCGAAACTCCATTGTTTCGGGGGCCTTCGCGGACTAAAGCCGGCGGGCTACTTCAGCAACGACGCCGGAGGGTTGAAGCGGTCACCGTAGCGCTGCGCCAGCTCCTTGGCACGGGCCACGAAGGCCTCCTTGCCGCCGGGGTAACCGGTGATGAACTGCGCCGCGCCACCGGTCCACGGCGGGAAGCCGATGCCCATGATCGAGCCGATGTTGGCGTCAGCCGTGGTGGTGATCACGCCCTCGTCGAAGCACTTCTGGGTCTCCAGCGCCTCGGCGAAGAGCATCCGGTCGATCATGTCCTGCAGCGGGGGCTGCGAACTGCCCGAGTTGAACGTCTCGCGCAGGCCGGGCCACAGCTGGGTCCGCTTGCCGTCGACGTACTCGTAGAAGCCCGCGCCCGACAGCCGCGACGGCCGGCCGATCTCGATCATCTTCTCCACAACCGCCTCGGCCGGGTGCGGCACGTGGGTGCCACCGGCCGCCTCGATGCCCTTGCGGGTCGCAACGGCGATCTTGTGCATCAGCTCCATGTTGAGCTCGTCGGAGAGTTGCAGCGGCGGTGCCGGATAGCCGGCCTGTGACCCGGCATGCTCGATCGACGCGGGCTCCACGCCCTCGCCGAGCATCGCCAGCGCCTCGTTGATGAAGGTGCCGATGACGCGGCTGGTGTAGAAGCCGCGGCTGTCGTTGACCACGATCGGGGTCTTGCCGATGGCCAGGGTGTAGTCGAACACCCGGGCCAGCGCCTCGTCGGAGGTCTTCTCGCCCTTGATGATCTCGACGAGCGGCATCTTGTCCACCGGTGAGAAGAAGTGGATGCCGATGAAGTCCTCCTGGCGCTTCACCCCCGTGGCCAGCCCGGTGATGGGCATGGTGGAGGTGTTGGAGCCCAGGATGGCGTTGGGCTCGACGATATCCTCGATCTCCTGGAACACCTTGTGCTTGAGTTCCTGGCTCTCGAAGACCGCCTCGATCACGAAGTCGACACCGGCGAAGTCCTTGGGATCGGCGGTCGGGGTGATCCGGCCCAGCAGCGCCTTGGACTTCTCCTCAGTGGTGCGGCCACGCTCGAGTGCCTTGGCCTCCAGCTTCTCCGAGTAGCCCTTGCCCTTGGTGGCCGCCTCGATGGTGACGTCCTTGAGCACGACGTCGAAACCGGCTTTGGCCGACACATAGGCGATACCGGCGCCCATCATGCCCGCGCCCAGCACGCCGATCTTGGTGATCGGGGTCTTGCCGATGCCCTCGGGACGCGAGCCGCCGGCATTGATGGACTGCAGATCGAAGAAGAACGCCTGGATCATGTTCTTCGCGACCGGACCGGTCACCAGACTGGTGAAGTACCGGCTCTCGATACGGCTGGCGGTGTCGAAGTCCACCTGGGCGCCCTCGACCGCGGCGGCCAGGATGGCCCGCGGCGCGGGCATGTTCGTGCCCTTGATCTGCTTGCGCAGCAGCGACGGGAACGACGGCAGGATCGCCGCGAGCGCCGGGCTGGCGGGGGTGCCGCCGGGCATCCGGTAACCCTGGGCATCCCACGGCTGGGCGTTCTTGTCCGGGTTGGCCTTGATCCACGCCTTGGCAGCGGGAACCACTTCCTCGGCCGAGCCGACGAGTTCATCGACCAGACCGACGTCCTTGGCCTTCTTCGGGTTGAACCGGGTGCCCTGGGACAGGACGTTCACGAAGGCGTTCTGGATGCCGAACATCCGCACGGTGCGGGTCACGCCGCCGCCGCCGGGCAGCAGGCCCAGCGACACCTCCGGCAGGCCGATGGCGCTGCCCTTGACGTCGGCCGCGATGCGGTGGTGGCAGGCCAGGGCGATCTCCAGACCGCCACCGAGAGCCGCGCCGTTGATCGCGGCGACGACCGGCTTGCCCAGGGTCTCCAGCTTGCGCAGATCGGCCTTGATGCCTTCAACCTCTTCGAAGATCTCAGCGGCGTTCTCCGGGCCGGCGTTGATCATCGCCTTGAGGTCGCCGCCGGCGAAGAATGTCTTCTTCGCACTGGCGATGACCACGCCGGTGATCGAATCCTTCTCGGCGACAAGGCGTTCGACGGCGTTGTGCATCGACTCCTTGTAATGCTCGTTCATCACGTTCGCCGAGCCGGTCGGGTCGTCGAGGGTCAGGGTGACGATGCCGTCGGCATCCTTGTCCCACTTGATGGTGTTCTCTGCCATGGTTTTCGCTTACTCCTCAGTTTTTCCGCGGGCCGTCAGACGCGCTCGATGATGGTGGCCACGCCCATGCCGCCGCCGATGCACAGCGTGATCAGCGCGCGCTTCGCTCCGCGCCGCTCCAGTTCGTCGACCATGGTGCCGGTGATCATGGCGCCGGTGGCACCGAGCGGGTGGCCCATCGCGATGGCGCCGCCGTTGACGTTCAACTTCTCGCTGGGGATGTTGAGGTCCTTCTGGAACTTCAGCACCACCGAGGCGAAGGCCTCGTTGATCTCGAACAGGTCGATGTCGTCGACGGTCAGGCCAGCGGTCGCCAGGGCCTTCTCGGTGGCCGGGGTCGGGCCGACGAGCATGATCGTCGGGTCGGCGCCGCTGGTGGCGGTGGCCACGACGCGGGCCCGCGGGGTCAGGCCGTTGGCCTTGCCTGCTTTCTCGCTGCCGACCAGCACCAGGGCGGCGCCGTCGACGATGCCGGAGCTGTTGCCTCCGGTGTGGACGTGGTTGATCTTCTCGACCCAGTGGTACTTCTGCATCGCCACGTCGTCGAAGCCGGCCATTGCGGCCAGCCCCTCGAAGGCGGGCTTGAGCTTGCCCAGGCTCTCCATCGTGGTGTTGGGCCGCATGTGCTCGTCGTGGTCGAGGATCAGCAGACCGTTCTGGTCGCGCACCGGCACGATCGACTTGGCGAA
>JAUPLT010000346.1 GCA_030836785.1 Actinomycetota bacterium
TCGCGATGGCGACCGAGGCGATCGTTGCGGCGCCGGGCACCGTCACCGGCTCGATTGGCGTGGTCACCGGCAAGCTGGTCGCCCGCGAACTGAAGGACCGGCTGGGGGTGGGGTCGGACGCGGTGCGCACCAACGCCAACGCCGACGCGTGGACCGCCAACGCGCCCTTCACGCCCGAGCAGCGGGCCATGGTCGAGGCAGAGGCGGACCTGTTCTACGACGACTTCGTGCGCCGGGTCGCCGAGGCCCGCGGGATGTCCGTCGAGGCGGTCGACGAGGTGGCCCGTGGCCGGGTGTGGACCGGAGCCGATGCGCACGAGCGGGGGCTGGTCGACGAACTCGGCGGCCTGCGCTGCGCGGTGCGCCGCGCCAAGGTGGCGGCCGGTTTGGATGCCGACGCCGATGTGCGACTGGTCAGCTATCCCGGCTCGTCGATGCTCGAGCTGATGCGGCCCCGGGCGTCGTCGGAGCCGGCGGCGGTGTCGCTGCCCGACGCGCTGGCGGGTCTGGCGGCCCAGACGTTCGGCCGGGTTCTCGAGGGCCTCGAGGGCGTCGACACCGGGGCGGCGCGCTCGGTTTCCGGGGCGTCGGCGTTGTGGCTGGGGAACTACCGGTTCTGACCCCGGGTCAGCCCAGCCTGGCGCACACGTACTGATAGCCGTCGAACTTTTCGTCCATCGCGTCCCCGGTTCTCGTCGGCTGTTCGATGCCATACCTCTCGAACAGCCCCGGTACCGGGCTCGCGGTGACCGACCACCCGAGCTTGCGCAGGTACTCGATGACGTCGCTGCGCTGGCCGGGGTAGACCAGCCCGGCGAGGTCGTCTTTGAAGCCCATCCGCCGCCACCGGCTGCCGCCGTCTATGTGTTCGTGAGGGTCGGGGTCGGGGTCGGGGGCGGGGTCGGGGTCGGGGTCGGTGAAGGCGTCCATGTTCGGCACGAACTCGGTGGCCACCCTGCTGCCCGCGGCGCTCAGCGCGGTGATGTGGTCGAAGAGCCGGTCCTGGGCGTCGGCGGGCAGGTACATCAGCAGACCCTCGGCGATCCATCCGGTCGCGACGTCAGGGTCGAAGCCGTTGCTGAGCAGGGCCGCGGGCCAATCGTCGCGCAGGTCGACGCCGATGTTGCGGATCGTCGCGGTCGCGCGGACACCCAGCGCGGCCAGTGTGGCGGCTTTGAACTCGACGACAGCGGGTTGGTCGAGATCGAAGAGGACGGTGCCCGACGGCCAGTTCAATCGGTAGCCGCGGGTATCGAGGCCCGTGGCCAGAATCACCATCTGCCGGATGCCGGCGGCGGCGGCGGCCAGCACGAACTCGTCGAAGTATCGGGTGCGGACCGCCATACCGAGGGTCATGCGGCGCTGTTCGGCCTGCTCGCCGGGACTGTCCAGAATGCCCAGGAAGTGATCGTTGCCGACCGCGCGGACCAGGGGCTCGGCCCACCGGTCATCGATGACCCGCAAACGATTGGCCAGCGCCCGAGACGTCGCGACTGCGGTGGCGGTGGCACCGACCCCGGAGGCCAGGTCCCAGGTGTCGCCGTCACGCCGGGTGCTGATGGGATCGGTCATAGTTAGCTAAGGTAACCACACGGGGGGTGCAGCCACCGCTGGCCCCGCGATTCCCGGCGGGCCTGCACCAACTGTTAGTCTCGTAGACTGTCCGAGACGCTCGGCCTGCCGACGGTGTATCCGCCGGTGGTCGGCAGTGGACGATGACTTAACCCGGGTGCTGGCCCAGCCAGCGACACCGGCACGCCGCGACCCCGTCGCGCTGTCAGGAGGAAGAGTGCTTTCGGCTTTCATCTCGTCGTTGCGTACGGCTGACCTGAGGCGGAAGATCCTCTTCACCCTGGGCATGATCGTGATCTACCGGATCGGTGCCGGTCTGCCCTCGCCGGGCGTGAACTACCAGAACGTCAATCAGTGCATCGAGCAGCTCAGCGGCGGCGCCGGGGCTCAGCTGTACTCGCTGATCAACCTGTTCTCCGGCGGTGCGCTGCTGCAACTATCGGTCTTCGCCATCGGCGTGATGCCCTACATCACGGCGAGCATCATCGTGCAGCTGCTGACCGTGGTCATTCCGCGCTTCGAGGAGTTGCGCAAAGAAGGACAAGCCGGCCAGGCCAAGATGACGCAGTACACCCGCTACCTGTCGGTGGCGCTGGCTGTTCTGCAGGCCACCAGCATCGTGGCGCTGGCCGCCAACGGCGGGCTGCTGCAGGGCTGCTCGGAGGAGATCCTCTACAACCAGAGCATCTTCACGCTGGTGGTCATCGTGCTGGTGATGACCGCCGGTGCGGCGCTGGTGATGTGGATGGCCGAACTGGTCACCGAGCGTGGCATCGGCAACGGGATGTCGCTGCTGATCATGGCCGGTATCGCCTCCCGTATCCCGATCGAGGGCAAGAACATCCTCGACACCCGCGGCGGCCCGGTGTTCACCGCCGTGTGTATCGGAGCGTTGATCATCCTGGTCGGTGTCGTGTTCGTCGAGCAGGGCCAGCGCCGTATCCCGGTGCAGTACGCCAAGCGCATGGTGGGCCGCAAGATGTACGGCGGCACGTCGACCTACCTGCCGCTGAAGGTCAACCAGGCCGGCGTCATCCCGGTCATCTTCGCGTCGTCGCTGATCTATGTGCCGCACCTGATCACCCAGCTGATCCAGAGCGGGCGGAGCGAGCCCAGCAACGGCTGGTGGGACCGGTTCGTCGCCGAGCACCTGACCAACCCCGCCGACACCATCTACGTGGCCATGTACTTCGGGTTGATCATCTTCTTCACGTTCTTCTACGTCTCGATCACCTTCAACCCGGAGGAACGCGCCGACGAGATGAAGAAGTTCGGCGGGTTCATCCCGGGCATCCGGCCGGGCAAGCCCACCGCGGACTATCTGAGCTACGTGCTGAACCGGATCACCCTGCCGGGGTCGGTCTACCTGGGCATGATCGCAGTGTTGCCAAACCTTTTCCTTCAG
This sequence comes from Actinomycetota bacterium, assembly GCA_030836785.1. GTDB lineage: Bacteria > Actinomycetota > Actinomycetes > Mycobacteriales > Mycobacteriaceae > Mycobacterium. The sequence goes on from JAUPLT010000346.1 coordinate 2,978, forward strand.
ATGGGCAACAGCGGTAGCGTGCAAAACCTGCCGTTCGGCGGAACCGCGGTGCTGATCATGATCGGCGTCGGCCTGGACACGGTGAAGCAGATTGAGAGCCAGTTGATGCAACGGAACTACGAGGGATTCCTGAAGTGAGAATCGTTCTGCTGGGCCCGCCCGGCGCCGGCAAGGGCACCCAGGCCGTCAGGCTGGCCGAAAAAATCGGTGTGCCGCAGATCTCCACCGGAGACTTGTTCCGGCAGAACATCAGCCACGGCACGGAACTCGGACTGGAAGCCAAGCGGTATCTCGACGCCGGCGACCTGGTGCCGTCGGAGTTGACCAACGCTCTGGTCGATGATCGCCTCAATGACGATGACGTGGCCGGCGGGTTCATCCTGGACGGCTTCCCCCGTTCGGTCGAGCAGGCCGAGGCGTTGCACGACATGCTGGCCCGGCGGGATCTGAAACTGGATGCGGTGCTGGAGTTCCGTGTTCCCGAGGAGGAACTGGTGTCCCGGCTGGCCGGCCGTGGCCGGGCCGACGACACCGAGGACGTCATCCGCAACCGGTTCAAGGTGTACCGCGACGAAACCGCACCGCTGCTGGACTACTACCACGACGAGCTGAAGACGGTCGACGCCGTCGGCAGTCTCGACGAGGTGTTCACGCGGGCCGTGCAGGCGCTCGGCCGCTAACCACCCCGATGGTCTCCCTGCCCGGACGCCGGGGCCGTAAGACGGTACCCGCGCGCAGCGGGGGCGAACTCGACGCCATGGCCGCCGCCGGTGCGGTGGTGGCGGCCGCGCTGCGGGCCGTCCAGCAGGCCGCTGTGGCGGGCATGTCCACCAAGGACCTCGACGAGGTCGCCGAGACGGTGATCCGTGAGGCCGGCGCCACCCCCTCCTTCCTCGGCTACCACGGCTTCCCGGCGAGCATCTGCTCCTCGGTCAACGACCGGGTGGTGCACGGAATCCCCAGTGCCGATGAGGTGCTGGTGCACGGCGACCTGGTGTCCATCGACTGCGGTGCGATCCTCGAGGGGTGGCACGGCGATGCCGCCGTCACCTTCGGCGTGGGTGAGTTGATCCCCGCCGACGAGGCGTTGTCCGCCGCCACCCGGCAGGCGATGGAGGCCGGGATCGCCGCGATGGTGCCCGGCAACCGGCTGACCGACGTCTCGCACGCCATCGAGAAGGGCACCCGCGCCGCCGAACAAGCCCACAGCCGTCGCTACGGGATCGTGTCGGGGTACGGCGGTCACGCGATCGGCCAGCAGATGCACATGGAGCCGTTCCTGCCCAATGAAGGCCAGCCCGGGCGCGGCCCGATGCTGGTGGCGGGGTCGGTGCTGGCCATCGAGCCGATGCTGACGCTGGGCACCACCAGAACCCGCATCCTGGAGGACGACTGGACCGTCGTCACCACCGACGGATCCCGGGCCGCACACTGGGAGCACACCGTCGCGGTGACCGACGACGGACCCCGGATCCTGACGGTGTCCTGATTCGGCCGGGGACGAACGCCTAGTCCGGCGGGAACGAGGTTCCAGATTTGGCGAGGACGGGGTCCCAGTCGGCGGAAGCGCACTTCCAGACTGCTCACAGCCGGGTTCCAGCCAGCGCCGTTACGGTCAAGCACGTGATGACACGCGGGGCGTGGACACCGACGGCACCCAGGGCGAGTTCCATCCGGCCGTCACCGGGACGACCACCGGCCCGCTGATGGACGCCGTCCCGCAGTTCAAAGCCTCCTGACAGGCCCGCGCCGGGCGCTACTGTTCGCCTGATGCCCGGAAAACCCGATCCGATCGCCGCCGCCCGCGACAACTGGACTCGTGCCGGCTGGGGTGACGTCGCGGACGGGATGATCGCGGTCACCTCGGTGATGCGTGCCCACCAGATCCTGCTGGCTCGGGTCGAGAACGCATTGCGGCCCTATGACCTCAGTTTCTCCCGGTTCGAATTACTGCGCCTGCTGGCGTTCAGTCGCACCGGGGCGCTGCCCATCACCAAGGCCTCCGACCGACTGCAGGTGCATGTGACCAGCGTGACGCACGCCATCCGTCGGCTGGAGGCAGATGGACTCGTCGAGCGGGTGCCGCATCCCACCGACGGCCGCACCACTCTGGTGCGGCTCACTGAACTGGGCCGGTCCACGGTGGAGGATGCGACGGCGACGCTGAACGCACAGGTGTTCGCCGATATCGGGATGTCCGACCGCGAGGCCCGTGCGCTGGTTGAATCGATTGAGACGCTTCGTCATCACGCCGGCGACTTCTGACCGGCGGGGGAGGGGCGGCAGCACTCAGCGCAGGGTTTGGATGACCGCGCTGAAGTCGAGATCGGCGTGCTGCTCGGCGAACGCCGCATAGATCTGGGCGGCGTGGCTGCCGAGCGGCGCCGACGTGGCGGTGGAGGCCACCGCGGCCATCGCCAGACCGAGATCCTTGTTCATCAGCGCGGTGGCGAAGCCGGGTTTGAAGTCGTTGTTGGCCGGCGAGGTCGGCACGGGACCGGGTACCGGGCAGTTGGTGTGCACCGCCCAGCAGTTGCCGGTGGCGCCGGTGATGACGTCGAAGAGCGCCTGCGCGGACAGGCCCAGCTTCTGGGCAAGGACGAAAGCCTCGCCGACGGCGATCTGCTGTACGGCCAGCAGCATGTTGTTGCACAGCTTGGCGGCCTGGCCCGCACCCGAGTCGCCGCAGTGAATGATCTTGCCCGCCATAGCTTCCAGCACCGGGCGTGCGGTCTCCAGTGCCCCGGACGCGCCGCCGACCATGAACGCCAGGGTGCCGGCTACGGCGCCCTTCACGCCACCCGACACCGGGGCGTCAAGCTGGGCGAAGCCCCGGTCGCCGGCATAGGCGTGCACCGCACGCGCGTCGTCGACGGCGATCGTCGAACTGTCGATGAACAGCGTGCCCGGCTTGGCGGCGGGCATCACCTCCGTGTAGCACTCCTTGACCAGGGTTCCGTTGGGCAGCATGGTGATCACCACATCGGCGCCCGCCACTGCCGCCGCGCCGGTGTCGGACAGGGTCACACCCTTGTCCGCAGCGGCTTCCCGGGCGCCGGGCACCGGATCGAAACCGAGGACGGAGTAGCCGGCGTTCACCAGGTTGCCGGACATGGGCGCACCCATATTGCCCAGTCCGAGAAAGGCCACGGTTGTCATCTGGGGTGCTCCTTCGTTAGGCCGACGCGTGTACCCGGACGGAGTTCGCGACCGCCCGCCCGATCACCACGCGCATGATCTCGTTGGTGCCCTCCAGGATTCGGTGCACCCGCAGATCGCGAACGATCTTCTCCAGCCCGTACTCGCGGAGGTATCCGTAGCCGCCGAGGAGTTGCAGGGCGTTATCGGCCACTTCGAAGCACGAGTCGGTGACATAGCGCTTCGCCATCGCGCACAACGCCACCTTGTCCGGATCATCCTGATCCAGGGATGCCGCCGCCCGCCACAGCATCAGCCGGGAGGTCTCCAGCGCGGTCGCCATATCGGCAAGGGTGAAGCGCACCGTCGGCTCGTCGAGCAGTGCGCCACCGAACGCCTGCCGGTCCGCGACATACCGCGTCGCCCGGTCGTGAGCGCACTGAGCGCCGCCCAGCGAACAGGCGGCGATGTTGAGCCGTCCGCCGTTGAGTCCGTTCATCGCGATGCCGAAGCCGGTGCCCTCGCCCTCGGGGCCGCCGAGCATCGCCGCAGCGGGCACCCGGACCCCTTCGAGGATCACCTGGGCGGTGGGCTGGGCATGCCAGCCCATCTTCTCCTCGCTGGGTCCGAAACTCAGCCCGGGCGTTCCCTTTTCGACGATGAAGGTGGAGATCCCGCGCGGACCGGCGGCACCGGTCCGGGCCATCACGACGTACACGTCCGACGCGCCCGCCCCGGAGATGAACTGCTTGACTCCGTCGAGGACGTAATACTGGCCGTCCCGAATCGCCTTGGTGCGCAAGGCCGCCGCGTCCGAACCGGCACCGGGTTCGGTCAGGCAGTAACTGGCGATGGATTCCATCGAGGCCAGTCGCGGAATCCACGTCCGCCGCTGATCGTCGGTGCCGTAGGTGTCGATCATCCAGGCGCACATGTTGTGGATCGAGATGAACGAGGCGATCACCGGGTCGGCGAAGGCCAACTGCTCGAAGATCCGCACCGCGTCCAGGCGCCGCAGCCCCGAACCGCCGACGTCCTCGCGGCAGTAGATGGCGGCCATCCCGAGTTCGGCCGACTCGCGCAGCACATCGACTGGAAAGTGCTTGTTCTTGTCCCACTCGAGGGCATGGGGCGCAATGCGTTTGGCCGCAAAGTCGGCCGCGGTCTCGGCGATCACCCGTTCGTCGTCGTCCAGCGTGAAAGTCATGACGATCGCCTACTTCATCGTCGGGATGACGAACTCGGCGCCGTCCTTGATGCCCGACGGCCAGCGCTCGGTGACCGTCTTGGTCTTGGTGTAGAACTGGATCGAGGTCGGGCCGTGCTGGTTGAGATCGCCGAAGCCGGACCGCTTCCAGCCGCCGAAGGTGTGGTAGGCCACCGGAACCGGGATCGGGACGTTGACCCCGACCATGCCGACCTGGACCCGGGACACGAAGTCGCGGGCGGTGTCGCCGTCACGGGTGAAGATCGCCACGCCGTTGCCGTACTCGTGTTCGTTGGGAAGTTTCAGGGCCTCCTCGTAGTTCTTGACGCGCACGATGCACACCACCGGGCCGAAGATCTCGTCGGTGTAGATCGTCATGTCGGTGGTGACGTGGTCGAACAGGCTGGGCCCGATGAAGAAGCCGCCCTCCAGGCTCTCGTCACCGAAAGTCAGTTCGTCGCTGCCCTTCTCGCGGCCGTCGACGACGAGTTCGGCGCCCGCTGCGACACCCGCGTCGATGTAGCCGCGCACCCGGTCCAGGGCGGCCTCGGTCACCAGCGGTCCGTAGTCGGCCTTGGGGTCCAGGCTGTGGCCGACCCGCAGATGCTCGACTTTCTCGGCGAGCCGGTTACGCAGCCGGTCCGCAGTCTCATCGCCGACCGCAACGGCGACGCTGATCGCCATGCATCGCTCCCCGGCGCTGCCGTAGCCGGCGCCGACGAGAGCGTCGACGGCCTGATCCAGATCCGAATCCGGCATCACGATCATGTGGTTCTTTGCGCCGCCGAAGCACTGTGCGCGCTTGCCGTGCGCGGCGGCCCCGGAGTAGATGTACTGCGCGATGTCGGAGGAACCGACGAACCCGACCGCCTTGATGTCGGGGTGGTTCAGGATCGCGTCGACGGCCTCCTTGTCGCCCTGGACCACCTGGAACACCCCCGGCGGCAGGCCCGCCTCGAGGAACAGTTCGGCCAGGCGCAGCGGCACCGAGGGGTCGCGCTCCGACGGCTTGAGGATGAAGGCGTTGCCGCACGCCAGGGCCGGGCCGGCCTTCCACAGCGGGATCATCGCGGGAAAGTTGAACGGGGTGATGCCGGCCACCACGCCGAGCGGCTGACGGATCGAGTAGACGTCGATACCCGGGCCGGCGCCCTCGGTGAACTCGCCCTTCATCAAATGCGGGATGCCGGTGGCGAATTCGATGACCTCGACGCCGCGCTGGATGTCGCCGAGCGAATCGGCGACGGTCTTGCCGTGCTCCAGGGACAGCAGTTCAGCGATCTCGTCGGCGTTGGAGTTGACCAGTTCGATGAACTTCATCAGCACCCGGGCGCGCTTCTGCGGGTTGTAGGCGGCCCATACCTTCTGGGCCTCCACCGCGGATGCAACGGCGGTGTCGACGTCGGCCGCCGAGGCCAGCAGCACCTGGGCCTGCACCGCGCCGGTGCTGGGGTTGAACACGTCGGCGGTGCGGGTGCTCGACAGCGGTGAACGCCGGCCGTCGATGAAGTGCGGGATATTTCCGGTCATGAGGTGCCTCCGGGGCGAAAGGGGATTACTTGGATACCCTAGTAATGGGGGTTCTGCCTGTGCAAGCGGCGTTTCACCGAGCCCGCAGGCCGGCGATGAAGGTCTGTGTCTGCGACCATTCCGGCAAGAGACCGGCCGCTCGCACCTCGGCCAGTGTCGGGGCGACGCGGTCGCGGTCGGACAGCAGGAGTTGCTCGGCCGGCAGCGGCCAGTCAATGCCGATCTCCGGGTCGGTGGCGGCGATGGTGTGTTCGCGAGTAGGGGAGTAGGGCTCGGAGCACAGGTACATGACGGTGGAAGAGTCCTGCAGTGCCAGGAACCCGTGTGCGAGGCCCTCCGCCAGATAGACAGATCGGCGGTCGGCGGCGTCGAGGATGAGGCCGTCCCACCGGCCGTAGGTCGGCGAGCCGACCCGGATGTCCACCACCACGTCGAACACCGCTCCACTGGTGCAGGTGACGTACTTGGCCTGACCCGGTGGCACCTCGGCGAAGTGCAGACCCCGCAGGACCCCGGTCGAGGACACCGAACAGTTGGCCTGACGCATGCGGAACGAGTGTCCGGTCATGTCCGCGAACCCGTGTTCGGTGAACCACTCGAAGAACCCGCCGCGGGAGTCGCCGTGCACCGTCGGAGTGATCTCCCAGGCACCGGGGATGCTCAGTTCGCGGAACGCCACGTCACTGTCCCCGTTCGTGGTACCGGGCCTCGACGGCGGCCTTCAGCGGAGCCCACCACCACTCGTTCTCGCGGTACCAGTCGATGGTGGCGCGCAGGCCGGCGGTCAGGTCCGTGTGCCGCGGCGCCCAGCCGAGATCGTCGCGGAGTTCACGTGCGTCGATTGCGTACCGCAGGTCGTGGCCGACCCGGTCGGTGACATGGTCGAAGTCATCGGGGTTGCGGTCCATCAGCGTCAGGATCAGCCGCAACACCGAGAGATTGTCGCGCTCGCCGTCGGCACCGATGAGGTAGGTGCGCCCGATCTGCCCGTCGTCCAGGATCCGCCAGACCGCGCTGTTGTGGTCATCGACGTGGATCCAGTCGCGCACATTGGCGCCGGCGCCGTACAGCTTGGGCCGCCGTCCGGTCAGGATGTTGGTGATCTGGCGGGGAATGAACTTCTCGATGTGCTGGTACGGGCCGTAGTTGTTGGAGCAGTTGGAGATCGTCGCCGCCACGCCGTAGGACCGCGTCCACGCCCGCACCAGCATGTCGGCGGACGCCTTGGACGCCGAGTACGGGCTCGACGGGTTGTAGGGGGTGTCCGGCGTGAACCGCACCGGTTCGCCCCCGTCCGGACGACCTGCCAGGGGCAGGTCGCCGTAGACCTCGTCGGTGGAGATGTGGTGCAACCGGACGCCGTGCGCGCGGACCGCCTCGAGCACCGCGAAGGTGCCGACGATATTCGAGCGGATAAACGGGGACGGATCGCTCAGCGAGTTGTCGACGTGTGTCTCGGCGGCGAAGTGGACGACGGCGTCGGACTCGGCGACCAACTGGCTCACCAGACGTGCATCGGTGATATCGCCCTCGACCAGGCGGACGGAGCCCTCGACCGCTGCCAGCGACTCCCGACTGCCGGCGTAAGTCAGGGCGTCGAGCACCGTGACCGAGACCTCCGGACGCTCACCCAGCGTGCTGTGAACGAAGTTGGCTCCGATGAACCCCGCGCCCCCAGTGACCAACAGTCGCACCGCGTCACCATATCGGCCCGGCCGTCAGCTCAGGGGTTCGGGCGGGAGCCCGGGAGTGGGCGCGGAAGATAGGTGGCCCGGCCACGGTTTTGTCTGGACGCTCGGGGCGGGTATCCTGAGTCCACGGTGCAGGTTTGCGCCGACTCTTTCGTGCCCAGTCCCTGGAACGGTTTGCAGTCGGGGCTCATGCTGCCCCAGGACACGACGTAGAAATCAGAGGACATGGGCAAGAAAGACGGCGCCATCGAGGTCGAGGGCCGCGTGGTCGAGCCCCTGCCCAATGCGATGTTCCGCATTGAGTTGGAGAACGGCCACAAGGTGCTCGCTCACATCAGCGGCAAGATGCGGCAGCACTACATCCGCATCCTGCCGGAAGACCGTGTGGTCGTGGAGTTGTCTCCCTACGACCTCACCCGCGGCCGCATTGTGTACCGCTACAAGTAATTCGACCAGACGAGAACAGGACCGACTCAGCCGTGAAGGTGAACCCGAGCGTCAAGCCGATCTGTGACAAGTGCAGGGTGATCCGCCGGCATGGGCGGGTCATGGTGATCTGCTCCGATCCGCGGCACAAGCAGAGGCAGGGCTAAGCAGCCCTGCTCCGGCCGCACGACCACAACTGAATGCAGACCTCCCAGAACCACCGCGCGGATACGCCGCGCGCACACGCCCGGAACGGAGGCCGGGCACCCGAAGCCTCAAGCAGCGCCCTCAAGCAGCGCGATTGACCGACGGGAACGGCCTGGGAACGACACCTCCGCATAGAAGAAGGAATACAGCCCTGTGGCACGTCTAGTGGGCGTCGATCTTCCGCGCGACAAGCGCATGGAGATCGCGCTGACCTACATCTACGGCATCGGCCGTACCCGCTCCCAGGAGATCCTGGCGGCGACCGACATCGACCGGGACCTGCGCAGCAAGGACCTCACCGATGAGCAGTTGACCCAGCTGCGTGACTACATCGAAGCCAACATCAAGGTCGAAGGCGACCTGCGCCGCGAGGTTCAGGCCGATATCCGTCGCAAGATCGAGATCGGCTGCTACCAGGGCCTGCGGCACCGTCGCGGCCTGCCCGTCCGCGGTCAGCGGACCAAGACCAACGCGCGTACCCGCAAGGGCCCCAAGCGCACCATCGCCGGCAAGAAGAAGGCTAAGTAACCATGGCACCTCCGAAGAAGGCCCAGGGCGCCGCGAAGAAGGGCAAGACCACTCGTCGTCGGGAAAAGAAGAACATCCCGCACGGTGCCGCGCACATCAAGAGCACCTTCAACAACACGATCGTGTCGATCACCGACCCGCAGGGCAATGTGATCGCGTGGGCATCGTCGGGTCACGTCGGGTTCAAGGGCTCGCGGAAATCCACCCCGTTCGCCGCCCAGCTGGCCGCCGAGAACGCCGCCCGCAAGGCCCAGGAGCACGGGGTCAAGAAGGTCGACGTGTTCGTCAAGGGTCCGGGCTCGGGCCGCGAGACCGCGATCCGTTCACTCCAGGCCGCCGGCCTCGAGGTCGGCGCCATTTCCGATGTCACCCCGCAGCCGCACAACGGCTGTCGTCCGCCCAAGCGGCGCCGGGTCTAGGCCGGAACGTCCAGGTCGGAATAAGGAAGGTCTGAATACAGATGGCTCGTTACACCGGACCCGCCACCCGCAAGTCACGCCGCCTCGGCGTTGACCTCGTCGGTGGTGATCAGTCATTCGAGAAGCGCCCTTACCCGCCCGGTCAGCATGGCCGCGCACGGGTCAAGGAGAGCGAGTACCGCACTCAGTTGCAGGAGAAGCAGAAGGCCCGCTTCACCTACGGCGTGATGGAGAAGCAGTTCCGCCGCTACTACGAAGAGGCGAACCGCCAGGCCGGCAAGACCGGCGAGAACCTGCTGCGCATCCTGGAGAGCCGGCTGGACAACGTCGTCTACCGGGCCGGCTTGGCCCGCACCCGACGGATGGCGCGTCAGCTCGTCAGCCACGGGCACTTCACCGTCAACGGTGTGAAGGTCGATATCCCCAGCTACCGGGTGTCGCAGTACGACATCATCGACATCAAGGACCGGTCGATCAACACTCTGCCGTTCCAGATCGCGCGGGAGACGTCGGGTGATCGGCCGATCCCGTCCTGGCTGCAGGTGGTCGGTGAGCGCCAGCGGATCCTGATCCACCAGCTGCCCACCCGCGAGCAGATTGCGGTGCCGCTCACCGAGCAGCTCATCGTCGAGTTCTACTCCAAGTAATTCCTGCGGGGGGCGCTGCCCCCCACATCCCCCCGAGAGAAGAAGGGCCCTCCGGGGCCCATTTACAGAGAACTCCGACAGATGGTGGGGCCCTTCGGGGGCTCACATCGGAGAAAAGACCCAGACGGCATCAAATAGCGGGTGCCGAGAAGGAGATTGAAACCACCATGCTGATTTCGCAGCGTCCGACCCTTTCCGAAGAGGTCATCGCCGAGAACCGCTCGCAGTTCATCATCGAGCCACTGGAGCCGGGCTTCGGCTACACGCTCGGCAACTCGCTGCGGCGCACGCTGCTGTCGTCGATCCCCGGCGCGGCGGTGACCAGCATCCGCATCGACGGTGTGCTGCACGAGTTCACCACGGTGCCCGGGGTGAAGGAAGACGTCACGGACATCATCCTCAACCTCAAGGGTCTGGTCGTCTCCTCCGACGAGGACGAGCCGGTCACCATGTACCTGCGGAAGCAGGGCCCGGGCACCGTCACTGCCGGCGATATCGTTCCGCCGGCCGGCGTCAGTGTGCATAACCCGGAGATGCCCATCGCCACCTTGAACGACAAGGGCAAGCTTGAGGTCGAGCTCATCGTCGAGCGGGGCCGTGGCTACGTGCCCGCTGTCATGAACAAGGCCTCCGGGGCGGAGATCGGCCGTATTCCGGTCGACTCGATCTACTCGCCCGTGCTGAAGGTGACGTACAAGGTGGAGGCCACCCGCGTCGAGCAGCGCACCGACTTCGACAAGCTGATCCTCGACGTGGAGACCAAGAACTCCATCAGCCCGCGTGACGCGCTGGCCTCGGCAGGTAAGACTCTGGTCGAGCTGTTCGGCCTGGCCCGTGAGCTGAACGTGGAGGCCGAGGGCATCGAGATCGGCCCGTCGCCGCAGGAAGCCGACCACATCGCGGCGTTCGCCCTGCCGATCGACGATCTGGACCTGACGGTTCGCTCGTACAACTGCCTGAAGCGCGAGGGTGTGCACACCGTCGGCGAGTTGGTGGCCCGCACCGAGTCGGACCTGCTCGACATCCGCAACTTCGGTCAGAAGTCCATCGACGAGGTGAAGATCAAGCTGCATCAGCTCGGTCTGGCGCTGAAGGACTCGCCGGCTACCTTCGACCCGTCCGAGGTCGCGGGGTACGACGTCGCGACCGGAACGTGGACCACCGACGCCGGTTACGACACCGACAGCGACGTCGACAGCGATGTGGACTACGCCGAAACCGAACAGCTCTAAATCCCGAGCACTCGCAAGAATTTCGTCCCGGTCCTACCTCGTACGGGGGCCGGCCCCACATAGGAGATAGTCGCACATGCCCAAGCCCACCAAGGGTCCTCGCCTCGGCGGATCGTCGTCGCACCAGAAGGCGATCCTGGCCAACCTGGCCACCTCGCTCTTCGAGCATGGCCGGATCAAGACCACCGAGCCCAAGGCTCGGGCGCTGCGACCCTATGCCGAGAAGCTGATCACCCACGCCAAGAAGGGCAGCCTGCACAACCGGCGCGAGGTGATGAAGAAGATCCGGGACAAGGACGTGGTGCACGCCCTGTTCGCCGAGATCGGCCCGTTCTTCGCCGACCGCGAGGGCGGATACACGCGGATCATCAAGGTCGAGGCGCGCAAGGGCGACAACGCCCCGATGGCCGTGATCGAACTGGTGCGGGAGAAGACCGTCACCTCCGAGGCGAATCGGGCCAAGCGGGCCGCGGCCGCCAAGAGGGCTGCTGAGGCTCCGGTGGCGGCTGAGGTGGCCGCTCCGGTGGCAGAGGAGACGCCCGTCGAGGTTGTCGAGGCCGAGGACGCTGCGATTGCCGACGCCCAGACCGCTGAGGCGACCGCCGATGAGGCGGGCGCTGACGAGGCCGGGGCCGGCGAGCAGGGCGAGTCTGACAAGTCCTGACCCCCCAGTCGCAACGCGACTGGATCCACTAGTCGCGATACGACTGCGACTCGACGTCGCCTATGACGGGACGGATTTCACCGGCTGGGCCCGGCAGGACGGGTTCCGCACGGTGGCGGGAGTTCTCGACGACGCGCTGTCGACCATCTTCCGGATCCCGGCCCGGGTTTTCGCCGCGGGTCGGACCGACACCGGAGTGCACGCGACCGGGCAGGTGGCCCATGTCGATGTCCCCAACGAGCGGGTCGCGCTGGCATATCCCCGGACGCCCCGACCCGGCGACGCCGAGTTCGCGGCACTGGTTCGGCGGCTGGCCAAGCTCCTGCCCGAGGACGTCCGGGTTCGTCAGATCGCCCGCGCCCCTGCGGGTTTCGATGCCCGCTTCTCCGCCCTTCGTCGCCACTACGCCTACCGGCTGACGCTGGCTCCCTGGGGCGCCGAACCCCAGCAGTCGCGATTCGTCACGCCGTGGCGTCGCCCCCTGGATGTCGGGGCCATGACCACGGCCTCCAAGCATCTTCTGGGGCTGCATGATTTCGCCGCTTTCTGCCGCTCGCGGCCGGGCGCGACGACCATCCGCGACTTGCAACGGCTGGACTGGGTTCTGGACGGGGATCCCCGGACCGGACTACTGACCGGCCATGTGACGGCTGATGCGTTCTGCTGGTCGATGGTGCGGTCACTGGTCGGCGCGCTGCTGGCGGTGGGGGAGGGCCGCCGCGAACCAGACTGGTGCGCAAGCCTTCTGGGTGCCGCCGGACGGTCCAGCGAGTTTGCCGCCGCGCCCGCGCGGGGTTTGACCCTCATCGGGGTGGACTACCCGCCCGACGGCGAACTCGTCGCTCGGTCTGCGGTGACCCGCAGCGTTCGCACGCTGGATATGCCGAAGCGGCCGGGGGAAACGGCGGACTAGATCCGGGCTGCGACGAACTCGGCCGCTTGGTCGATCAGCCCCGATTCGATATAGGCGCCCTGAACGTGGGAGGACCAGTTGCCCAGCCAGGTGTTCGGATCCATATTGTCGTTGCAGATCGGATCACCGGGGGTGCACAGGTCGATCGTCTTATCGCCCCACAGTGGGCTGACGTCGGAGACCGGACCGAACACTTTGCGGGTGCCGTTGCCGAACAGTGCCACCGCGGCCACTTTGTCGGTCATCCCCAGTGGCAGCGGGTTGACGTAGCCGAATATCGGCGAGGGCACGGCCAGCACCACGTCGGTGACGGCAGCGCCCAGCGAATAGCCGCCGAGGACGAGCCGGCTGTTCGGGCACGAGGATGCCATGTATTGGATACGGCGGCTCATATCGTTGGCGCCCTGCACCACCTCGATATCGGCCGGGTAGTCGACGGCGTAATACTCGATCACCTTGTCGGTCTTACCGCGCAGGGCGTTGACGAACGCTTCACCCACCATTCCGGGGCCGGCGGGTTCGATCCGACCGCTGGCGAAGATCACCTCGACCTCCGGGCAGGCCACAGCCACCGCGACCGGGGGCACCGGGGTCAGGAGCAGTGCGACGGCAGCGGATGTGACCGACACCACATTTCTCATCAGTCTCATGCGCACCACAACATGGTAGCGAGGGTCGCGGGATCGTGCCACGGAGGCCGCCGCTTGGACGTCCGGATCTCCGGATGTCTGGCTGGACGGACCTGTCGTTCAGAGCATGGCTGCGACGAAGCCGGCGGCCTGGCTGACCATGTCGGTCTTCTCGTAGCTCGTGTGGGCGAACGGATTACGGCCCTGCGAGCAGATCGGGTCGCCGTCGGCGCACAGGTCGATCCCCTTGCCGGCGAACGGCGGGACGGCCGCGGTCACGGGGTTGCCGAACTTCGTCGCGGGGTTGCCGAACACGGCGACCGCCGCGACCCGGCTGGCCAGGCTGTGGGGCAGGGGCGGGGCTGACCCGAGTTCACCGACCTTGCTGCCCAGTGGCGGGATGCCCATCAGCATGTCGACCACGGCGGCACCCTGTGAATAGCCGCCCAGCACGAACCGGGTGGATGGGCAGTCCTGCGCGACTTCGGTGATGTGGTTGGTGGCGTCGACAGCGCCGTCGGCAGCGGCCAGGAAGTCGTAGGTGGCGGGGTAGTCGACCGCGTAGACGCCGTAACTGCGACCACCCATCTGCGCCGCCAACTGGCTCGACAGTGCCGCTCCGACGCGTCCGAGGCCCGCCGGTTCGCTGGTGCCCCGGGCGAAGACGAATTGGACCTCAGGACAGCTTGCAGCGTGGGCCACGGGGCTGAGGTCAGCGGGCAAGACCGCCGGGAGTAGCAGCGCCGCGGAGGCGGCGACGACGGCGGGAGTGCGCATGCGCCCCATACTCACACACCCGGACGGCTGAGAAAAACCGCGCGAGTGCCAGGTCGGAACCGTCCGGAGGGCTGGTTCAGAGCAGGCTGGCGACGAAGGCCGCGGCCTGGCTGGCACTGCCATCGGGACCGTATGCGCGGTGGGCGGGCACGTTGTTGCCGTCCGAGCAGATCGGGTCGCCGGGGTTGCACAGGTCTATCGCCTTGAAGCCGTAGAGCGGGCTGGATGTCAGCGGCATCCCGATCTTCGTCGACGGGTTGCCGAACACGGCCAGACCGGCTACCCGGTCAGCCACCGTCGGCGGCAACGGGTTGGTGAAGCCGATCGCAGGGAAGGGTACGGAGGTGATCACGTCGATGATCGCCGCGCCCTGCGAGTATCCGCCCAGCACCAGACGACTGCTCGGGCAGGTGTTGACGACGTTCTGGATGTACGCGCTGGCGTCGTTGGCGCCATCGGCGGCGGCGAGGAAGTCATAGCTTGCCGGGTAGTTCACCGCGTAGACCCCCAAGGTGCGGTTGGGCACCTTTTCCCGCAGGGCCGAGACGAATGCCTCGCCGACCCGGCCGATGCCCGGCGCCTCCTTCGTCCCGCGGGCGAACACCACCTCGACGTCGTTACAGGCGACGGCCCCGGCGGCAGGTGCGCTCAGCAGGCCCGTCAGCGTGCTGAGGAGGGCCGCGATCACCGTGACCAGGGCCGCCGCAAGTCGGCCGGAAAGTCGGCCGGAAAGTCGTCGCGTCATGGCGCCGATGGTACCGGTGGGACGGGAGCCAACTCGTCGTCAGCGGCGTTGGCGTCGGGTGTCGCCATGGCGCTGCGGTGACCGACGCGGGCCAGGGCCAGGCCGAGCAGGACGACGACGCCCCCCGCGGCCTGAACCAGGCTGATTCGCTCACCGATGAGCAGCCAGGCGGCGAGCACGGCGGCCAACACCTCGGTCAAACCCACCAGAGAGGCGAAGCTCGGCCGCAGCCGGGCAACCCCGCTGATGCCCAGGATGTAGGCGAGCGCCGTGGGGAAAATCGCCAGCAGGATCACCGGAACCAGCCACGGCACCGAGGCGCCGGCCACCGTGGTGTGATTGGCGGTGAAGGTCAGCGGCATCACGCCGGTGATTCCGAGCAGGGTCACGACGGTTGCCGCGACGACGAGTCCACCGGTCGCCAGGGTGATCGAGTGCAGACCGGAGCCATCGGCGGTGACCCGGTCGGACATCATGAAATAGAAGCCGGCGCAGAGCGCGGCACCCAGTGCCCAGGCCACCCCCACCGGGTCGATCCGGGTGCCGGACGAGAACACGTCGAGGACCAGGGTGACGCCGGAGATGGCCAGCGCCACCCCGGCCAGCGTCAGGCCACTGGGCCGTTGCCTGGTGGTGGCCCACAGCCAGGCAACGACCAGGATCGGGGCGGTGTACTCCAGCAGCAGCGCCACGGCGACCGAGAGGCGGGCGACGGCGTTGTAGTAGCAGACCTGAGCTCCCGCGACCGGGATCAATCCGTAGACCACCACGGTGCGGGAATGTTCGCGGGCCTGACGCAGCCAGTCCGGTTTGATCAGGGTTGCGGCGACCGCCAGAATTGCGGCGCCGCCGACCAGTCGCGCGGTGACTGCTGCGGTCGGGGACCAGCCGGCCTCCATCAGGGCCTTGGCGAACGGGCCGGACATGCCAAAGGCGAACGCCGACGTGGCCGCGAACAGCAAGCCGATCCGGAACTGGTCCGCGCGGGGCGCGGCGGCAGATCCTGTCATTGCTGCACCTCCTCGGCTGTCATGGGTAAAATCTTTAACGGTCATGAGGTTACGGACCGAGGGGGTCATGGGTCAAATGCTTTTCAGTCATGACACCGAGCTCACATTGCGGGCCGCGTGTGTGCTGGTCAACAGCGATCGGGCGGTGGGGGGCGGGCAGGCCGATCAACTGGCCGATCAGAACGCACTGGACGGCTACCTCGACAGCCACGGATGGACCGGCCGCCGGGACCGGGATGACGCTGAACTGGATGCCGTGCACCGGCTACGGGTGCGACTGGGCCGCATCTGGGCCGTCGCCGCGGACGAGGAGCAGGCCGTCCGCCTCGTCAACGCGCTCTTGGCCGACACCCGCGCGGCGCCCTGGCTGACCAGGCACCCCGAGATGCCCGAATGGCATCTGCATCTGGCGTCGGTGGACGACCCGCTGGCCCAGCGGATGGGCGCAGAGATGGCGATGGCGCTGGCCGACCTGATCAGGGCCGGTGAGCTTCGCCGGCTCAAGACCTGCGCGGCACCGGACTGCCAGGCGGTGTTGATCGACCTGTCCCGCAACCGCTCGCGGATGTTCTGCGATACCGGCAACTGTGGAAACCGCCAGCACGTCGCGGCCTACCGGGAGCGTCGAGCGAGTGACCAGGTGAGCGACTCCCGGAACGAGCGCTGATTCGGGCTCGTCCTGTGGATAACCGCCGCGGCCGCGCGGTGGCCGGTTCTACCGTCAGCGGATGGCGGCGCGCGACGGTCCGGTGGTGGTGGAGATCGGGTCCGGTGGTGTTCGGATCCATGACTCGGGGCGATCCCCGTCAGCGGTGTCCTCGGCGGTGCAGCCCGAGTCGTCTCCCGAGTCTTCTGCCGTATCGGCGCTGTTCCAGGCGGCGATGGACTGGGTGGACGATCCGGTCGCCCTGCTCGACGGACGGCCGGTGCCGACTGTGGAGATCTGGCGTGAACTCATCACCGCGGCCGCAGGTGCGCGCTGTTCCTCGCTGGTGGTCGTGTATCCGAGCGACTGGCCGCAGCCGCGGGTGAGACGTGTTCTGTCGGCCGCGGAATCGGTGACCGCGCACGTGGTGGCGGTGACGCGGGACCGCTGGGAGTCGGACGGCGCCCGCCTTCGCCGAAGCGGGATGCCGGTGCCGTCGCGGACCGCGGTACGGCGCACCGTCGTCGCCACGGCGGTGCTGGCAGTGGGTGGCGCTGCGCTGATCGGCTGGCATCGACCCCAACCGACTCCGGTGGCCGCGAGCCTGGTGGAGGGGCGGGTTGCGGTGCTGATCCCGCCGGATTGGATCGTCGAGCGTCGCACCACCGGACCGGGTTCGCCCCGGGTCCGGGTGGGCTCGCCGGATGATCCCCAGGCCGCAGTCAACATCACCTGGAGCCACGCGCCGGGGATCACTCTGGCCGAGACCGCCGCGTCGCTGCGCGAGGCCGCCGCCGCCGAACCCATCGGCGTTTTCGACTTCGCATCCACCGTGGGCAGCGGTAGTCGTCCCGCTGTCGCCTACCGCGAGACCAGGTCGGGCCTGGTGGTGCGCTGGACGGTTCTCATCGACGGGTCCACCCGGATCGCCGTGGGCTGCCAGAGCGCTCCAGGACGGGCTGTGACAGTGCTGGTGCCCTGCCTGCAGGCCGTCCGGTCCGCCCGCGAAGCGCCGTTTTGACCTGCGCCGATCACCGCCGGTAGGCTGTCACGTTGGCGTGCGGTACGCCGTGGGTTCGCCTGCGGGGTAAGCCGGGCTCCCGGGTCAGTGTTGGTCGCCGGGAACCATGTCCGACCGCCTACGCTCACGACCGGCACCCGGCTCGCCCGGGATTCACCCCGTAGAGAAGAAGGTAACCGCTGTGCCTGTTACGAGGCCCACATACACGCCGAAGGCGGGTGACACCACGCGGTCGTGGTACGTCATCGACGCCACCGACGTGGTGCTCGGCCGGCTCGCTGTCGCCGCAGCAAATCTGTTGCGCGGCAAGCACAAGCCGACATTCACCCCCAACGTCGACGGCGGCGATTTCGTCATCGTCATCAACGCCGACAAGGTCGCCATCGGCCCCGGCAAGCTCAAGAACAAACTGGCCTATCGGCACTCGGGGTATCCCGGCGGTCTGCGGTCGCGCACCATCGGTGAGTTGATGGCCAAGACTCCCGACCGGGTGGTCGAGAAGGCCATTGTCGGGATGCTGCCGCACAACAAACTGAGCCGCCAGATCCAGAAGAAGCTGAAGGTGTACGCGGGTCCCGAGCATCCGCACACCGCACAGCAGCCGATTCCGTTCGAGATCAAGCAGGTGGCGCAGTGACCGATACAACGCCGACAGAGACAACGCCGAGTGAGGAGAACGTGACCGAGACCCCCGACGTGGTCACCGAGGTTGCCGCTGACACGACGCCGCGCGAACCGGTGATCATCGATCGCCCGATCCAGACCGTCGGCCGCCGCAAGGAGGCCGTGGTGCGGGTGCGGCTGGTGCCGGGCACCGGGAAGTTCCACCTCGATGGACGCAGCTTGGAGGCGTACTTCCCCAACAAGGTGCACCAGCAGCTCATCAAGGCGCCGCTGGTGACCGTCGACCGGGTCGACACCGTGGACATCTACGCCCACCTCGACGGCGGCGGCCCCTCCGGTCAGGCGGGCGCGCTGCGCCTGGCCATCGCCCGCGCTCTGATTCTGGTGCAGCCGGAGGATCGTCCCGCGCTGAAGAAGGCCGGCTTCCTGACCCGCGACCCGCGCGCCATCGAGCGCAAGAAGTACGGACTCAAGAAGGCCCGCAAGGCGCCGCAGTACAGCAAGCGCTGATCGACGGTCGACAGGCCTACCGACACCGCCCGCACCCGATCCTGGGGTGCGGGCGGTGTTCGCTTTGCGGCCGTTACCCTGATCATCCATGGGCCGACTGTTCGGGACCGATGGTGTCCGGGGTGTGGCCAACCGGGATCTGACCGCGGAATTGGGGTTGGCGCTTGGCTCGGCTGCGGCCCGGCGGCTGTCGGTCGGCGGAGGCCGACAGGTGGCCGGGGTCGGCGGAGGCCGACAGGTGGCCGGGGTCGGCGGAGGCCGACGGGTCGCGGTCGTCGGCCGCGATCCCCGGGCCAGCGGGGAGATGCTCGAGGCCGCGGTGATCGCCGGCATCACCAGCGAAGGGGTCGACGTGCTGCGCGGCGGTGTGCTGCCGACGCCGGCGGTGGCCTTCCTGACTGCCGCCTATGACGCTTGTTTCGGGGTGATGATCTCCGCCTCGCACAACCCGATGCCCGACAACGGCATCAAGATCTTCGGTCCCGGTGGGCACAAACTCGACGACGGCGCCGAGGACCGCATCACCGAGCTCGTCGCCCAGGGGCCGGGGTTGCGCCCGACCGGGGCGGATATCGGCCGGGTCCGGCGGGCAGACGACGCTCTCGACCGCTACCTGGGCCATATCGCGACGGCCGCCACCACCCCGCTGGCCGGGCTGACCGTGGTGGTGGATTGCGCCAACGGCGCGGCCTGTGAGGCCGCCCCGCGGGCCTACACCGCGGCCGGTGCCCGGGTGATCCCGATCAATGCAGACCCCGACGGGCTGAACATCAACGAGGGCTGCGGTTCCACCCACCTCGAACCGCTGCGTGCCGCGGTCGCTGCGCACCGGGCCGATCTGGGTCTGGCCCACGATGGTGACGCCGACCGTTGTCTGGCGGTGGACGCCGCCGGGCGGGTGGTCGATGGCGACGCCATCATGATGATCCTCGCGCTGGACATGCGTGAATCCGGTCGTCTTGCCTCCGACACCCTGGTCACGACCGTGATGAGCAACCTCGGTCTGCACGTGGCCATGCGGGACGCCGGGATCACCGTGCGTACCACCGGCGTCGGTGACCGCTATGTGCTCGAGGAACTGCGAGCCGGTGAGTACAGTCTGGGCGGGGAACAGTCCGGCCACATCGTCATGCCGGCTTTCGGAACCACCGGCGACGGCATTCTCACCGGCCTGGGGTTGATGTCGCGGATGGTCCGTACCGGCGCGCCGCTGGCGGAACTCGCCGCGCCGATGCAGACCATGCCGCAGGTGCTGATCAACGTCGAGGTCGCCGACAAGGCGACGGTGGCCCAAGCGCCCGCCGTGCGGAGTGCCGTGCGCGAGGCCGAAGCCGAGTTGGGGGACACCGGCCGGATTCTGCTGCGGCCATCGGGGACCGAACAGATCGTCCGGGTCATGGTGGAGGCCGCCGATGAGGACACCGCCCGTCAGGTCGCCCACCGGGTCGCGAAGTCGGTCAGCGCCGAAGGCTGATCCGCGCCGGATGGAACCTGGGACCGCTGCGCTGCGTCCAATCTCAGTATGGGAACCAATTGGCTTTCGGGAAGAGCTGCCACCGGTGGTCGTGCCGGTGCCCCGGCGTCGTTCATCGACCCGGCCGGCATCCGGTCCGCGGCGGATCGTATCGACGCCGCGGCGGACACTGTCCTCGGTGCCGTCCGGTCCGGTCTGGGCGGTCTGCAGTTCGGCGCCGCTAACGCCGGACGCGCGCATGTCGCTGCCGGGGCCGCGTTGCGCGCGGAGTTGGACGGGCTGACCGCCGACCTGATCCGCTGGGGATTTGCCGCCGCGGAACTTGCGGCGGCGTTACGGGCCGGCGCTGACGGGCATGAGGCAGCCGAGCAGGTCGCCGCGGCGGTGCTGCGGTGAATCCCGTCGACGACTTCGCGAGATATGCCGCGGCGTGTCAGGCAGTCGGGCGCGGCGGGATCAGCGCCGAGCGAGTTCACGAACTGGCATCCGGGGAGGACGGCATCGGGCTGGCTGCACTGCAGGCCGATGTCGCGGCGTTGACCTCAGCGGCCGCCGATGCACAGGCTGCGCTGTCGGCCCAGCGGACCGCCGTCGGCCTGCTGGCCGGGGCCTGGCAGGGTCGGTCGGCATCGGCCGCAACCGACCTCCTGGATCGGCACTGCGCGA
Source organism: Actinomycetota bacterium (assembly GCA_030836785.1). Classification (GTDB taxonomy): domain Bacteria; phylum Actinomycetota; class Actinomycetes; order Mycobacteriales; family Mycobacteriaceae; genus Mycobacterium. Next base: position 23,682 of record JAUPLT010000346.1, read on the forward strand.
CCGCGGCGGGCACCGCTGCCGCACTGGCCGAGGCCGCCGACGTGCTGGAACGACTGCGCGAGCGGCTGGCCCGACTGCTGGCGGAACGGCAGGAGGCCGGGGTGCGAATCGCCGACCGGCGATCCGCCGAACGGCGGTGGTGGCTGGCCTGCTCGGATGCGGTGCTGGCCGGCACCGCCGATGGTGCGGCCCGCACAGAGGTCAGCACCCGGATCGCGCAGTTCGTCGACGCCGACATCGCGGGGGACTGGGCCGCGTCGGTAACCGCCGTCACCGACGCGGTGGGTGCCGCCTACCGGGACGCGGCCACAGTTCTGGCCGCCCGTACGACGGCGGGGTTCGAGGTGCCCTCGGGCGCGGTCCGGTCCCCGGCTCCGGCTCCGATGGCGCGGCCCCTTGGCTCGATTTCCGCAGGCGCGATCTCCGCAGCCGCGCCCGCGTGGGCTCCCGCCTTGCCGGGCTCAGCAGTCCCGGGCGTCTCGCCGACCGCCGCACCGGAGGTCCCGGGCTGGGGTCCAGCGGCCACGTTCACCTCGGGCCCAGGTGGTGCTGCGCGTGAACTCCCGGTCGGTCCGGTGACGGATCACGCCCGGGCGGGCCTGCCGCTGGACGAGATTCCGGACCGCGCCGGCGACGCGACAGAAGCCGAAGCCGAGCCCGAAGCCGAGCCCGAGCCCGCGCCCGAGCCCGAGCCCGACACCGACACCGACACCGACGCAGGTTCTGATGCCGAACCGGGGGGGCCGTCGTCGGACACGGCGCAGGCCGCGGGTGAACCGGCCGCGCCGTCCGCTCCGGGCGCCGCCCCCGAAGCAGCCCCGGATGCAGCTTTCGGGGTTCCCCCGGATCCGGTTTCGGCACCCGGGCCGCTGGCCGCCGAGTCAGGGGGCGGGGAGTCAGGGGGCGGGGAGTCGGGGGACGGGGAGCCAGGGGACGGGGAGCCAGGGGACGGGGAGCGCACCCCATGCGAGATCGCTGCCGACGCGCTGCCCCAGATCGGGCCCTGATGTTGGCGCTGGCGCGTCAGGGCAGGAGTTGCTGCATCTCCTCGACGAAACGCACGTACTCCGCACCGTCGGTGGCGACCGGTGTGGCCAGCAGGGTGGTCACACCCGCCTCGGCGAACGCCGCGATGCGTTCCCGCACGAAGCCCGCCGGGCCGATCAGCGACACATTGCGCACCAGATCGTCAGGCACGGCGGCGATCGCCTCGGCCTTACGCCCGGACAGATAAAGCTCCTGGATCCGGTCGGCGACCTCGCCGAACCCGTAGCGGGTAGCCACGTTGTGGTAAAAGTTGCGGCCCTTGGCGCCCATACCGCCGATGTAGAGCGCCAACTGGGGCTTGGCCCATTCCAGACGATCCTCGACGTCGTCGCCGATCGCCAGCGACACCCCGACCATCACGTCGAGTTCGCCGAGGCTGGTGTCCCGCTTGGCCCTACCCGACCGCAGTGCGTCCCCCCACACCTCGTCGGCCTTCTCCGGCAGGAAGAACACCGGTTGCCAGCCCTCGGCGATCTCGGCCGTCAACTCGACGTTCTTCGGGCCGAGCGCGGCGATGGTGATCGGGATGCGTTCCCGCACAGGTTGATTGATGAGCTTCAGCGCTTTGCCCAGGCCCGTTCCATGGCCCGGGGGCAGCGGGATCTGATAGTGCCGGCCCTGGTAACTGACCCGCTCGCGGCGCCACACCTGCCGGCAGATCTCCACGACCTCTCGGGTGCGGCCCAGGGGTGCGTCGAAGTTGACGCCGTGGAAGCCCTCCATGACCTGCGGTCCCGAGGTTCCGATCCCCAGCCGGAAGCGGCCGTCGGAGACGAAGTCCAATCCGGCCGCGGTCATCGCCAACAGGGTGGGGGTGCGGGTGTAGATCGGGACCACGCCGGATCCCAGTTCGATGGTCGAGGTCTTCGCCGCCAGGTAGCCGAGTTGGCTGATCGCATCGAAGGAGTACGCCTCCGCCACCAGCACGATGTTCACCCCGGCCTGTTCCAGGGCGACGACATGATCGACGGACTCGCGGAAACCGCCCGCGTAGGACAGGAAAACTCCGGTGCGCATGCCTGGGTTATACACCAACCGGTTGGTTGGCCGCTACTTGAACAGTGCGACGATGCGGTCCTCGTCGGTGGGTGGCTGCGCGTCCGGATCGGGTCCTGCGGTGCGCGGGA
>JAUPLT010000347.1 GCA_030836785.1 Actinomycetota bacterium
CCCTGGACAATCCGGCGTACGGCTGGTTCGGGTTGTCCTCCTGCGCGCGCATCCGGGTCGGGGCGCACACCCGGGCGGTCGCGGTGGCCGAGGTGGTGGCGCCCGGCGAGGACGGATCCGCCGCGGCCCGGGACGTGATGGTCGCCTTGGTGCGCGCCGGGGTGACGGCCACCTGCAGCGCTGCCGACCGGCCCCGCTACGGAAATCTTGAGGTCGACTCGAACCTGCCCGACGCCCGCATCGCCCTGGGCGGCCCGGCCGAGAACACGTTCACCGCCGCGGTGCTGGCCGCCGCCGACCCGGTCTACTCCGCCGAGTTCGCCCGGATGCTCGCTGACACCGGTTCGGCGCGGTTGTTCGTTCCCGCAGCCGCGGCCCTGGATACCGTGTGGGTGCCCGACGCCGACCTGCGTGGGGTGCGGGACCTGCCGGTGCTGATCGTCTGTGGTGACGGTGCGGCCGACGCGTTGGCGGTTGACCTGGACGACGCCGAGATCGACTGCGACCAGGAGGCCCCCGCTGGTCCCGACGAGTTCGATTCGCGCACCGTCGCATTGGTCAACCGCGGAGTGCCCGGTTTCGCGGTGGAGCGCGACGGCACCCTGCACGCCTCGCTGATGCGGTCCTGCACTGGGTGGCCGTCGGGAACCTGGATCGACCCGCCGCGGCGTACCGCCCCCGACGGATCGAACTTCCAACTGCAGCACTGGAGCCACACCTTCGACTTCGCCCTGATCTGCGGGCCCGGGGATTGGCGCGATCTGGGGATGCCGAGCCGCGGTGCGGAGTTCAACCACCCGCTGCTGTGCGTGACCGCCGGCCCGGGTGGTGGCGGGTTGCCCGCCGACGGGTCGCTGCTGACCGTCGAACCCGCCGGCGCGGTCACCCTCGGTGCCTTGAAGGCCGGCGGAAACCCTACCGCCACCGGGAGCACCGTCGCCGTCGACCCGGCGTCCGTCACCGTCCGGCTGGTCGAAACCCTCGGCGCGGCAACCGATGTCACACTATCCAGCTCGATCGTTCAGATCAGCGAGGTGCGGGACGCAGACCTGCTGGAGAACCGCCGCGGGGGCGGCGACCCGCTGTCGTTGCATGGTTTCCAGATCGCTACGCTGCGCGCCCGCATTGAGGCCGACCCGGTGATCGACGCGGCTGCTGGCTCGCTGGCACCCGACGCCGAGCCCGCCCAGCCGCTCTACGCCCGCTACTGGCTGCACAACCGCGGGCCGGCGCCGCTGGGCGGGCTGCCCGCCGTCGCGCACCTGCACCCCGAGGCGCTGACCGCCGCGCCAGGGGAGACGGTGCGGTTGCGGCTGAGCGTGGCCAGCGACTGCAGCGATGCCACCCTGACCGCGGCCGTGCGGGTGCAGACACCCCACGGCTGGGCCGACGACCCGGCGTTGCGTGCGTTCGCCGCGCGCTCCTACGAACTGCCCGCCCGCGGCCACCGCGAGAGCTGGGTCGAGCTGACCGTGCCCGCCGACGCCGAACCGGGCCACTACCCGGTGCGCGCGGGCCTGCAACTGACCGGCGATGTGCCGCCCGCCTGGCGACAGACCGTCGAGGACGTCTGCATCATCACGGTCGGAGAGCCCGGTCCTGACCTGCTGTCCGGCGATGTGGTGGCCTTGACGGCCGAGCCCGCCGACGTCGTCGTCGCGCGCGGTGACACTGCGCGGTTGAGCGCCACCGTCGCCTCCGGCGCGCGCGGTGACCTGGCGCTCGAGGCGCACCTCATCAGCCCATGGGGAACCTGGGAGTGGATCGGCCCGGCCTCCTGCGGGGCGGTGCTGCCCGCGGAGTCGAGTGTCGAGGTGAGCTTCGACGTCAGCCCGCCTCCGTGGCTGACCCCGGGACGCTGGTGGGCGTTGATCCGGATCGGGTGCGCCGGGCGGCTGCTCTACACCCCGGCGGTGGCGGTGACGGTCACGTGATCGCGGCAACCGTTGCGGGACAACCGGTTTCGGTCGATGAGGTGGACGCCCGCGAGGAGGTGTTGCGGGCCTCGGCCCAGGCCTCCGCGCTGCCCCGGCCGGGCACCAGCGAGGGCCGGCAACTGCGGCGCTGGCTGACCCAGGTGCTTGTCACCGAGAAGGTGGTGGCCCGGGAGGCGGCGGCGCTTGGCGTCGGCGCTGCGGACGCCCCCGCCGAGTCCGAGGTCCTGCCCGATCTCACCGCCCGCCTTGAGATCGGCAGCATCGCCGCCGGTGTGCTCGCCGATCCGTTGGCCCGCGCCGTGTACGCCCGCGTCACCGCCGGTGTGGACGTCGACCCCGACGCCGTCGCCGACTACCACCACCGCAACCCGCACCGCTTCATCCGCGACCGCGACGCGACCCTGGCGGAGGTGGGGCCACGAATCCACGAACTGTTGCGCGGGGCCGCGCGCCGGCGGGCTTTTCGGCTCTGGCTCGACCAGCGCCGCGCGGACCTGGTGCGATTGGCGCCCGGCTACGAGCACCCCGGCGACCCCCGCCAGCCCGACAACGTCCACAGGCACTGACGTGGGCGGACTCTCCCGGACACTGGCCCTCGACATCGGCGGCACCAAGATCGCCGC
>JAUPLT010000348.1 GCA_030836785.1 Actinomycetota bacterium
GGCCCGGGAGGCGTCGTTCAAGCAGTACCAAATCGACATCGCGGAGTTCCGAGAACGTCGCTTCGGGCCGATGGCCGGCGGTCCGACTGATCCCGAGGACAAGTTCGGCGACGTCTTCATGGTGATCGATAACTTCGGGGATCTGCACGATAAGGACCATGACCTGGGTGACCGGGCGATTGCCGTTGCGCGCCAGGGTCTTTCGTACGGTGTGCACGTGATGACCAGTGCCAGTGGCTGGCTCGTCGGCCAGAAGCAGGCTCTCCTCAGTGTGGCGAACGCGCGCATTCAATTGCGGTTGAGCAACCCTGACGAAACCCAGATGGGCTCCGGTATGGACCATCGTCGGGCGGCCCGCCAGACCCTGGACCGACCCGGGTTCGGGGTCACCCGGACCGCGCACGAACTACTGGTGGGTCTGCCCGAGTTGGCGGGTGCCGACGGCACCCGGATCGGCACCCGCGAGATCGGTGCGGCGATCGCCCAGCGGACTGGTGTGGGGAAGGTGGAGAGCTTGGCCCGGCTTCCGCAGCGGATCAGCCTGAGCAAGATCATCGTCGGCCATGATTCTGGATCGGCTGGCCGCGACGCCGATCCACTCGACCTCCCCTTCGCGATCGGCGAGAGCGCACTTCAGCCGGTGGGCCTGCCTGCCCGGCAGATGCCCAATCTGCTGATCGTCGGCCGTCAGGGCTGCGGTAAGACCACCGCGCTGGCGGCTCTGGGGCAGGTGGTCAGTGCCCGCTTGGGCCCGGAGCAGGCACAGATCACCATCATCGATCCGAAGACAACACTGATCGGCCGGATCCAGGGCCCCGGTGTTCGGGCGTATGCGTACACACCCGATGACATCGACGCCGTACTGGCCGAACTGAGTGCCGAACTCGCCGAACGGCTTCCGCCGCCAGGTCTGACCCAGTCGGAACTGCTGGCCCGGCGCGCCTGGCAGGGGCCGCGTCACTTCGTGCTCATCGACGACGAACAGGAACTGCGGCCCAGCGGTGTCGTCGGCCGGCCTGCAGCGACCGCGCCGCTGTGGAGTCTGATCGAGCGCAGCCGGGAGATCGGCCTGCACGTCATCGCCGCGCGGTTACCCGGAAACTGGGCCGCGGTGTCGGTGATGAATCCGTTCCTGCAGAAGCTCACCGCGTCGCGGGCGCCAACGTTGTTCATGGATAACGACCCGCAGACGGTCAAGGTGTTCGGCCGCGTCAGTGCCCAGCAGCTGCCGCCCGGCCGGGGCCTGTTGGTCAGCACGGAGGGACAGATGGAAGGGGTGTTGATCGGAAGCCCGGAGGATCCAGCGGCGCCGTAAGTGCTCGAGCCGGAGTGGGGTCCGGTGTTGGGTGGCGATCCGTCGCGTCGAGGTCTTGCCCGAGACCCACATCGTGTGAGAATCCGCTGCGGAGAGTCGGACGGATGGGTGGCACGCGTGCGGGTGATGATGAGTAGGCGCTGCCTCAGTGTGCTGATGCGGATTCTGGTGGCGTTGGCGGCAGCAGGGCTGCTAACCGCTGCACTGTCGACCCCCGCGAAAGCGGAGACGAACGCTGATCGAGTGTTCGTCGGGGCGTACATCAAGGACGTTCAGGACATCGACGTGGCCACTGAGAGTTTCAGCATCGATCTCTATGTGTGGTTGCGCTGGACCAATCCGGACATCAATCCGGCGGAAACGCTCGAGGCGATGAACTCCAACGCGTTTCAGAACACCACGACTTCTTCCACGGGCGGCGTCGCGCCAAAGCCGCTCTATGACGCTCCGGTCGTCATGCCTGACGGCTCCCGATACATGCTCCTGCGTTACCAGGGGGTGTTCAGCAGGAAACTCGCGCTACGGGACTATCCGTTCGACACCCAGACCCTGAGGGTCGTTTTCAAGGACGAGCGTTCCGATGTCCGCAAACTCAACTTCGTGCCGGACCCCGACCCGATCTCGATCAACCGGTCCCTGCTCAACACGGTTCCCGGCTTCGGACTGGGCACACCGACGCTGACGATCATCGACCACCAATACGAAACCAATTTCGGCGACAGCAGGACGCCATCGGGCGGCGTTGCCTTCTCGTGCATCACGATCGATCTGCCGGTGAAGCGAAATGTGTTGCCCTACATCGTCAAGCTGTTCGTGCCGATATTCATCGTCATCCTCATCACGGCGCTGATCTTCGTCTTGCCCGCCCGGTTGGAGGAGGCTCGCGCCGGCATTGGCGTGACCGCACTCTTGACGATCACCGCACTGCAGTGGAGCAGCGAGGGCGAACTGCCCTCCGTCGAGTACCTGACGATGCTGGATGTCGTCTACATCCTGTCGATGGCCTACGTCGGTGTCGCGATGGGCTATTCGGTACTGGCCAGCCGAAGAAACCACCACGAGCGATCGTCGGCGGTGACCGCCGCACTGGACCGCCGTGTGGGCCTGATATCGCTGCTTGTCTACGCTGCGGCCGTGGCACTGACGATGTATCTGCACGTGCACAACGCGCCGTCTACCGCCCATTTCCTGCATTAGGAGTAGGAACACCGCGCACTGACCGATGAGTTGGCGGGCCTGCCGCGCTGCCGGGACGGGACTGATCTGCGGTGGCGGAGGGATTTGAACCCCCGGTCGGTGTTAGCCGACTCTCGCTTTCAAGGCGAGTGCATTAGGCCGCTCTGCCACGCCACCGCCGGTAAGCGTAGCGCGCGGCGAATGGATGGAGCCGGTAAGCGTAGCGCGCGGCGAATGCGGGATGCCGCCCTCACCAGCGGCCCTCAAGTCCGGCTGGCCTTCGCAGCAGTGCCATTGTTCTTCAGGGCGGCGCTGATTCGCCGGCAATTCTCGCCCATGCCCGACATCTGCGGCCGGGTCAGCGGCCCGAGGTAAAGCTCGCGTACACCGTTGGCGTAGGTGACCATCGCCTCCTCGACGATCACCCGGCCTTGATCGGTGATGCTGGCCAGCACTCCGCGACCGTCGTCCGGGCTGGCCTCGCGCTGGACCAGTCCGCTGGATTCCAACCGGCGAATCTGCCGGGTCACCCGACTGGGCAGCGCCAGCAACTGTTCTGCAAGGTCGCCCATCCGCGCTGACCCGGTCTCCGACCGGTGCAGGATCTCCAGAAGCCGTACGTCGACCAGACTCAGTTGGTGCTGCTCTGACAAGCCGCGGTTGAGCGTCCCGTACAGCCGCAGGCCAGCCTCGAGAAAGTTCTGCCAGGACCGCTGCTCGGCAATGTCCAGGCCCGGCATTTCGCTTGCTGTGCGCCCCGCAATGATCCCGCCCACCCCGACATGGTAGGCGACGGGCGGGGTTTCCCGGGCGGCTCTCAGCGATCGGTTCGGCCGGCGGTAGCTTGTACCGCATGCGTGGCATCGTCGCTGATGGAACGGGACGACTGCGGTGGCAGGAGATGCCGGACCCTGCCGTGGGCCCCGGTGAGGTGCTGATCGCGGTTCATGCGGCGGGGGTCAATCGGGCGGATTTGCTACAGGCGGCGGGAAAGTACCCTCCGCCGCCTGGCGTCAGTGACGTTCTGGGACTTGAGGTCTCAGGCACCGTCGTGGATATCGCCGCAGATGTCCGCGGAATGGTCGTCGGCCAGCAGGTCTGTGCGCTGCTGTCCGGCGGTGGGTACGCCGAGCTCGTGGCCGTCCCGGCCGGCCAGGTGATGCCCATTCCCGACGGGGTGCCACTGGCGGATGCGGCGGCGCTACCGGAGGTGGCCTGCACGGTGTGGTCGAACCTGGTGAGGACCGCGCGTCTGGGTCGAGACGAGGTGTTGCTGGTGCACGGCGGAGCAAGCGGTATCGGCACCCATGCCATCCAGGTCGCCCGGGCCCTGGGCGCGACCGTCGCCGTAACCGCCGGATCGCCGGAGAAGTTGGCGCGATGCGCCGAACTCGGGGCGCAGATCCTCATCAACCACCGCACGGAGGACTTCGTCGAGCGAATACGACAGGTGACCGGCCGGGCGGGCGCCGACGTGGTCCTCGACATCATGGGGGCGGCCTACCTCGACCGCAATCTGGCTGCCCTCAACGCCGACGGCCGTCTGGTGATCATCGGGATGCAGGGCGGCCTGAAGGCGGAACTCAACATCGCCACCCTGATCGGCAAGCGGCTGAGTGTGACCGGAACAGCGTTGCGCGGTCGTCCCACCGGTGGCGAGCACGGCAAGGCCGCGATCGTCGACGATGTGGTCGCCGCGGTGTGGCCGATGGTTGCTGATGGCCGGGTCCGACCGGTGATCGGTGCCCGGTTCCCGATCGATCGGGCCGCGGATGCGCACCGGCTGCTGCAATCCGGGCAGACCTACGGCAAGGTCGTGCTGACTAATCCGCCAGCCCAGTGAGGCGAAGGCCGAACCGTCAGCCCAGTGAGGCGAAGGCCGAACCGTCAGCCCAGTGAGGCGAGCGCCCGGACCAGATGGTCGACCTCGCCCGGCGTCGTGTAGTGCGCAAGCCCGACGGTCACCGCTCCACCGATCTCGGTAACTCCGATCACGTCGAAGACCCGTGAGGTGGCATTCGCGATGGCCAACACCCCGTTATCGGCCAACCGTTGGACCACCCGCTCGGCCGGGACCCCGTTGACCACGAAGCTCACCACCGGAATCCGGTCGCCGGGATCACCGATCACGGTGACCAGCGGCAGGGACCGCAGGGCCGCCAGCAGGTAGTCGAGCAGCCCGTCGAGGTGCTTCTGGGCTGAGGCCATGGAACGTCTGAGCCGTTGGCGGCGGGTGCCCTCGGCTGCGTCGTCCAGGCCTGCGAGGTATTCGATACTGGCGACCACGCCGGCAAGCAGGCCGAACTGGTGGGCGCCGAGTTCCAGCCGGGCTGGGCCGCTGGCGTTCGGGTTGGTGGAGACCGAACCGAATGTGTCGATCAGATCGGGGTTGCGGAAAACGAGAGCCCCGACCGGCGGCCCACCCCATGCGGCGGTGTTCACGGCCACCACGTCGGCACCGGCGGCATTGATATCCAGCAGTTGGTAGGGACTCGCCGCGGTGTGGTCGACGACGACCAGTCCCCCGACGTTGTGCACCAACTCGGCCACGGTTCCCACATCGGTGACGCTGCCCAACGTCGCCGAGGCCGACGGTATCGCTACCAATCGGGTCTCGGAACCAATCAAATCCTCCCACTGCCAGGTCGGCAGTTCCCCGGTCTCGATGTCGACTTCGGCCCACCGGACCTGGGCGCCGTAGCGATCGGCCGCCCGCAGCCATGGGGAGATATTGGCCTCGTCATCAAGCCGGGTGACCACGACCTCGTGGCCCAGACTGGCGCGGGCGGTCGATAGATCGGCGAGCGAGGTCAGCAGCACGGCGCGATCGGAACCCAGCACCACCCCGGCTGGATCGGCGTCGAGCAGATCGGCGACGGCCTGACGCGCGGCGTGCAGGACAGCGGCGCTGCGCCGGGCCGCGGGATGCGGGCTGGAGATGTTAGCGGTTGAGGCCCGGAACGCCGTCGACACGGTGGTTGCCACGGAATCCGGGAAGAGCATTCCGGCGGGGGCGTCGAAGCGAACCCATCCGTCGCCCAGCGCGGGGTGCAGCCCTCGTACGCGGGCCACGTCGTAGGCCATGACACCCCCCTTCGATGCACCGCGAATTGAAGGTCACGAACTTCCGCCACCGTCACCCACCCGAGGCGCCCGCCAGACAGCCTCACCATACTAGGGCAGTGAACTTCGGCTCCGGGCTGCTTGTCGCGGTCCTGTTGCTGACTATCCCCGGCGCTGTCGTCGCCCGTGCCGGCGGGCTTCGCACCCTTCCCGCACTGGCGGTGGGCCCAGTCTTGACCTACGGCGTCGTCGGTGCGGCGATCGTGCCGTTCGGTGCACTCGGCATTCGGTGGGATGGACTGACCGCGCTGGCGGCCCTCGCCGGCGCAATCGCTCTGGCATGGGTCATCCGGCATTTGCTGGTTCGGCGGATTGCCGCAACCACTGACCGATTGCAGTGGCCGGAACTCGCTGTGGCGGCCGGGGTCCTGCTCGGTGCGCTGGCGATCGGCGTGGCGGCGTGGCGCGGGATGCCGAACTGGCAATCCGTGCCCAGCACGTGGGACGCGGTCTGGCACGCCAACACCATTCGCTGGATCCTCGATACCGGGCAGGCCTCCCCCACCCACATGGGTGAGTTGCGAAACGTCGAGACCCAGGCCCCGCTCTACTACCCGTCGGCCTTCCACGCGTTGGCAGCGGTGCTGGCCCAGCTGATCGGCGCGGCGCCGACCACCGCCTACACGCTCAGTTCGCTGGCCGCGGCGGTCTGGCTCTTCCCGCTGTCCGCCGGGCTGCTCACCTGGAACCTTCTGATCGGCAGAACCACCCGCTGGCGTACCGCCGGAGCGGCCGCGACCGCCGCCGCCCTGGCGGCCTCGTTCACGGCGGTCCCCTATGTCGAGTTCGCCACCGCTTCGATGCCCAATCTGACCGCCTACGGGTTGGCCGTGCCGGCGTTCATTCTGGTCACCACGGCCACCGCGCACCGCGACCGGATTCCCTTGGCGGTGCTGGCTCTCATCGGTGTCTTCTCAGTGCACACCACCGGCGGGGTGGTGGTGGTGACCTTCGTGGCGGCCTGGTGGTTGTTCGAGGCGCTGTGGCGGCCGGTGGCGGGGCGCGGCCGCGACTTCGCCACGCTGGCCGCGGTCGCCGTACCCGCGATGGTCGTGCTGCTGCCCCAGTTCCTGGGGGTCCTCAAGCAGACCGGGATCATCGCCGGGCACGCCTTCGTCACCCACGAGGGCAAGGCGCGTGCGGTGTTCGACGCCGTTGTCCAGCACACCCGTCATCTCAACGACTTCTCGATTCAGAACATCCTGATCGCCTTGGCCGGGGCCGGTTTCCTGCTGCTTCTGATCAAGCGGGTCTGGTGGCCGGCGGCGGTGTGGCTGCTGCTGGTGGTGGCGATCGTGCACTCCTCGGCCCCGTTCGGTGGCCCGATCGGCACGCTGACCGGGGTCTACAGCGACCTGTATTACAGCGACCCGCGGCGTCTCTCTGCTGTGGTCACCCTGCTGTTGACCCCGATGGCGGGCTACGCGCTGTTCTGTGCGGTGGTGCTGGCGGTGGCGCTGGCGAAACGGCTGACCTGTCGGCACGCAGACCGGGTGCCGGACCGGCGGTTCTGGATCGGCTCGACAGCGTTCCTGTTACTCGTGATCTGCGTCGGTCTGGCCTGGCATTACTTCCCCCGGCACCGCTTCCTGATGGGCGATAAGTACGACAGGGTGATCGTCAGTGACAAGGACCTGGAGGCGTTCGCGCATCTCGCCACGCTTCCCGGGGCTCGGGACACCGTCATCGGCAATGCCAACGTCGACGGTACGGCCTGGATGTACGCGGTCGCCGGGTTGCACCCGCTGTGGACCCACTACGACTACCCGGTCCAGCAAGGCCCGGGCCCCAACCGCTTCCTCTTCTGGGCCTACGCCGACAACGCGGACCGGGATCCGCGGATCGCTGAGGCGGTGCGGGCACTGAACATCCGCTACGTCATCACCAGCAGTCCGGTGGTCCGGGGCTTTGTCATGCCCGACGGGCTAGTGTCACTGGACAAGTCCGCGTCGTGGGCGAAGATCTACGACAACGGCGGCGCCCGCATCTACGAGTGGCGGGGAGCCGGACCGCAGGACGGCCGATGACTTGTTCGAATGTGGAGCCTGGATGTGAGGGAATGCTGCGCTGATGACGGATAACGCCGACGACGACATCGAGGTCATTTCGGGGCCCGAGGCCGGCGACCCGCAGGCTGGGCCGGACGAAGACGGGGACGGGCAGCGTTCCGTCACCGACCTCGTCGAACAGCCCGCGAAGGTGATGCGGATCGGCACCATGATCAAGCAGCTTCTCGAAGAGGTGAAGGCCGCACCCTTGGACGATGCCAGCCGCAGTCGGCTGCGTGAGATCCATGCCACCAGCATCGGCGAACTGGAGGACGGACTGGCGCCCGAACTGCGCGACGAGCTGCGGCGGCTTGCGCTGCCGTTCTCCGAGGACTCAGTACCGTCGGACGCCGAACTCCGGATCGCCCAGGCCCAGTTGGTGGGATGGCTGGAAGGCCTGTTCCACGGTATTCAGACCGCCCTGTTCGCTCAGCAGATGGCCGCCCGCGCCCAACTCGAACACATGCGGCAGGGCGCGCTGCCGCCCGGGATGGTCCCGCCCGCCGGACCGCAGAGTCCGGTTCACGGTACCGGTCAGTACCTGTAGACAAGGGACCTCCGTTGGCAGCCGAGCCTTACATCGAAACCCGCGACGCGTGGGTCGAGTTTCCGATCTTCGACGCCAAGACCCGCTCACTGAAGAAGACGTTCCTCGGCGCCGCCGGCGGCGCGATCGGGCGCAACACTGACAACGTCGTGGTCATCGAGGCGCTGCGCGACATCACCATGACCTTGCGGATGGGTGACCGGGTCGGCCTGGTCGGCCACAACGGCGCCGGAAAGTCGACGCTGCTGCGGCTGCTGTCCGGCATCTATGAGCCCACCCGCGGGCGAACCGTCGTCCGCGGCCGGGTGGCACCGGTCTTCGATCTGGGCGTGGGCATGGACCCCGAGATCACCGGCTTCGAGAACATCATCATCCGCGGGCTGTTTCTGGGCCAGACCCGCAAACAGATGGCGGCCAAGGTAGACGAGATCGCCGAGTTCACTGAGTTGGGTGAGTACCTGTCGATGCCGCTGCGGACCTACTCGACGGGTATGCGGGTGCGGCTGGCGATGGGCGTGGTCACCAGCATCGACCCGGAGATCCTCCTGCTCGACGAGGGTATCGGTGCCGTCGACGCCGAATTCCTGAAGAAGGCGCAGTCACGTCTGCAGGCTCTGGTCGAGAGGTCCGGGATCCTGGTTTTCGCCAGCCACTCCAACGAATTCCTGGCCCGGCTGTGCAAGACCGCGATGTGGATCGACCACGGCACCATCAGGATGACGGGCGGTATCGAGGAGGTCGTGGGGGCCTACGAGGGAGAGGATGCCGCCCGGCACGTTCGTGAGGTGCTGGCCGAACATCGGGGCGAGTGGACGGACGCCCAGTGGACGGACGGTGAGCAGTGACGGAGATGGTGTGTGCGGTCGTCGTCACCCACCGTCGGCCCGACGACTTGGCCAAGTCGCTGGACGTTGTCACCAACCAGAGCAGGATGATCGACCATCTCATCGTCGTGGATAACGATCACGACGATCGGGTGCGCGACCTGACCGCCGGTCAGTCGGTGCCCTCCACATATCTGGGATCGCGTCGAAATCTCGGCGGCGCAGGAGGATTCGCACTGGGAATGTTGCACGCGCTGGCACTCGGCGCCGACTGGGTCTGGCTGGCCGACGACGACGGCCGACCGCGCGACGCCGAAGTGCTGACCACGCTGCTGGACTGCGCACACCGGCACGGACTGGCTGAGGTGTCGCCGATGGTGTGCGATCTCGACGAACCGGATCGCCTTGCCTTCCCACTGCGAAGGGGACTGGCATGGCGTCGTCGCGTGGATGAACTGCGTACCCGGGATGCTCCCGACAGCGATCTGCTGCCGGGGTACGCGTCGTTGTTCAACGGCGCGCTGTTTCGCGCTGAAACCATTGAAGCCGTGGGGGTTCCGGATCTGCGACTCTTCATACGCGGGGATGAATACGACGTGCACAGGCGCCTCGTGCGCAGTGGCCTTCGGTTCGGAACCTGCCTGGACACGGCGTACCTGCACCCCTACGGAAGCGATGAGTTCAAACCCATCCTGTTCGGCCGAATGCACACCCAGTACCCCGATGATCCGGTCAAGCGGTTCTTCACCTACCGCAACCGAGGCTACGTCCTGGCCCAGCCGGGCCTGCGCAAGCTTTTGCCCCAGGAGTGGCTGCGCTTCGGGTGGTTCTTCCTGGTGACCCGGCGTGACCCGGCGGGCCTCCGGGAGTGGATTCGGTTGCGGCGGTTGGGTCGTCGTGAGCGGTTCGGCAGGATCGGCAGCGGAGGTCGGACATGACGATCATCGAGGCGGCCAACCAGTCCAAGACCTTCCGCCGAGCCTGGGGCGACCTGACCGAAGGGCTGGCGCGCCGCGAACTGTGGTTTCACCTGGGCTGGCAGGACATCAAGCAGAAATACCGCCGGTCGATCCTGGGTCCGTTCTGGATCACCATCGCCACCGGCACCACGGCGATCGCGATGGGACTGCTGTACTCCAAGCTGTTCGGACTCGAACTGTCCGAGCACCTGCCCTATGTGACGCTGGGACTGATCATCTGGAACATGATCAACGCCGCCATCCTGGAGGGCTCCGAGGTTTTCATCGCCAACGAGGGCTTGATCAAACAACTTCCCACACCGTTGAGCGTGCACGTCTATCGACTGGTCTGGCGGCAGATGCTGCTGTTCGCCCACAACATGGTGATCTTCGTGATCATCGCCGTCATCTACCCCAAGCCCTGGTCGTGGGCGGATCTCATGGCCATCCCGGCGATCATGCTGATCATGGCGACCTGCGTGTGGGTGTCGTTCTGTTTCGGGATCCTGGCCACCCGCTACCGCGACATCGGGCCCCTGCTGGCGGCGCTGGTGCAGTTGCTGTTCTTCATGACGCCGATCATCTGGAATGCCGAGACACTGCAAAGGCAGGGCGCCGGTCAGTGGTCGAAGATCATCGAACTCAACCCGCTACTGCATTACCTGGACATTCTGCGGGCACCGCTGCTCGGGGCACATCAGGAGCCGCGGCACTGGATCGTGGTGATCGTCCTGACGGTCCTCGGCTGGTGCGCGGCCGCGCTGGCGCTACGCCAGTACCGGGCCAGAGTTCCCTACTGGGTCTGAGCCCGATGGCGGATGAAAACCGCCGCGGTGGCTCGGCGTGGTGGCGGTTAGCCGGGAACGGCGCCGTTGTCGGGTTCGGGCCCGAACCGGAACCGCCGCCCGCTGACTTCGTCCGGGGTGATCCGGACGTAGCGCAGTTTCTCGGTCGGGACCCACGGCATCAGCTGAGCACGGTCCGCCGTCTGAATCTCATCGGCGGCAGTGAGCACCCGGGCGGTGCCGCGAATGATCACACTCCAGCCGCCGGTGCCGGTGTGGTCGTCGGCCTCGAACAGCACCTGGTCGTTCATCACCGTGGTGAACAGCTTCGTGCCCTCTGCGGTGCGAAACAGCACGGTGTGATTCTGCGTGACGAAGTTGACCGGAAAAATCTCCAGTTTCCCACCGAACGAGGTGACCAGCCGGCCCAGTGCAACGCCGGACAGGAGCTTCCACGCCTCGCCTTCGGCGAGTACCGAAATCGGGCGGTCTGCGATTGCCATGTGCCCGATCGTCTACGGCGACGCCCCGCCGCGCAAGTGCTGAACGTCCCCAGCCGAACTCAGTGGGACAGCGTGGCGAGTTCGGCCAGCAGGTTCTCCCGCGCCGCGGCCTCCCAGAGTTGGCGGCCCGGCCCGGTACGGAACACCCCCGGACCTTCGAGCAGCGAGGTCAGGACTTGCATCCGGCCCTTGCGGAACACCTCATCGGGCACGTGTGCGTATTCCTGGCGGATCGCCGCGGTGTTGAGCCGGTAGCGCTCGGACGATACGGCCAGACTGGCCAGGTCGGCATCGGAGAGAACCTCGGCGTTGCGGTCACCCGGTGCAGGATCATGGGTGACGGTCATGCGCACGAGTCGGGCGACCTCGTCGACCAGTCGGGGCGCGACGTCGAGGCGGGACAGTTCCTCTTCCGCGCGCCGGGCGCTGCGCTCCTCGTCATCGGGCCGTCCGGCATAGACGGCGTCGTGATACCAGGCCGCGATCCGCACGGCATCGGGATCGTCCGCGTAGGCCGCGAGGTCGTCGACGCCCCGCAGCACATCGCGCAGGTGCCGCACGGAGTGGTACCTGCGGTGCGGCTCGCACCAGGAATCCAGCAGCCGTCGACCTACAGAGTCGGCCGCCGGGGCCGCTGTGTACCGGGCCAGCAGTTGTTGCCACTCGGGCACCAAAGCCCGGGCATCATCGCGGGCAGCCCGGTCATGCACGGAGTCCTGCACGCAATCCATGGTGCCCGGTCGGTGCGTGAGCGGGTCGCGTTTTGGACGGTGCGGGCGGCATCGACGCACGAGGGCCCGGACCGTAAGCTTCCGCCGATGGCCGATACCGCGCCGCCGCGGCAGCTGAGTCTCAAGACGCAGATCCTGCGGTTCGTTCTCACCGGCGGACTCTCCGCAGTCGTGGACTTCGGCCTCTACCTGTTGCTGCACCTGGGGATGGAGCTCCAGGTGGATCTCGCCAAGGCGATCGGTTTCGTGGCCGGCACCCTCACCGCCTACCTGATCAATCGGCGCTGGACATTCGCCGCCGAACCCAGTCGCTCCCGCTTCGCGGCGGTGATGACGCTCTACGCCGTCACGTTCGCCGTCCAGGTGGGGTTGAACCACCTGGGTCTGAAACTCCTCGGCGACGCCCCGTGGGCCTTGCCGGCCGCCTTCGTGATCGCTCAGGGGACGGCGACGGTGATCAACTTCGTCGTACAGCGGGTGGTGATCTTCCGGCAGGCGCGCGGGTAGCGACGCCGGAAGTTGCCGGAAGTTACTGTGCCCGCCTCCGCCCCGGTACCCTCGTCACGATGTCCGCCTCCACCACCGCCCGCCCGCTGACCGGGTGGGGACGCACCGCGCCCAGCGTGGCCGAGGTGTTGTCAACCTCCGATCCCACCCAGATCGTCGAAGCGGTAACCCGGGCCGCCGACACCGCAGCGAGTGGCCGGCACCGCGGCGTGATCGCCCGCGGACTGGGCCGCTCCTATGGCGACAACGCGCAGAACGGCGGCGGACTGGTCATCGACATGACCGCGCTGAATCGGATCCACAGTGTCGACGCCGCCACCCGGATGGTTGACGTCGATGGTGGGGTCAGCCTGGATGCGCTGATGAAGGCGGCGCTGCCCTGCGGACTGTGGGTCCCGGTGTTGCCGGGCACCCGGCAGGTGACGATCGGCGGCGCGATCGGCTGCGATATCCACGGCAAGAACCATCACAGTGCGGGCAGCTTCGGTAACCATGTCCGTTCGATGGACCTGCTCACCGCCGACGGTCGGGTGCGCACCATCACCCCTGACGGCGAGCACGCGGATCTGTTCTGGGCCACCGTCGGTGGCAATGGATTGACCGGGATCATCATGCGCGCCACGATCGAGATGACCCCGACGGAGACCGCGTACTTCATCGCCGATGGGGATGTGACCGCCAGTCTTGATGAGACCATCGCCTTTCACAGCGACGGTAGCGAGGCGAATTACACCTACTCAAGCGCCTGGTTCGACGCCATCAGCGCACCGCCGAAACTGGGCCGGGCCGCCATATCCCGTGGCTCCTTGGCGCGGCTGGATCAGTTGCCCGAGAAGCTGCAACGCGATCCCCTGAAATTCGATGCGCCACAACTGCTCACATTCCCTGACGTCTTTCCCAACGGGCTGGCCAACAAGTACACCTTCGGCCCGATCGGCGAGCTGTGGTACCGCAAGTCCGGCACCTACCGTGGCAAGGTCCAGAATCTGACGCAGTTCTATCACCCGCTGGACATGTTCGGCGAGTGGAACCGCGCCTACGGTCCAGCCGGTTTCCTGCAGTACCAGTTTGTGGTTCCGACCGAGGCGGTCGAGGAGTTCAAGGCGATCATCGTCGATATCCAGGCGTCCGGGCACTACTCGTTCCTTAACGTGTTCAAGCTGTTCGGGCCGGGTAACCAAGCGCCGCTCAGTTTCCCGATACCGGGTTGGAACGTCTGCGTGGACTTCCCGATCAAGGCCGGCTTGAACGACTTCGTGACAGAACTCGACCGCCGGGTGCTCGAGTTCGGTGGGCGGCTGTATACGGCTAAGGACTCCCGAACTACTGCCGAAACCTTCCACGCCATGTACCCGCGCATCGACGAGTGGATTGCGCTGCGCCGCAAGGTGGACCCGCACGGGGTGTTCGTCTCGGACATGGCACGACGTTTGGAGCTGATCTAGATGGTGATCGACGCGGTCGGTAACCCCCAGACCATCCTGCTTCTCGGTGGTACCTCCGAGATCGGGCTCGCAATCTGCGAGCGGTACCTGCGCAACGCGCCGGCTCACATCGTGCTCGCCGCACTTCCCGATGATCCGGGTCGTGAGGACGCGGTGGCGCAGATGCAGGCGGCCGGGGCGAAGTCGGTGCGATTGGTCGATTTCGATGCACTTGCGACCGACAGCCACCCCGGCGTCATCGACGAGTGCTTCTCAGCCGGCGATGTCGATGTGGCGATTGTCGCGTTCGGCCTGCTGGGCGACGCCGAAGAGCTGTGGCAGAACCAGCGAAAGGCCGTGCAGATCGCTGAGATCAACTACACCGCAGCGGTATCGGTGGGTGTGTTGGTGGGCGAGAAGATGCGCAGCCAGGGTTTCGGGCAGATCATCGCGATGAGTTCGGCTGCCGGGGAACGGGTGCGGCGGTCCAATTTCGTCTACGGATCCACCAAGGCAGGTTTGGATGGCTTCTATCTTGGCCTCGGAGAGGCGTTGCGCGAGTACGGGGTTCACGTCCTGGTCATCCGACCCGGTCAGGTGCGCACCCGGATGAGCGCGCATGTCAAGGAAGCGCCGATGACCGTGGACAAGGAGTACGTCGCCGACCTTGCCGTCACCGCATCCGCCAAGGGTAAGGACCTGGTGTGGGCGCCCGGGGCCTTCCGCTACGTGATGATGGTGCTGCGGCACATCCCGCGGGCGATCTTCCGCAAACTGCCGATCTAGAGCGATTCACGGATGGGTGCCTTGAGTAAGGCGCTGGAAACCGCTGGCCAGATGGTGGTGGCCGCACTGATTGCCGTGATCGTCGCCGCGGTGTCGCTGACGGCGATCGGCACGGTGGAGTGGCCGGCCTTCCCATCGTCCAATCAATTGCACGCGCTGACCACCGTGGGCCAGGTGACCTGTCTGCTCGGCCTGGTGGCCAGCGGAGTGTTGTGGCGGCGGGGCCGAGAACTGGTTGCCCGCAGCGGTGCGGCGGTCTTCCTATCCGGCTTCGCCGTGGTGACCCTCGGCATGCCGCTCGGCGCCACCAAGCTCTACCTATTCGGTATCTCCGTCGATCAGCAGTTCCGCACCGAGTACCTGACGCGATTCGCCGACAGCCCCGCCTTGCGCGACATGACCTACGCCGACATGCCGCCGTTCTATCCGCCGGGATGGTTCTGGTTAGGCGGCCGGGCCGCCGCCCTCGTCGGGACTCCCGGCTGGGAGATGTTCAAACCCTGGGCGATCACCTCCATTGCGGTCGCCATCGTTCTCGCCTTCGCATTGTGGGCGGCCCTGGTCCGGTTCGAGTACGCGCTGGCGGTGACCGGTGTCACCGCCGCGGTAACCCTGGCGTACAGCTCTCCCGAGCCGTACGCGGCCATCATCACCGTGTTGATCCCGCCGGTACTGGTCCTGGCCTGGTCGGGATTGCGGTCTCAGGGTCGGGCCGGCCGGGCCGCCGTCGCCGGGGTCGGCCTATTCCTCGGTCTTACGGCCATGCTCTACACCCTGCTGTTCGCCTACACGGCATTCGCCGTCGCAATCATGGCGGTCACGGCGGCAGTGGCGGGCCGCCGGATCGGCCCCCTGCTGCGGGTGACGGTGATCGCCGTGATCGCCGCCGTGCTCGCGGCCGTCACCTGGCTGCCGTTCCTGGTGCGCGCCGCCCGCGGGCCGCTTGCCGACACCGGTGTGGCCCAGCACTACCTGCCCGGTGACGGCGCGGTTCTGACCTTCCCGATGTTGCAGTTCTCGCTGCTGGGCGCGCTGTGCATGCTCGGTACCGTCTGGCTGGGGTGGCGCGGGATCGGGTCCGTTCGAGCGGGCGCACTGGGAATCGGCGTGCTGTCCCTGTATGCCTGGTCGCTGTTGTCGATGCTGACGACCCTCGCCGGCACCACTCTGCTGTCCTTCCGGCTGCAACCCACCCTCACTGTTCTGCTCGCCGCGGCCGGAGTGTTCGGGTTCATCGACGCCGCCTCCACCGCGGACCGGAAGTGGGGCGTGCGCTGGAACGGACAGGTGATCCCAGTGGCGGTGGCCGTCGGGCTGATCGGGGTGATCGGCTTCAGCCAGGACATTCCGCACGTACTGCGACCCGACATCACGGTGGCCTACACCGACACCGACGGCGACGGTCAGCGCGGAGACCGTCGGCCACCCGGTGCGGAGAAGTACTACCCACAGGTCGACGCCGCCATTCAGGAGGCCACCGGGATCCCCCGCGACCAGACCATCGTGATGACCGCTGACTACAGCTTCCTGTCCTACTATCCTTACTTCGGATTTCAGGGTCTGACCTCGCACTACGCCAATCCGCTGGCCCAGTTCGGCGCTCGGGCAGCGGCCATCGAATCCTGGGGCGACATCGCCGACCCGGAGGAGTTCGTCCGCGCACTCGATGCCTTGCCCTACCCGCCGCCGTCGGTGTTCCTGATGCGCCGGGGCGGGGCGGCCGGGTCGGAGAAGACGTACACACTGCGACTGGCCGAGGACGTCTACCCGAACCAGCCGAACGTGCGGCGCTACACCGTCGAACTGAATTCCGGTTTGTTCGTCGCACCGTATTTCACCGTGCAAACGATCGGGCCGTTCGTACTGGCGGTGCGCAGCAACTGAGCGCTTCCCGGGCTGGTGTCGGAGCCTGCGGCTAATATCGAATGTATGTTCGATATCGAACTCCCCCCGGTCACGAGTCCGAGCGCCGCCGATGATGCCGCGGTGGTGGCGGACATCGTCGGCTGGGCCCGGATGGAGGCGCAGGTCACCGCCAGGCGGTTGCTGGCAGTGGCCGAGTTGGTGCACCGGCGATGCGGCTCCAGCGAACGCGCCCGCTGGGCCTGCGATGAATGGGATGCGGCGGCGGCCGAGGTGTCCGCGGCGCTGGGTATCAGCCACCGACGGGCGTCCGGACAGATGTACGAGGCGATGGGTTTGCGGAATCGCCTGCCGCGGGTGGCGGCACTCTTCTCGAGTGGCGGTATGAGCGCTCGTGTGGCCAGTGCGGTCGTGTGGCGAACCGACCTGGTCGGTGATGCGGACGCACTGGCATTGATCGACGGGGCGATCGCCGAGCGTGCCGGAGGGTGGGACGCCCTTTCGCAGCAGAAGCTCGATCAGGCCATCGACGCCGTCATCGACAAGCATGACCCCGGGGCACTGCGCCGGACCCAGGCAAGTGCGCGGAGCCGTGACGTCACCTTCGGCGGCCAAGATCCTGAGACCGGGACGTCATCCATGTGGGCCAGGTTGCTCGGCGCGGATGCCGCCGTGCTGGAACGTCGGCTTGCCCAGATGGCCCATGCGGTGTGCGATGACGACCCCCGAACCATCGCTCAGCGTCGCGCGGACGCCTTGGGCGCACTCGGGGCAGGGGCGACGCAACTGGCCTGCCAGTGCGGCGACCAGCAGTGCTCTGCGGCCGTGAGGGATGAGCGGGCCGGTGCCGTCGTGATCCATGTCCTGGCCGACGCTGAAGCGCTCGAGGCCGGACCCGATCCGTTGATGTCCGGCGAAGGTCCGCACCGCGTTCAACCGATCACCCGCGACACCTCACTGGCCGAGCTGATGGCCCCACAATCCGAGGGTGAACTCCCGCCGCCCTGCCGCGGCAGTGCGGTCATCGCCGGTGGCCCCGCTATCCCGAGCCCGTTGTTGGCTCAGTTGGTCGCAGACGGCGCGACGGTGCGCCACCTGAGCCGACCCCGACTGCAGCCCGAACCGGGATACCGGCCGTCGGCCGCGATGCAGGCTTTCGTCCGGATGCGTGATCTGACCTGCCGGTTCCCGATGTGCGACGTTCCCGCCGACCGCTGCGATATCGATCACGCGATCCCGTGGCCATTCGGGCCCACGCATCCGTCGAATCTGCGTTGCGAATGTCGAAAGCACCACCTCCTGAAGACCTTCTGGGTGGGCGCAGGGGGATGGTCGGATCGGCAAGACTCCGATGGCACCATCACGTGGATCTCGCCGACAGGCCGGGTGTACACGACCCGTCCGGGCAGCCGCGTGCTGTTTCCCAACTGGAACACCGACACCGGCCCGCTGCCCGCCCATCCAGCACCTCCGACTGGCGGTAGCGAGCGCGGTGAAATGATGCCTACCCGCCGACGAACCCGGGCGGCTGAGCGGCTCCGTCGCATCGCCCATGAGCGGGCGTTCAACGACGCTCACGTCGCCGAGCGCAACCTACCCCCACCGTTCTGAAGGATCCCGATTCCGCACCCTCTCGGGGATTCTCCTGCTGTCGACCGCGGGCCAACTACCATCAAGCCCCGTGGCGACGACGCAGGTGGACTACCGGACCGCCCGTCTGGTCGCCGCCGTGGCCGGCCTGTTGGGCGCGCTGTGCGCGGTACTAACGCCCTTTCTCCCGGTCAATCAGACCACCGCCGACCTGAACTGGCCGCAGAACGGCTCGCTCGACAGCGTCACCGCCCCGCTGATCGGTTACGTGCCGACGGAGCTCACGATCACCGTGCCGTGCCGTGTCGCCGCCGGGCTGGACGGCCCCGGCTCGGGCAGCCGCACCGTGCTGTTGTCGACGGTGCCCAAGCAGGCGCCGAAGGCCGTCGACCGCGGGCTGCTGATCCAACGCGCCAACGGCGACCTGGCGGTGGTGGTGCGCAACACCCCGGTCGTGGTCGCCCCGATGGACCAGGTACTTGGCCCGGACTGCCGGGAACTGACCTTCACCGCCCGCGCAGACAAGGTCACCGGTGAGTTCGTCGGTCTCACCAAAGGCGCCGACAGCGACGATCCAGGTGCTCCGCTTCGCGGTGAGCGGGGCGGCTACGACTTCCGGCCCCAGATTGTCGGCGTCTTCACCGATCTGTCCGGGCCGGCGCCGCCCGGGCTGAGCTTCTCCGCGGTGGTCGACACCCGTTACAGCAACGGCCCGACCGCGGTGAAGATGATCGTGATGGTCATCGGGTTGCTGACGACCCTGATCGCCCTGGTGGCACTGCACATCCTGGACACCGCCGACGGTATGCGGCACCGTCGGCTGTTCCCAGCGCGATGGTGGTCGATGACCCCACTGGACGGCCTGGTGATCGCGGTCCTGGTGTGGTGGCATTTCGTCGGGGCCAACACCTCCGACGACGGCTACATCCTGACCATGGCCCGGGTCTCTGAGAACGCCGGCTACATGGCCAATTACTACCGCTGGTTCGGGACGCCGGAGTCGCCGTTCGGCTGGTACTACGACCTGCTGGCGCTGTGGTCTCATGTGACGACCGCCAGTATCTGGATGCGGCTTCCCACCCTGGGGATGGCGCTGGTCTGCTGGTGGCTGATCAGCCGCGAGGTCATCCCCCGGCTGGGTTACGCGGTGAAGACCACGCGGGCGGCCGCGTGGACGGCTGCCGGTCTGTTCCTGGCGTTCTGGCTGCCACTGAACAACGGTCTGCGTCCGGAACCGATCATTGCGCTGGGAATCCTTCTCACCTGGTGCTCAGTGGAGCGAGGGGTCGCTACCAGCAGGCTGCTGCCGGTAGCGGTGGCCTGCATCGTGGGAGCGCTCACGCTGTTCTCCGGCCCTACCGGGATTGCCTCGATCGGCGCGCTGCTGGTCGCCATCGGCCCGTTGCGGACCATTGTGGGCCGCCGCAGCCGACAGTTCGGGCTGCTCCCGCTGCTGGCACCCATTCTGGCCGCGGCGACGGTGACGATCATCCCGATGTTCCGGGATCAGACCTTCGCCGGCGTCGCCCAGGCCAACGCCCTCAAGCGCGCCGTCGGGCCCAGTCTGAGCTGGTTCGACGAGCACACCCGCTACGAGCGGTTGCTGCTCGCCACGCCGGACGGCTCGATCGCACGGCGCTTCGCGGTGCTGGCCCTGATCCTGGCCATCGCGGTGTCGGTGGCGATGATTCTGCGCCGCGGCCATATCCCCGGGACCGCGGCCGGTCCCAGCCGCCGGATCATCGGCATCACGATCATCTCGTTTATCGCCATCATGTTCACCCCGACCAAGTGGACTCACCACTTCGGTGTGTTCGCCGGATTGGCCGGATCGCTGGGCGCATTGGCGGCGGTCGCGGTCCTGCCGACCGCCATGCGTTCCCGGCGAAACCGGATGGTGTTCGCCGCCACCGTGCTCTTCGTGATGGCCCTCGCGTTCGCCAGCGTCAACGGCTGGTGGTACGTGTCGAACTTCGGCGTGCCATGGTCGAACCAGTTCCCCGAGTGGAAGCTGGGTTTCACAACGGTCCTGTTCGGTCTGTCGGTGCTGGCCCTGATCGCCGCGGCTTGGTTGCACTTCGTGACCGGTGATGCCCCCCGGGACCGACCCCGGCGGCGCTGGCTGCGCCCGGCCGGCTACCCACTGGCGCTCGCGGCCTGGCTTCTGGTTGTCTTCGAGGTCGCCTCGTTGACCATCGCCGTGGTCAACCAGTACCCGGCGTGGTCCGTCGGCCGATCCAATCTCGAGGCGCTCACCGGCAAGACGTGCGGGCTGGCGGACGACGTGATGGTGGAGCAGGATCCCAACTCGGGGATGCTGGTGCCGGTCGGCGTGCCGGTCGGTGCGGGCCTTGGCCAGGTGACCGGTACCGGATTCACCCCGAACGGAATCCCCGCCGACATCTCGGCGGAGCCGGTTCAAGAGCCGCCCGGCGGCGGCAACCCCATCGATTCCGGGAACGAGGCCAATACCGAGGACGGCGCGGGGACCGGCGGGGGCGGCGTCAACGCTGCCGCGGGAGTCAACGGTTCACGCGCGCGCCTGCCCTACGGACTGAACCCGGCGACCACACCGGTGCTGGGAAGTTGGCGCTCCGGGGTGCAACAGCCGGCACTGTTGCGCTCTGCCTGGTACCGCCTGCCCGCGAGGGAGGCCCGCACCCCCGATGCGCCGCTGATCGTGGTGTCCGCGGCCGGCCGATTCGACCCGGATGAAGTCGAGGTGCAGTGGGCCACTGACGCCGGTGCGGCGGCAGGGCGACCCGGCGGTGCGATGGCCTTCGCCGATATCGGACCCACACCGGCATGGCGGAACCTGCGTGCCCCGCTGGCCGCCGTCCCCGCTGATGCCACGGTGATCCGCCTGGTCGCCAAGGACGACGACCTGGCCCCACAGCACTGGATCGCCCTCACGCCGCCGCGCGTCCCGGCGTTGCAGACCCTGCAGCAGGTGGTCGGTTCACAGGACCCGGTGCTGCTGGACTGGCTGGTCGGCCTGGCCTTCCCCTGCCAGCGGCCGTTCGGCCACAACAACGGCGTCACCGAGGTGCCCACATGGCGCATCCTGCCGGATCGGTTCGGCGCCGACGCCAATTCGCCGGTGATGGACAACATCGGCGGAGGCCCGCTGGGGATCAGCGAACTGCTGTTCCGGGCGACCACGGTGCCCACCTACCTGCGCGGGGACTGGTTCAGGGACTGGGGTGCCCTACAGCGCCTGGGCCTGTACTACCCCGACGCCACGCCGGCCCGGCTGGAGCTTGGCGCCGCCACCCGAAGCGGCCTGTGGAGTCCGGCACCGCTTCGTCCCACCTGACCGGCCGGACGTAGCCGGATCTTCGGGGGCGAGTGCCCTACGATCGACCCTCGTGCCCGCCGACGCCCCCGATGCCAGCCGGACGGCCAGGCTCGTCGCCGTCGTCACCGGCGTCCTCGGCATCCTGCTGTGTGCGGTGACCCCCCTGCTGCCGGTTACCCAGACCACCGCGGCGGTGCTGTGGCCACAGGACCCCGGCCCCGGTGGGATGGTCGGCAGCGTCACCGCGCCCCTGGTGTCGGGCGCTCCGCGGTCCCTCGAGGTGTCCATTCCCTGCACGGCGGTGGCCAGCCTGCCGCCGCCCGGTGGACTGGTGTTCGGCACTAACCCACCCGACGGGATCGACGCCTCCCGCAACGGACTGGTGGTCCGGGCCACCGCCGACTCGGTGTTCGTCGCCTTTCGTGACACCGTGGCCGCCGTCGCGCCGCGGCAGGCCGTCGCGGCCGGCGCCTGCAGCACCCTGCGGGTGTGGGCCGACCCCGGGGTGGTCGGAGCGGACTTCGTCGGGATCCCCGGTGCCGCCGGCACTCTGTCCCCGGATAAGAAACCCCAGGTAACAGGCGTTTTTACGGAGCTGAAGGTGCCCGCCGACGGGCTCTCCGCACGGATCGACATCGACACCAGGTTCATCACCCAGCCGACGATCCTCAAACTCGCCGTGATGGCGGCCGGGGTGCTGTGCGTGCTCGCCTCGATCGCGGCGCTGTGGGTGCTCGACCGGCGCGACACGCACCGCCGGTCACCCGGCCGACGGGCCGGCCTGCTGGCGCATTGGCCGTCGGACGCCGGCGTGATCGGGACGCTCCTGCTGTGGCATGTGATCGGGCCGATCTCCTCCGACGACGGCTACAACCTCACCATCGCCCGGATCTCCGGCGAGGCCGGATACGCGGCGAACTACTACCGCTACTTCGGTGCGTCGGAGGCGCCCTTCGACTGGTACCAATCGGTGCTGGCCCAGCTGGCCTCGATCAGTACCGCCGGGGTGTGGATGCGGCTGCCCGCCACCGCCGCGGCGATCGGGAGCTGGCTGATCCTGAGTCGCTGGGTGCTGCGCCGGCTCGGCCCCGGTGCCGGCGGGCTGGCCCGGAACCGCGTCGCGGTCGCCACCGCCGGTGTGGTGTTTCTGGCCGCCTGGCTGCCCTTCAACAACGGGCTACGGCCGGAACCGTTGATCGCCTTCGGTGTGCTGGCGGTGTGGGCGCTGGTTGAGCGGACGATCGCCACCCGACGGCTGGCCCCCGCGGCGGCTGCGATCGTCGTCGCGGTGTTCAGCGTCACCCTGGCCCCTCAGGGCCTGGTTGCACTGGCGCCGCTGCTGGTCGGTGCGCGCGCCATCGCCGGGATCATCGGTCGCCGCCGGCCGGCCGACGGACTGCTGGCCCCCCTGGCCGCCTTGGCGGCCACGGCGTCGTTGATCTTCGTCGTGGTCTTCAGAGACCAGACGCTGGCCACCGTTGCCGAGTCCGCCCGCATCAAATACGTTGTGGGGCCTACGGTTTCCTGGTATCAGGACTTCCTGCGTTACTACTTCCTCACCGTCGAGGAGAACGTCGAAGGCTCCCTGACCCGCCGCTTCGCGGTGCTGCTGATGCTGCTGTGCATGTTCGGCCTCATCGCACTGCTGCTGCGTCGCGGCTCGGTCACCGGCGTCGCCCGCGGACCGGTGTGGCGCCTGATCGGCAGCACCGCGCTGGGGCTGCTGCTGCTGACCTTCACCCCAACCAAGTGGGCAGTGCAGTTCGGCGCGTTCGCCGGCCTGGCCGCGGCACTGGGCGCGGTGTTCGGGTTCGCCTTTGCCCGCGTCGGCCTGCACAACCGCCGCAATCTGGCGCTCTACCTGACCGCACTACTGTTCGTGCTGGCGTGGGCCACCTCAGGGGTCAACGGTTGGTTCTATGTTGGCAACTACGGCGTCCCGTGGTTCGACCGGCAGCCGGTGCTGCTGCACCGGCCGGTGACGTCGATGTTCCTGGCACTGGCCGTCGTGACCGGTCTGATCGCCGGCTGGCTGCACTTCCGGATGGACTACTCCGGGCACACCGAGGTCAAGAACACCCGCCGGAACCGGGCACTGGCGGCCACTCCCCTGCTGGCGGTCGCACTGATCATGGTGCTGCTGATGGTCGGTTCGATGGCCAAGGGTCTGGTGCAGCGCTACCCCGCCTACACCACCGGCAAGGCCAACATCGCCGCGCTGCGCAGCGGGCTGTCCGAAACCAGCTGCGCGATGGCCGACGATGTGCTGGTCGAAGCGGACGCCAACGCGGGATTACTCACCCCCGCCGCCGGCCAGCGGTGGGGTCGATACGGTCCATTGGGCGGCGAGGATCCGATCGGCTTCACCCCGAACGGCATCAGTGACACCCTCGAACCGGTGGCACCGTTCGTCGCCAACCCGGGCACGGTCAACTCCGATGGTTCGCCCAACAAGCCGAACGTCGGCATCGGCTTCACCGGCGGCACCGGCGGCGGCTACGGGCCGGTCGGCGTCAACGGTTCGCGGGTGTTCCTGCCGTTCGGTCTGAACCCCGCCAGCACTCCGGTGATGGGCAGCTACGACGAGAACACCCGGGCGGCCAAGGCGACCTCCGCGTGGTACCAACTGCCGCCCCGCTCTCCGGACCGCCCACTGGTGACCGTGGCCGCGGCCGGGGCGATCTGGTACTACGACGAGGAGGGCGAATTCCACTACGGGCAGTCGCTGAAACTGCAGTGGGGGATTCGCAAACCGGACGGCACCTTCACCGCCCTGGACAAGGTGCAGCCGATCGATACCGACGAGCAGTACGCCTGGCGCAACCTGCGCTTCCCGTTGGCCTGGGCCCCGGCCGAGGCCAACGTGGCGCGGATCGTCGCCGATGACCCCAACCTGAGCACCGACCAGTGGTTCGGCTTCACCCCGCCGCGGGTGCCGGTGCTGCAGACCGCCAACCAGTTCCTCGGCAGCCGGACCCCGGTGCTGATGGACATCGCCACCGCCGCCAACTTCCCGTGCCAGCGGCCCTTCGCCGAGCACCTCGGGGTCGCCGAGATTCCGGAGTACCGGATCCAGCCCAACCTCAAACAGGTCGTGGTGTCCTCGAACATGTGGCAGGCGGCGCGGTCGGGCGGGCCGTTCCTGTTCATCCAGGCACTGCTGACCACCTCGACCGTTCCGACCTATCTGCGCGACGACTGGTACCGCGACTGGGGGGCGATCGAGCGCTACCTTCGGGTGCCGGGCGCGCGTGCTCCGGCGGCCGTGATCGAGCAGGGCACGGTCAGGGAGTTCGGCTGGAGCCGCAACGGACCGATCAGGGCCCTTCCCTAATGCCCCTAATGCAGAGAGCCCAGAGGCGGGGGACATGACCGCGACGCTGACCGACAACGCCAAAGACGCCGGGCAGGACGTGACCATCACCCGGTGGGTTGCGACCATCGCGGGACTGCTCGGATTCGTGCTGTCGGTGCTGACCCCACTGCTGCCCGTGGTGCAGACCACCGCCACGTTGAACTGGCCGCAAGCCGGCCAGCTTGGCAACGTCACCGCTCCGCTCATCTCGCTGACACCGGTCTCGGTGACCGCGACGGTGCCGTGCGAGGTGATCCGCGCGATGCCGCCGAAGGGCGGTCTGGTGCTCGGACTCGCCCCCCAGAAGGGGAAGGACGCCACCCTCAATTCGCTCTTCGTCACCGTCGGGACACAGCGGGTGGACATCACCGACCGCAACGTTGTGATCGCGAGTGTGCCTCGCTCACAGGTGAATTCACCGGACTGCCAGCGTATCGAGATCAGCTCCACCGAGGCTGGGACGTTCGCCACCTTCGTCGGTCTGCCGCCGGCGGCCTCCGCCACGGAACAGGACGACGAATCGGCACAAACCGGGTCGGAATACCTGCGCAGCGGCTTCAAGGACCCGAACCTGCGCCCCGCGATCGTCGGCGTGTTCACCGATCTCACCGGACCGGCCCCGCCCGGGCTGAACGTGTCGGCGACCGTCGACACCCGGTTCAGCAGCCACCCGACCGTGCTGAAACTGGCCGCGATGCTGCTGGCGATCGTCTCCACGGGGGTGGCACTGACGGCGTTGTGGCGCCTGGACCGTCTGGACGGCCGCCGGATGCGCAAGCTCATCCCGCAGCGGTGGCGCACCCTCACCGCGGTGGATGGCACCGTGGTGAGCGCGTTCCTGATCTGGTACGTCATCGGCGCGAACTCCTCCGACGACGGCTACATCCTGGGAATGGCCCGGGTGGCCGACCACGCCGGGTACATGTCGAACTACTTCCGCTGGTTCGGTGTGCCCGAGGACCCGTTCGGCTGGTACTACAACGTGTTGGCGCTGATGACCCACGTCAGCACGTCCAGCATCTGGATCCGGCTTCCCGACCTGGTCTGCGCTCTGATCTGCTGGTTGCTGCTGTCCCGGGAGGTACTGCCCCGATTGGGGCCCGCGGTGGCGTCGAGTCGTCCCGCGCTGTGGGCGGCGGGCCTGGTGCTGCTGGCGGCCTGGATGCCGTTCGACAACGGCCTGCGTCCCGAGGGCCAGATCACCACGGGCGCCCTGATCACCTATGTGCTCATCGAACGGGCGATCACCTCCGGGCGCCTGACGCCGGCGGCGCTCGCCATCATCACCGCGGCGTTCACCCTGGGCATCCAGCCCACCGGGTTGATCGCGGTGGCAGCGCTGATCGCCGGCGGCCGGCCGATCCTGCGCATCGTAGCGCGACGGCGGAGCGTGGTGGGTACCTGGCCGCTGATCGCGCCACTGCTCGCGGCCGGCACGGTGATCCTGACCGTGGTCTTCGCCGATCAGACCCTGGCCACCGTTTTGGAAGCCACCCGCATCCGCACCGATATCGGCCCGAGCCAGGAGTGGTACACCGAGAACCTGCGGTACTACTACCTGATTCTGCCCACCGTCGACGGGTCGCTGTCGCGGCGGTTCGGCTTCCTGATCACCGTGCTGTCGCTGTTCGTGTCGATGTTCATCCTGTTGCGCCGCAAGCGGATTCCCGGTGTGGCGAGGGGGCCGGCTTGGCGCCTGATCGGGGTCATCGTCGCGACGATGTTCTTCCTGATGTTCACCCCGACGAAGTGGGTGCACCACTTCGGGTTGTTCGCCGCGGTTGGTGCGGCCATGGCGGCGCTCGCCACCGTCCTGGTGTCGCCGGCCGTGCTGCGGTGGTCGCGCAACCGGATGACGGTCGTGACGGCGGTGCTGTTCCTGCTGGCGCTGACGTTCGCCACCACCAACGGGTGGTGGTACGTCTCCAGCTACGGTGTGCCGTTCAACAACGCGATGCCGCGCATCGGCGGAGTGACCGTCAGCGCGATCTTCCTCGCACTGTTCGTGGTCTCCGCGCTCTACACCGTCTGGCTGCACTTCAGTTCCGCGAACCGTGGTGAGGGCCGCATCGCCCGAGCGGTCACCGCGGCGCCCATCCCGGCGGCGGCGGGCCTGATGGTGGTGGTGTTCATCGCCTCGATGACCGCGGGCATCGTCCGGCAGTACCCCACCTACTCAAACGGCTGGGCCAACGTCCGGACGTTCGCCGGGGGCTGCGGACTCGCCGATGACGTTCTGGTCGAACCGGATCCCAACGCCGGCTTCCTGACCGCGCTCCCCGGCAGTTACGGGCCGATCGGGCCGCTCGGCGGAACGGGGCCGGTCGGGTTCTCGCCCAACGGGTTACCGGAGAAGATCGTGGCCGAGGCGATCCGGGTCAACAACCCGATGCCGGGGGTCGACCATGACTGGGAGGGTCCGTTCACGCTGAGCAAGCCGGGTGTCAACGGCTCGACAGTTCCGCTGCCGTACCAACTGGACCCCGCGCGGGTTCCGGTGGCGGGCAGCTACTCCGGCAACTCTCAGCAGGAGAGCGTGCTGACATCGGCTTGGTACGGGTTGCCGCCCAACGACTCCGGCCATCCGCTGGTGGTGGTCACCGCCGCCGGGACCATCGCCGGGAACAGCGTCCTCAACGACCGGACCGACGGCCAGACGGTTGTCCTCGAATACGGCCGGCCCGGCCCCGACGGCACTCCGGTGGCTGCCGGCCGAGTCGAGCCCTATGACCTCGGTCCGGCCCCGTCCTGGCGCAATCTGCGGTTCGCGCGTTCGGCGATCCCTGCGGATGCGAACGCGGTCCGCATTGTCGCCGAGGACAAGTCGCTGTCGCTGGGAGACTGGGTTGCCGTCACGCCGCCACGGGTTCCGGAGCTGTCGACCCTGCAGGAGTACGTCGGGTCGACTCAGCCGGTGCTGATGGACTGGGCGGTCGGGATGGCCTTCCCGTGTCAGCAGCCGATGCTGCACTCCGACGGTGTCACCGAGGTTCCCCGGTTCCGCATCACCCCGGACTACACCGCCAAGAAACAGGACACCGACACCTGGCAGGACGGCCGCAACGGCGGACTGCTGGGGATCAGCGACCTGCTGTTGCGCGCCCACGTGATGGCCACCTACCTGTCCCACGACTGGGGGCGGGACTGGGGGTCGCTGCGGAAGTTCGACACCATCGTCGATGCGACTCCGGCCGAACTCGAACTCGGTACCGCGACCCGCGGCGGGCTGTGGTCCCCGGGACCAATCCGGATCAAGGCCTGACCCCTCAGTCGGGAAATGATGCTGACCCGGGTCCACGGCGCGACGGTTCCGTTTCTCGCGGCGGTTCTGGTACTCGCCGGTTGCGCCGCACCGCCGGCCTCGCCGCCGCAGGCAGCGCCGTGCGAGTCGGTTCCCAACGGGACGCCCACCCCGAAGACCCCGGAGGCAGCCGAACCGGAGCAGCGCGATATCGCCGCCGCCTCGGAACTGGCGACGGGCTATCGCAGCGATATGGCTGCGGTGCGCACCGGCCGGTTCGCGGTGGCCACCGCCAACCCACTGGCCACCCAGGCGGCCTGCCGGGTCCTGGCCGGCGGCGGGACGGCCGCAGATGCCGTTGTCGCCGCTCAGACGGTGCTCGGACTCGTCGAACCGCAGTCTTTGGGGATCGGCGGTGGTGGGTTCCTGCTGTATTACGACGCGCACTCGGGGAAGGTGCAGGCATACGACGGCCGGGAGACGGCCCCAGCCGGGGCGACCGAGAACTACCTGCGCTGGGTTTCTGAGTCCGATCGAACCGAGCCCCGGCCAGACACCCGCGCCTCCGGCCGCTCCGTCGGTGTGCCCGGCGTGCTGCGGATGCTCGCCGACGTGCACGCCGAACATGGCGAGACGCCGTGGCGGGACCTGCTCGCACCGGCGACCACGTTGGCCGACAACGGCTTTGCGATCAGTCCCCGCCTGGCCGCCGCGATCGCCAAGGATGCCGGGAGCCTGGCTGTCGATCCCGATGCGGCGGCCTACTTCCTCAACCCGGACCGCAGTCCCAAGGCGGCGGGTTCCTACCTGACCAATCCGGCCTACGCCAAGACCCTCGGCGCGGTGGCGTCCGATCCGCGGGCCTTCTACACCGGGTCGATCGCCGCCGGCATCGTCGAGGCCGTCGCGGAAACCTCCGGCGGGCGTACCCCGGGTGCGATGACCGTCGCGGACCTGGCGAACTACCGCTCGGTGAGGCGGGAACCGGTGTGCGTGAGCTACCGGGACAAGCAGGTGTGCGGCATGC
The DNA here is from genome assembly GCA_030836785.1 of Actinomycetota bacterium. Taxonomy (GTDB): domain Bacteria; phylum Actinomycetota; class Actinomycetes; order Mycobacteriales; family Mycobacteriaceae; genus Mycobacterium. The sequence goes on from JAUPLT010000348.1 coordinate 29,103, forward strand.
CCCCGCCGTCCTCGGGCGGTATCGCGATCGCGCAGATCCTCGGTGTGCTGGGAACCTTTGATCTGGCCCAGTACCGTCCCACCGACGTCGACCGAAACGGCGGGCGGCCAACGGTTCAGGGTGTGCACCTGGTGAGCGAGGCCGAGCGGCTGGCCTACGCCGACCGCGACCGCTACGTCGCCGACACCGACTTCGTGGTGCTGCCGGGTGGGTCGCCACGGGTTCCTGCTCAACAACGAACTCACCGACTTCGCCGCCGACCCCGTCGGTCCGGACGGGGTGCCGGTACCGAACCGCCTGCAGCCGGGCAAACGCCCACGCAGTTCGATGGCGCCGACTCTGGTGTTCGAGCAGGGCCCGGACGGTGCCCGTGGTCGGCTCCACGCCGTGGTCGGCTCGCCGGGGGGGCGGCACGATCATCCAGTACGTGACCAAGACCCTGGTCGGCATGCTCGACTGGGGTCTGGACCCGCAACAGGCGGTGTCGATGGTCGACTTCGGCGCGGCCAACGGCCCCAAGACAAACCTCGGCGGCGAGCACCCCGTGATCGACACCACGGCCGACGGTGCCAACGACCCGCTGGTGACGGGCTTACGCAAGCTTGGACACGAGGTGAACCTCGCCGACCAATCCAGCGGACTCTCAGCGTTGGTGCGCACCGAATCCGGCTGGATCGGCGGGGCCGACCCACGACGGGAAGGTGAGGTGATGGGCGCGGGCCAGTGATCCCGGTCAAACGTGGATGAGCCCTGAAGTGAATGAGCCGGGAGCCACCCCGGTCTGCGGCTGAGCGAAAAGCTACCGCCCCGCTTCGACCGATTGGCTGGCCGGGGTCAGTCGCAGCAATGGATCACCGACACCGACGACCCCATCCGTGGCGGTGGTGACCGAGCCGAACTTCTTGCCGTTCAACACGATTACCGGTGTCACCAGCGAGTAGCCGGCAGCCTCGATGACCTTGCGGTCGAAGGTCACCAGCGGCGTTCCGGCGGTGACCTTCTGGCCCTTGGTGACCTTGACGTCGAAGCCCTCGCCTTTGAGTTGGACGGTGTCGATCCCGACGTGGATCAGCAACTCGATCCCGCCGTCGAGCACCAGGCCGAACGCGTGCCCGCTGGGCTGAGCAGCGACCACGATGCCGTCCGCGGGGGCGTAGACGGTGTCCCCGGACGGCTCAATGCCCACGCCGGGCCCCATGGTGCCCCTGCTGAACACCGGGTCGGGAACCTCGCTCAGCGCCAGCACGGTGCCGGCCAACGGTGCGGCGATGTCCAGGCTCTGTCCCGCGTCGCCGACGGCCCTCGTCTCCGCGGCCGCGATCAGGGTGCTGGCGCTGGCACCCGCCTTCGGACCCTCCAGGTCCGCGACCGGCACCTCGGCGGCCGCCAGTTCCGCCGCGTCCTCCGGTGAGCGGTAGCCGGAGAGGATCACCAGCACCATGGAGGTGACGAAGGCCGCCAGCACCGCAACGGCGTACAGCCCCATGTTCGAGAAGGCGGGGATGGTCAGCAGCGAGGTGAACACGAACGCGCTGGTCTTGACGCCGCCGCCGATGCCGATGATCAGACCGCCGACCAGGCAACCCACCAGCATCCGCGGGTAGATCCGTTTGAATCTCAGATGGATTCCGTACAGGGACGGCTCGGAGATACCGCCGAGCAGACCGGCCGCCAGACCTCCGATCGCGGTCTGGCGCATCTGGGCGTCCCGTTCCCGCCAGGCCAGGAACAGCACCCCGGCGGTGGCACCGAAGCAGGAGAAGTTCCACGCACCCATCGGGCCCTGGATGAAGTCGTACCCGAGCGTCTGGATGTTGAGCAGCATGATGGCGTTGATCGGCCAGTGCAGACCCAACGGCACCATGAACGGGTAGGCCAACGGAATCAGGATGGCGAAGATGAACGGCGAGAAATCGTTGATGGACTTCAGGACGTTCGCCAGACCGGCCCCGGTGTAGACGCCGATCGGGCCGATCAGGAATGCCGTCAGCGGGAGCATGATCAGCATCGACAGGAACGGCACGAAGATCAGCTGCACGTTCTCCGGGATGAGGCGTTTGAGGAGCTTGTACAGCGGACCCAGGACGGCCGCCATCAGTAGCGGTGGGAAGACCTGCGAGCTGTAGTTGAAGATGGTCAACGGCAGCCCCAGAACCTGGACGACGTCGACCTGCGAGCCGAAGACGTTCTTGGATTCGGTGAAGTCCTTGAGGGCGGCGAAGCCGGGGAGCATGACGACGGCCATGATCGCGAATCCGACCCACGGGTCGGCGCCGAGCTTCTTGGAGGCGTTGTAGGCGACCATCAGCGGCAGGAAGACGAAGACGCTCTGCCAGCAGAGGTTGATGAACTGCCAGGTGGGGGAGAGCTGACTGGCCTCGCGGGG
>JAUPLT010000349.1 GCA_030836785.1 Actinomycetota bacterium
GAGACAGACGGATTCGTCAAGACCAAGGTCTCCGATCTGGGGGCGCTGGTATCGGTGTTCCTGGCCACCCTGCTCACCCTCGGCCTCACCGCGGCCGCCGATCCGGCGCTCAAGCTCGCCGGCCCATTGCGGGGGGTGTCGCTGGCGCTGTCGGTTCTGGTGGCGTGGGTGATGTTCACCGCGATGATCGCCAAACTGCCCCGCCGGCCGGTGCCGATGCGGGCCGCCGCCCGCGCCGGACTGCTGGCCGCCATCGGTTTCGAGGTGTTCAAACAGGTCGCTTCGCTGTACCTGCGGGTGGTGCTGCACGGCCCGGCCGGGGTCACCTTCGGCCCGGTCCTGGGTCTGCTGGTGTTCGCCTATATGACCGCTCGGCTGGTGCTGTTCTCGACGGCCTGGGCTGCTACCGAAGGGATGCCGGCTACTGAGCAGAAGCCTGCTACCGAGCAGAAGCCTCCTACCGAGCAGAAGCCCGCTGATTCAGCGACCGGGCAGCCATGATCAGCGCGAAGATGATCACCGTTCCGATCACCGCGACGCCCACCCTGACCGGGATCGCGTCGGCGGTCAGCACCGGTGCCGTGCTGAGCGGACTGGCATCCGGCTTGGGGGGCAGCAGGGACGGGTCCGGGTCGATCAGGGTGCCGATCGTCGTCCCCGGTGTGGTCGCGAACCCGTAATCGAGCAAACGGGCCGCCTGTTCCCACGGGGCGATCGGTTGGCGGGTGCCGCGCAGCAGCACCGCCACGAGTCGCCTGCCGTCCCGTTCGGCCGCGCCGACGAAGGTCTGCCCGGCGTCATCGGTGTAGCCGGTCTTTCCGCCCAGCGCACCGGGGTAGTTGACCAGGAGCTTGTTGTCGTTCTCCACCGGGTAAGCGCCGCCACCGACATCGGGGAACTGGTAGGAGCGGGTTCGGACGATATCGGCGAACACCGGGTTGTTGAACGCGTAGCGGTAGAACAGCCCCATGTCGTAGGCCGAGGTGCTCATCCCTGGGCCGTCCAACCCGGACGGGGTGGCCGCCCTGGTGTCCCGGCCGCCGAGTTTGGACGCGAGGGTGTTGATCTTGCCCAGTGCCGGTTCCATCCCGCCCATCGCGCCGGCCAGTGCGTGGGCGGTGTCGTTACCGGAGTACATCAGCAGGCCGTGCAGCAGGTCGGTGACCGTGTAGCGGCCACCGGGTTTCACCCCCACCCTGGTGCCCTCGGAGTTGGCGTCCTCCTGGGTGCCCTCGATCATTCTGTTCAGGGGCAGTTCGTTGATGGCGGCCATCGCCGTCAGAACCTTGACGACGCTGGCGGGCCGGTGCCGGCCGTGCGGGTCGCGGGCGGCGATCACGTCACCGGTGTCCAGGTCGGCCACCAGCCAGGCTTCCGCGGAGACGTCGGCGGGCACCGGGGGAGTGCCGGCGGCGACGATCACCCCGCAGCCACTCAGCGCCTCGCCGCCGACGGGGGTGGCCGGTACCGGCAACGGTTGGGGCGGATCTCCGGCGACCGGTACTTCGGAGGAGTCGACGGCCGGCGGGGTCGTCACCCGGTACGGGCAGTTGTCCGCCGCCGGGTCGGCGGTCGCCACGGCCGGCATCGCGGCCGCGAACAGGGCGACCAGCATGGCGACGCTGGGCACACCTCTCTGGCGCCAACTCCTGTTGGGCCCACCCCGCTGGGTCCAACCCCTCCAATGCGCCCGGGTCTCCCTCGTCACGAGTCGTCACAGTAAGTGACGACAGGCCTGGATTCGGGGAGCCGCGCTGTGACTGGTGTTACTAAAGGGGCAATTGTTATTGCGCGGTTATCGCGGTAGCGGGCAGTGCGGCTAGTCCGGTAGTGCGCAGTGCGCTAGCGCCGGAAAGCCGATGCTCGACATCCACAAACGACCCACGTGCTCCACCAGTCCGGTCACCACGCCGAAGCGCGGATGGGTCATTCGCACCCCCGCCACGGCGGCGCCGGTATCGGGGTCGAATGCCACCGCCCACACCTCAGGCGAGATCTGCGGCTGCAAGCGGTCGGGCAGTCGCCAGATCAGCGTGCGCAGAATCGGGGCCCGCGGGGCCAGGATGTCGGCGGCCGCATTTCGCCGGCTCACCATCGCGACCCAGATGCGGCCGTCGGCCCCGGTGGAGATGTTGTCCGGCATCCCGGGCAGATTCTCGGCCAGCCGTGTCGTGGTCCCGGCCTTCGGGCCGGTGAGCCAGTACTTGCTCAGCCGTCGACCCTGGGTCTCGGCGAACACCAGCGCCGACCCATCGGCGGTCAGTGTCAGCCCGTTGGCGAAGTAGAGGTTCGTCAGCACCGGGTGCACCGTGCCGTCCGGGTCGAGGCGATGCAGTGCGCCGTCACCGCGGGCCTCGAAAATGGCGCCCTTGAAGTGGGCGTAGCTGAACTTTGCCGTGGACTCGGTGAAATAGATTGTCCCGTCAGGCAGTTCGACGACGTTCGAGCAGAAGTTCAGCGGTCTGAAGTTCACCGAGTCGACCAGCACTTCGGTGTGCCCGGTGCTGCCGGTGTCCCCGCTGACGTCCATGGCGAGCAGGCCGCCCGGGCTGGTGCAGATCAGCAGCCGTCCATCGCGGGCCACCGCCAAACCGAGCGGGCGACCGGGAACCTCGCCGACCACAGAGACGTCCGAATCCGGGCCGCGGCCCGGGCCGATCCGCACGATCCGCCCGTCGACCAGCCCGGTCCACAGCGCCCCGTCCGGTCCGGCGACGACATCCTCGGGGGCGTCGCCGGGCATCGGGACCACGGTCAACTCGGCCGGTCCGAATTCGGGCAGCGACCCGACCGGTGGCGGGTGCCACCGGACCGGGTCGATCGCCGGTCTAGCCGTCGCGGTCACAGCAGCCGGCTGGCCTCACCGAGCACGCGGTGCAGAATCCGGTAGATCTCCTCGAACTCGTCCGGCCCGCTGATCAGCGGCGGTGCCAGCTGAACGACCGGGTCGCCACGATCGTCGGCGCGGCAGTACAGGCCTGCCTCGAACAGCGCGGTGGAGAGGAAGCCCCGCAGCAGTCGCTCGCTCTCGTTCTCGTCGAACGTCTCCTTGGTGGCCTTGTCCTTGACCAGTTCGATGCCGTAGAAGAAGCCCTCGCCGCGGACGTCACCGACGATCGGCAGTTCCAGCAGCTGCTCGAGCTTGGCGCGCAGCACCGGGGCGTTCGTCTTGACGTGCTCGTTGAGGCCCTCGCGCTCGAAGATGTCGAGGTTGGCCAGGGCAACCGCCGCCGACACCGGGTGACCGCCGAAGGTATAGCCGTGACCGAAGGTGGTCTTGCCGTCGTTGAACGGCTCGAAGAGCCGGTCGGTCGCGATCATGGTGCCGATGGGGGAGTAGCCGGAGCTCAGCCCCTTGGCGGTGGTGATCATGTCGGGGACGTAGCCGAAGTCCTCGCAGGCGAACATCGAACCGATCCGGCCGAAGGCGCAGATGGTCTCGTCGGAAACCAGCAGGACGTCGTAGTGATCGCAAATCTCCCGAACCCGTTCGAAGTACCCGGGCGGCGGCGGGAAGCACCCGCCGGCATTCTGCACAGGCTCGAGGAACACCGCTGCGACGGTGTCGGGACCCTCGAACTCGATGGCTTCGGCGATGCGGTCCGCGCAATACTCGCCGAAGGCTTTGGCGTCGTTCTGGTAGTGCTCCGGCGCCCGGTAGAAGTTCGTGTTGGGTACCCGGAATCCACCGGGGGTCAGCGGCTCGAACGCTTCCTTGAAGGCCGGCAGTCCGGTGATGGCCAGCGCGCCCTGCGGGGTGCCGTGGTAGGCGATCGCCCGCGAGACGACCTTGAACTTGCCGGGTTTGCCGGTCAGCTTGAAGTACTGCTTGGCCAGCTTCCAGGCGCTCTCGACGGCCTCGCCGCCGCCGGTGGTGAAGAACACCCGGTTCAGGTCACCGGGGGCGTAGTGGGCCAAGCGCTCGGCCAGGTGGATGGCGGGTTCGGTGGCATACGACCACAGCGGGAAGAACTCGAGTGTCTCGGCCTGCTTGGCGGCCGCCTCGCCCAGTTCCTTGCGGCCGTGGCCCACCTGGCAGGTGAACAGCCCGGACAGCCCGTCGAAGTAGCGCTTTCCGTAGCTGTCGTAGATGTGGACGCCCTCGCCGCGGGTGATGATCGGCGGCTCGATGCCCATCCCGTGCCGGGCGAAGTGCCCCCACAGGTGGCGGTTGGCCTTCGCCGTCAGTTCGTCGGTACGGGCGTAGTCCGCTGTTGTCGTCATCGCGTTCCCCAATTGTATTGTTGTTTAACCAGTTTCAGATACACCAGCGTCTCGGTCGACATCACTCCCGGAACCGCCCGAATCTCGGTGTTGAGCAGGTCCAGCAATTCGCCGTCGTCCTCGCAGACCACCTCGACGATGGCGTCGTAGGTGCCGGCTGTCAGCACCACGTACGCCACCGCGTCAATCTGGGCCAGCTTCTCCGCGACCTCGGCGGTGTCGCCCTGGCAGCGGATACCGATCATCGCCTGCCGGGAGAACCCGAGTTGCATCGGATCGGTCACCGCGACGATCTGCATCACCCCGGAATCCACCAACCGCTGCACCCTTTGACGGACAGCCGCTTCCGAGAGCCCGACCGATTTGCCGATGGCGGCGTACGAACGCCGACCGTCCTGCTGCAACTTCTCGATAATCGCTTTGGACATATCGTCGAGTTGCACCGTGGCTGCTGCCCGGGATGACGGCGCGCGCATGGCGAACCGACTGGCGGGCATATCGGGCATGGGATCCATTGTGCACGGAATCCGTTGTTTTTGGGAGTAATTTCTACGAAATACGTAGAATCGCGGCGTGATCGCGAGCAGCTGGATAGACGGAGCGCCGGTGAGCACGTCCGGGGCCAGGCATCAGGTAATCAATCCCGCCGACGGGACGGTGGTGGCCGAACTGGCCCTCGGCCGGGCCGGTGATATCGATATCGCGGTGGCCGCCGCCCGCGCGGCGCAGCCCCGCTGGTCGGGCTCCACCCCCGCCGAGCGGTCGGCCGTCCTGTTCAAACTGGCCGAACTGCTGGAGGCCCATGCCGGCGAGATCATCGCTGAGGAGGTCAGCCAAACCGGCAAGCCGGTGCGGCTGGCCACCGAGTTCGACGTGCCCGGCAGCATCGACAACATCGCCTTCTTCGCCGGGGCCGCCCGCCACCTGGAGGGCAAGGCCACCGCCGAGTACTCCGCCGACCACACCTCGTCGATCCGACGGGAGGCGGTCGGGGTGGTCGCCACCATCACACCGTGGAACTACCCGCTGCAGATGGCGGTGTGGAAGGTCATCCCGGCGCTGGCCGCCGGTTGCGCGGTGGTGATCAAGCCCGCCGAACTCACCCCGCTGACCACCCTGACCCTGGCCCGGCTCGCCAAGGAGGCCGGTCTGCCCGACGGTGTGCTCAACGTGGTCACCGGATCCGGGGCCGACGCCGGTCAGCGGCTGGCCGGACATCCGGACGTCGACGTCGTCACCTTCACCGGTTCCACCCCGGTGGGCCGGAAGGTGATGGCGGCCGCCGCCGCGCAGGGTCATCGGACCCAACTCGAACTGGGCGGCAAGGCGCCCTTCGTCGTGTTCGAGGACGCCGACCTCGACGCCGCGGTGCACGGTGCGGTCGCCGGGGCGCTGATCAACTCCGGGCAGGACTGCACGGCGGCCACCCGGGCGATCGTGGCGGCCAATCTCTATGACGACTTCGTTGCCGGGGTGGCCGAACTGATGGGCAAGATCGTGGTCGGTGACCCGCACGATCCGGACACCGACCTGGGTCCGCTGATCTCGTTCGCCCACCGGGACAAGGTGGCCGCGATGGTGTCCCGGGCGCCGGGGCAGGGGGCGCGGGTGGTCACCGGTGGATCGGCACCGGATCGGCCGGGTGCGTTCTACCTGCCGACCCTGCTGGCCGACGTCGCCGAGGACTCTGAGGTCTACCGCGACGAGATCTTCGGTCCGGTGCTGACCGTGCGTCGCCACGACGGCGACGACGATGCACTGCGTCAGGCCAATGACACCGACTTCGGGCTGGCCGCCTCGGCGTGGACCCGTGACGTCTACCGCGCCCAACGGGCGTCCCGGGAGATCAACGCGGGCTGTGTGTGGATCAACGACCACATCCCGATCATCAGCGAGATGCCGCACGGCGGTGTCGGGGCGTCCGGGTTCGGCAAGGATATGAGCGACTACTCCTTCGAGGAGTACCTCACCATCAAGCATGTGATGAGCGATATCACCGGTGCCGTCGAAAAACCCTGGCACCGGACGATCTTCAGCTTGCGATGAGCGCTTCCTAGCGCCGGGTGAACTCCTCGCCGGTCTCGGGGTTGACCGCGGTCTCACCCGGCGGCAGGTTCGATAGGTCCGGCGCGATGACGGTCGGCATGTCCCCGGAATCGGGCAGCCCCAGCGTCGGCTCGACTGCGGTGGCCGGCTCGAGAATGAGGTCCGCGCTGGACCGGCGGGAGAGCGTCAGGCCGTGGAAGAACGGCGGCGCGGCGATCCACCACGCGACCATCGCCACCACGCCCAGCGCCAGCGCGCCGATGCCCACCACCGCGACCGCGCCGTAGCCGAGGATGGTCACGTTGTTGCCCTCATCGTCGGTCAGCCAGTCCGGCTTGGCGTACTGGATCAGGCCGTAGACGAACACCGCGGTCAGCGTTACCCCACCGGCGAGCGGCACCAGGCCGCGCATCAGGAAGTCGCGGACCGACACGGTCAGATGCTTGCGGTAGAACCACGCGCAGGCGAAACCGGTCAGGCCGTAGTAGAACGCGATCATCAGGCCGACCGAGCCGATCAGCGCGGTGAGCAGGTTCGGGCTGATCAGGGTGAAAAGCAGGTAGAACAGGATCGACACCGCACCCATCGCGACCGTGGAGGTGGTGGGCGTGAGGTAGGTGCGGTGGATCTTGGCGAACGAATCGGGCAGCGCCTTGTAGACGCCCATCGACAGCGTGGTCCGAGCGGTCGGCAGGATGGTCGTCTGGGTGGATGCCGACGCCGAGGTGAGGATGGACGCCGCCAGCAGCATCAGGGCGATCTTGCCCAGCACGCTGTCGCCGAACAGATCGTGGCCGACCGCGGCGAACACATCGTCCGCGTTGTCCTGGTTGCCCAGCCCGACCCCTTCGTCGCCGACCCCGGCGAAGGCGATGGTCGCCACCGACACCAGCGCATAGGTGGCCAGTAGCAGGAACGTGGAGATCACCGCGGCCCGCCCGGGGGTGCGGCCCGGGTCATCGGACTCCTCATTGCAGGCCACCGCGGTGTCCCAGCCCCAGTAGATGAAGATCGCGGTGAGGATGGCCGGGGCGATAACAGTGGAGAAGTCCAGCCCGGCCGGCCAGAACCAGTCCAGGGCCGGCGTGATGGAGTACGGCTCGGCGGTGCCGGTGTAGACCTTGAACAGGGCCACCGCGGCGAACGCCAGCAGCACCACGAGTTCGATGCCGAGCAGGGCGTACTGCAGTCGGGCGGAGACTTCGATCCCGCGGTAGCAGATGTAGGTCATCACGACGATCCAGATCACCCCGGCCACCGTCGACCACAGCGTGCTGTTGGCCAGGTCGGCCGCTGAGGTCCAGCCCAGGCCGCCGACGAAGGTGAACGAGTAGGACCCCGCGATCTGCGCCAGATTGGCCATCACGATCACGTCGGCGGCGATGATGCCCCAGCCGCCCATCCACCCGACGAGCGGACCGAAAGCCCGTGAGGCCCAGGTGAATGTGGTGCCACAGTCCGGTTCGGCCTTGTTCAGTTCCTGGTAGGCCACCGCGATCATCCACATCGGGATGAACGCCAGCAGGATGATCGCCGGGGCCTTGACCCCGGCCAGCAGTGCGCCGCCGCTGGCGACGATCAGGCCGAGGCTGGCCGCCAGCGAATACGCCGGGGCGGTCGACGCCATTCCGACCACGATGCTCGAGACCAGGCCCAGGGCGCCGCCCTTGAGACCCTTGCTGTCGACGCTGCTACTGCCGGGCGTCGGCTCGAGAATAAGTTCGCCCTTGCTCATGGCCGCTCCTTGACCGTTTGGTGAACGGCGTGAGCGTACGGGCTAATCGTTGGTTTCGCGCGTTAAGTTCGCGGACCTAGCGGGCGCTGAACATCAGCGCCCGCTTGACCTCCTGGATCGCCTTGGTGACCTCGATACCGCGCGGGCAGGCGTCGGTGCAGTTGAAGGTGGTGCGGCAGCGCCACACCCCGTCGACCTCGTTGAGGATCTCCAGCCGCTCGGCGGCCCCCTCGTCGCGGCTGTCGAAGATGAACCGGTGGGCGTTGACGATCGCCGCCGGACCGAAGTAGCTGCCCTCATTCCAGAACACCGGGCAACTGGTGGTACAGCACGCGCACAGGATGCACTTGGTGGTGTCGTCGTAGCGGGCCCGGTCGGTGGGACTCTGGATCCGTTCGCGGGTGGGGGTATTGCCGCTGGTGATCAGGTAGGGCTTCACCCGGCGGTAGGCGTCGAAGAACGGCTCCATGTCGACCACGAGGTCCTTCTCGACCGGCAGGCCCCGGATCGGTTCGACGGTCACGGTGAGCTGCTTCGACCGGTCCTTCGGCAGCAGGTCTCGCATCAGCACCTTGCAGGCCAGCCGGTTGACGCCGTTGATCCGCATGGCGTCCGAACCGCACACGCCATGGGCGCAGGATCGCCGGAAGGTGAATGTCCCGTCCAGGTAGCTCTTGACGTAGATGAGCAGGTTCAGCAGCCGGTCGCTGGGCAGGCACGGCACCCGGAAGCTCTGCCACCCGGCGGAATCGCTGTAGGCGTCCGGGTCCTCCGGGTTGAACCGGGCGATCTTGAGGGTGACCATCACCGCCTCCGGCGGGACGGGCGGAAGTTGCGGGTCTGCTGGCTGTGCAGCGGTCGTCTGTGCGGTTGTCATCATTTTCTCTCTTCGCGCAAGCGGCTCATCGGCGTCAGTACTTCCGCTCCATCGGTTCGTAGCGGGTCTGCACCACGGGCTTGTAGTCCAGCCGGATGTCGCTCAGCAGCTCGCGGCCCTCTTTGTACGCCATCGTGTGACGCATGTAGTTGACGTCGTCGCGGTTGGGGTAGTCCTCCCGGGCGTGTCCGCCCCGGGATTCCTTGCGGTTCAGCGCGCTGGCCACCGTCACCTCGGCGAGCTCCAGCAGGAAGCCGAGCTCGATGGCTTCGAGCAGATCGCTGTTGTAGCGCTTGCCCTTGTCGTGCACCGAGATTCGTGAGTACCGCTCCTTGAGCGCGTGAACGTCGGTGAGCGCCTGCTTGAGCGTCTCCTCGGTGCGGAACACCGCAGCGTTGTTGTCCATCGTCTGCTGGAGTTCGCCGCGGATGTCTGCCACCCGCTCATTGCCGTGCTCAGAGAGGATGTTGGCCACCCAGTCCACCACCATGTCGGCGGGGTTGTCCGGCAGCGCGGTGTGCGGGTTCCCGGTCGCGTAGTAGGCGGCCGCCAGGCCCGCGCGACGGCCGAACACGTTGATGTCCAGCAGCGAGTTGGTGCCCAGCCGGTTGGCGCCGTGTACCGACACGCACGCGCACTCCCCGGCGGCGTACAGGCCGGGCACGACGTTGGTGTTGTCGCGCAGTACCTCACCGATCAACGACGTCGGGATGCCGCCCATGACGTAGTGGCAGGTCGGGTAGACCGGCACCAGTTCCTTGACCGGGTCGACCCCGAGGTAGGTGCGGGCGAACTCGGTGATGTCGGGCAGTTTGGCCTCCAGCACGTCCGCACCGAGGTGGCGCACGTCGATGTAGACGTAGTCCTTGTGCGGGCCGGCGCCGCGGCCCTCGAGGACTTCGAGCACCATCGAGCGGGCCACGATGTCGCGCGGTGCGAGATCGACGATCGTCGGGGCGTAGCGCTCCATGAATCGTTCGCCCTCGCCGTTGAGCAGTCGGCCGCCCTCACCGCGCACGGCCTCGGAGATCAGGATGCCCAGGCCGGCCAGGCCGGTCGGATGGAACTGGTGAAACTCCATGTCCTCCAAGGGAAGTCCCTTGCGGAAGACGATGCCCAGTCCGTCGCCGGTCAGGGTGTGGGCGTTGGACGTCGTCTTGTACATCCGGCCGGAACCGCCGGTGGCCAGCACGATGGCCTTGGCGTGAAAGACATGGATATCGCCTGTCGCCAACTCATAGGCCACCACGCCGGTGGCCACCGGTCCCCGCGCCGTCTCGGTGAGGACGAGGTCCAGCGCGTAGAACTCGTTGTAGAACTGAACGTCGTGTTTGACGCAGTTCTGATACAGCGTCTGCAGGATCATGTGGCCGGTGCGGTCGGCGGCGTAGCAGGCCCGTCGTACCGGGGCCTTGCCGTGGTCGCGGGTGTGCCCGCCGAAGCGCCGCTGATCGATCCGGCCCTCGGGGGTGCGGTTGAACGGCATCCCCATCTTCTCCAGATCCAGCACGGCGTCGATGGCTTCCTTGCACATGATCTCGACGGCGTCCTGGTCAGCGAGGTAATCGCCACCCTTGACGGTGTCGAAGGTGTGCCACTCCCAGTTGTCCTCTTCGACGTTGGCCAGCGCCGCGCACATGCCGCCCTGAGCCGCGCCGGTGTGGCTGCGGGTGGGATAGAGCTTGGTCAGCACCGCCGTGCGCGCGCGGGGTCCCGCCTCGACGGCGGCCCGCATGCCGGCGCCGCCGGCTCCGACGATGACGACGTCGTACTTGTGCAGATGGATCACCGTGCGGCCTCCCTGAGAGCGTTCACGAGATGGTCGGGTCGAAGGTGAGCAGCGTGTAACTGCCGACGATCAGAACGATTGCCATGGACACCAGCAACAGGCTGTTGAGCCAGAACCGGGTGGAGTCCTTGCGCGAGTAGTCGGCGATGATGGTGCGTATCCCGTTGCCGCCGTGCAGTTGGGCCAGCCACAACATGACCAGATCCCAGATCTGCCAGAACGGCGAGGCCCACCGTTGCGCAACGTAGTTGAAGTCGATGCGGTAGACGCCACCGTCCCACATCAGGCCGATGAACAGGTGCCCGATGACGAGGAAGACCAGCACCACTCCGGAGAAACGCATGAACAGCCACGCGTACTTCTCGAAGTTGGGTAGACCGGGCCGGCGCCGCGGTGAGCGGGGATTGTCCAGACTGGCCGGACGGTCGTGGTCTCGTTCCAGCGTGGGTGCGGGCGGGCCGAGTCGGCCCTCCGCCGCCATCTGCTCGCTCGTGGTCACAGGAACCTCTCCGCCATATGCATGCCGATCACCACGGTGGCCGGGACCATCACCAGCAGCCAGATCGCAGCCACCGCCCAGATCATCTGACGCTGGTAGCGCGGGCCCTTCCACCAGAAGTCGATGAGGATCACCCGCACGCCGTTGAGCGCGTGGTAGAGGACACACGCCACCAAGCCGAGTTCCATCAGCCCGATGATGGGTGTCTTGTAGGTGCTCAGGACTTCGTTGTAAGCCTCCGGGCTCACCCGCACCAGTGCGGTGTCCAGAACGTGGACGAAAAGAAAGAAGAAAACCGTCGCCCCGGTGATGCGGTGCAGCACCCATGACCACATGCCTGGGTCGCCGCGATAGATCGTCCGTCGCCGTCGGGGCGCATCCTGCGCCGCTGTAGTCACGGTTGGATGTTAACCCGCAATGCGGCCTGAGATGGGTGACGCGGGGATTACGTCACATGCTGCGATTCCACCGAACCGCAGGATTCCTCGTTCACAACTCGATCACAATGGGTGTGATGGGTACACCGTTGACGCGCGAGACGATCCGGCAGGCTCCCAAGGCCCTGCTGCATGACCACCTCGACGGCGGACTGCGCCCGTCGACAGTCATCGACATCGCCCGTCAGGTCGGCTACGACGGGCTGCCCTGCACCGATGAGGGGCAGTTGGCGGAATGGTTTCGCAAGGCAGCGCACAGCGGATCGCTGGTGCGCTACCTGGAGCCGTTCGCGCACACCGTTGCGGTGATGCAGACACCTGACGCCCTGCATCGGGTGGCGGCGGAGTGCGTGGCCGATCTCGCCGACGACAACGTCGTGTACGCCGAAGTGCGCTTCGCGCCCGAGTTGCACATCGACCGCGGGCTGTCCCTGGATGAGGTGGTCGACGCGGTGCTGGCGGGTTTCGCCGATGGCGAGCGTGCGGCCGCGGCGCGCGGGCGGGACATCACGGTGCGCTGCCTGGTGACCGCCATGCGGCACGCCGCACGCTCGCGCGATATCGCCGAACTGGCCATCCGGTTTCGGGACAGGGGTGTGGTCGGGTTCGACATTGCGGGCGCGGAGGCAGGAAACCCGCCGTCGCGTCACCTCGACGCGTTCGAGTACATGCGTTCGCACAACGCACGGTTCACCATTCACGCCGGGGAGGCGTTCGGGCTGGCCTCTATCCACGAGGCGCTGGCCTTCTGCGGCGCGGACAGGTTGGGGCACGGTGTTCGCATCGTCGATGACATCCAGGAAATGCCGGACGGTGCTGCCCGGCTGGGCCGGCTGGCCGCGATCGTGCGGGACAAGCGCATCCCGCTGGAGATGTGCCCCAGTTCGAACGTGCAGACCGGAGCCGTCGCCAGCATCGAGGAGCACCCGTTCGATCTGCTGGCTCGGCTGCGCTTCCGGGTCACGGTGAACACCGACAACCGGCTGATGAGCGACACCACCATGACCGACGAGATGTTCCGGCTGGTGACGGCCTTCGGCTATGGCTGGAGCGATCTGCAGCGGTTCACCATCAACGCGATGAAGTCGGCCTTCATCCACTTCGACGAGCGACTCGCCATCATCGACGAGGTGATCAAGCCGCGGTACGCGGTGCTGGCCGGCTAGCGAAAGCGCTCAGCTTGTGTCGTTCTGGGCGCGGCGGGTCCTGATCCGCTGGGCGCGATCGGCTTCGCGGGTGCGTCGCCGCCGGGGCATCTTCAGCGAGCGGTTGACCGGTGTCGGAGCATCGGCGGCGATGGGGGGAAGCGCGCCGGTGTCGGTGTCCCAGCCCGGGAAGTAGAGCCTGGCGCCGGGACGGGTGGTGTAGGTGTGTCCGGTCGGTGCGGTCCAGGTGATGGTCCCGTCGGGCTGCTGTGAGTCATGCCAACCGTCTTCGCCGATCCAGAAAGTGCGCAGCAGGTGGTGTTTTCGGCATAGGCAACGCAGGTTCGACGGATGGGTGGGGCCGAGC
>JAUPLT010000350.1 GCA_030836785.1 Actinomycetota bacterium
AGGACCGCCAACCACGGCCAGCGCACCACCACGAAACCGCCGAGCAGCGCCCAGGCGATGAACAATCCGTGCACGACCAGCACGGCGTCGGCGAGCAGGCCCGGGCCCATCCCCCGATGATTCCAGCGTCAGTCCTGCTCGAGCAGCCGTTTGGGGTGCATACCGTCGACCTGGCCGATGAATGGGGGATGAATGCTGTAGCCGAGCATCCGCCGGATGTCCTCCGATACCGACCGCACGGTATCCCGGGTGGTCGACAAGGTGAACGCCTCCTGGGGGCGCACCCAGGGTTCGCAATACTGGGCGGTGACGGCCAGCCGGGGAGCCGCCGACCGGTTGGCCCCGCCACCGTGCCAGAGGGTGCCCAAGAAGAACACGCACGATCCGGCCGGCATCAGCACCGGTTGACGCTCGGCCGGGTCGGGCAGCCGGTCGCCCCACAGATGGCTGCCAGGCACGATATCGGTGGCCCCGTTGTCGGCGGTGAAGTCGTCGATCGCCCAGATGGTGGCTGCCCCCAACGCCTTTCGCGGCCGCGGGATCGGGTAGAAGCCGTCGTCGGTGTGCAGCATCTGGGCCTGCTCGCCGGGCAGGATGTTGATCACCTGCAGCATCGACAACAGGTAGTTCGGCAGCAGCAAGCGGTCCAGCAGTGCCAGCACCCTCGGGTGATCGGCGATCCGGTCGCAGGCCCTGGTCTTGTTCAGCACGGAGTACACCCGTTGGGTGGCACGCCCTTCAAACGGGTTGCGACCGTGGAGTTCCAGCATCGGCGCGACGGCGGCCCTGATTCGGGCGAGTTCGTCGGAGTCGAGCAGATCGGCGAGGATGACGTATCCGTCGCGTTGCACCCGGGCCAGATCGGCCTCGGCCACCGCGGGGTCGACGCCCTCGCCGACGCTGGGACTGCGGCGATGGGTGCCTGCCAGGTCCGAACTCAGCAGGGTGGCGAAGGTGAACTCGTCGGCGCTCATCGACTGACGAGCCTATCGGGATGCCGGTGCCGTCCGCCCCCGAACGGTTCGGCATGCTGTCCGCATGCATCTCCCCTGGCGCGGCCCGGCAAACCCTCCGGTCGAGGTCGACCAACTCCCGGTGTTCCGCGGTTTGCGGCCGCGCAAGAAGTGGCGCTACCTGGGCGTCTACGGACCCGAGGTGCAGATGTGCGTGGGCATCGCCCGGATCGGTATCGCCTATCAGGCGTTCTGGGCGGCGCACAACCGCACCACCGACGCGTTCCGGGAGCGGGCGGCGCTCTGGCCGATCGTCCACTTCGATGAGAATTCGGCCCGGTTCGACGGCGTCGACGTCACCTACGCGCCGGCGGGTGAGCCGATCGAGGTGGTGTCCCGACACGGCAGGCATCCGATCTGGACCCGTAAGACGCCCGTTCGCGTCACCGGCACCATCGACGGTATCGCCATCGACTCCCCCGGACTGGTCGACGAGTCCGCGGGCCACCACGACCGGGTGACCCAGTGGTCGTGGAGTGCGGGCTGCGGCACATCCGACACCGGTGCCTCGGTCGTCTGGAATCTTGTTGACGGGGTGCATGATTCGCCGACCGATTCCGAGCGCACCGTCTGGGTGGACGGCGTCCCGCGGGAAGTCGGTCCGGTCGACTTCGCCGCGGATCTGTCCCGGGTCGGCGATCTCGAGTTCCACGCCGAGGCCGAACGGGCCCGGCATGATCGGCTGCTGCTGATCGACAGCAAGTACCGCCAGCCGTTCGGGACGTTCACCGGTTCGATCGAGGGAATCACACTCCGCGACGGCTACGGGGTGATGGAGCGCCACGACGTTCGGTGGTGATGGTTCTTTCGACCTCCCAACCCGCCCGATCTGTGTCATTGTGGTCGCCACCGACCGCATGACGGTCGCCGCCGTGTGTGGATGACGGCACGCTCGACCTCGGGAAGGCTGGCCCGCCTTGGCTGTACCCACGACTCCGCGGCGCCGCTCCCGGCTGCCTGCGGTCCTCGGGGTGCTGATCCTGGTCGCGGCAGCCCTGTCCGGTTGCGCGTCGACGCCACCGACCCCGCCGGGCATGTTCAGCTTCTACCTGGGCGAACCGCAGCGCCCCTTGGTCCCGGGCAACACCACCGAGTCCGAGGGCTCGAAGATCATCAGCGCGGTGTGGACACCGCTGGTCACCTTCGATGTGAAGAGCCGCGCGGTCACCTATGACGGCGCTGCGGAATCGGTGACCTCGACCGACAACGTGCACTGGACCATCAAACTCAAGCCCGGCTGGAGATTCCACGACGGCACCCCGGTGACCGCGGAATCCTATGTCAAGGCCTGGAATTACACCGCCCTGAGCACCAATGCCCAGGGCGGGTCGTACTTCTTCTCCAATATCGCCGGTTACGACGCCCTGCAGGCGGAGGAGGGCGGCGAACCCGCGGCCACCCGGATGTACGGTCTGCGGGCGGTCGATCCCACCACCATCGAGGTCACCCTCTCGACCCCGTTCGCGATCTACCCGGTGACGCTGGGCTACAGCGCATTCGATCCACTACCCGAGGCCTTCTATGCCGATCCGGTGGCGTTCGGCAAGAAGCCGATCGGCCAGGGCCCGTTCCGGTCCGCCACCGAATGGTTGCCCGGTCACGGGATGACGCTCACCCGGTACGACGACTACGCGGGCAAGGACAAGGCCAAGTCCCGCGGCGTGATCATGCGGATGTACACCGAACTGTCCACCGGTTACACCGACGTCCTCGCCGGCAACCTGGACATCCTCAAGAACCTTCCGCCCGATGCCTATGCCAGCGCCAAGGATGTCTTCAAGGATCGCTATATGGGCCAGCCCAGCCCGGACATCACCACTCTCGGCTTCCCGATGTACGACCCGCGGTATGCCGACGTGCGGGTCCGGCGGGCGCTGTCCATGGCGATCGACCGGGAGGCCATCGTCGACGCGATCTTCCTGGGCACTCGGGTGGCGGCCGACTCCTTCGCACCGCCCACCGTGGTCGGCTACCGCGAGAACGCCTGCGGACAGTGGTGCGAGTACCGGCCGGAGGAGGCCAAAAGGCTTCTCGAGGAGGCTGATTTCGACACCAGCCAACCCGTCGAGATCTGGTTCAACGCCGGCGCCGGGCATGACGGCTGGATGACGGCCGTGGGCAACATGTTTCGTAAGATCGGCTTGACCTACCGACTGCGCGGGAACCTCCAGTTCAACGAGTTCCTGTCCAAGCGTGACGCCAAGGAGATGACCGGGCCGTTCCGGTTGGCCTGGATCATGGACTACCCGTCCATCGAGAACTTCCTGGCCACCCAGTACGCCACCGCGGCACTGCCGCCCGCCGGGTCGAACACCACCTTCTACAGCAACCCGGCATTCGACGCGGCACTGGCCGCCGGCAACCGGGCGCAGGACATCGCCGACGCCAACAAGGCCTATCAGCGCGCCGAGGACATCCTCGTCAACGACCTGCCGGGTGCACCCATCTTCTACGGTATGGACCAGACGGTCTGGAGCAAGCGGGTGTCCAATGTGCACTACGACATCCGTAACGACATCGTCCTGGAAGACGTGATCGTCGACGGGGAGGCGGTGTGACCCGGTGATAC
Organism: Actinomycetota bacterium; assembly: GCA_030836785.1. Lineage (GTDB taxonomy): Bacteria > Actinomycetota > Actinomycetes > Mycobacteriales > Mycobacteriaceae > Mycobacterium. The sequence goes on from JAUPLT010000350.1 coordinate 3,583, forward strand.
GCCCATGACCCGCTTCATCATCCGCCGTCTGCTGCTGACCATCCCGGTGCTGATCGGTGCATCCCTGCTGATCTACGCAATGGTCTACGCACTGCCCGGCGATCCGGTCCGGGCACTGGCCGGCGACCGCCCGCTCAGCCCGCCCGTGCAGGCGCAGATCCGGGCCGACTTCAACCTCGACGATCCATTTGCGTTGCAGTACGCCAAGTACATCTGGGCCTTGCTGCACGGCGACTTCGGCCAGGACTTCTCCGGCCGCCCGGTGCTGGAGATCATCAGCCAACGCCTGCCGGTCACCGTGAAGTTGACCATCGTGGCGGTGTTCTTCGAAGCGCTGTTCGGTATCGCCGCGGGCATCCTTGCGTCGTTGCGCCGAAACTCGTTCTTCGACAACCTGGTTCTGATCTCCACCACCCTGCTGGTGTCGATTCCGGTGTTCGTGCTGGGCTTTCTGGCCCAGTTCGTCTTCGGGTTCAAACTCGGCTGGTTTCCGATCGCCGGGGTGGCCGACGGCTGGGTCAGCTATCTGCTGCCCGGTCTGGTGCTGGCGTCGCTGTCGATGGCGTACGTGGCGCGACTGACCAGATCGGCGATGCTGGAGGCGTTCTCCGCCGACTACATCCGCACCGCGCGGGCCAAGGGGGTCGGCAGGTCCCGGATCATCATGCGGCATGCGTTCCGCAACAGCCTGATTCCGGTGGTCACCTTCATCGGTGCCGACATCGGTTCACTGCTGGGTGGGGCGATCGTCACCGAGTCGGTGTTCAACCTGCCGGGTCTGGGCCGGGCGATCTTCGACGCGGTGCGCTCGCAGCAGGGACCGGTCGTGGTCGGCATCGTCACCCTGATGGTGTTCTTCTACATCTTCTTCAACTTGGTGGTGGATGTGCTCTACGCCGTGATCGATCCGAGGATTCGCTATGACTGAACCCGCCGGGGTGGAAGCCGAGGAACTCGTCGGGCAGTCCAGTGTCTGGGCCGATGCGTGGAAGTACCTGCGCACCAACCCGTTGTTCCTGATCGGGTTGACGGTCATGGTCGTCATGGTGTCGATGGCGCTGTTTCCCTCGGTGTTCGCCCTCGGCGCGGACCCCACCGACTGCGACCTGTCGATGTCGCGGCGGCCACCGAGTTCCGAGCACTGGTTCGGCATGGACCTGCAGGGCTGCGACTACTACTCCAACGTCATCTACGGTGCCCGGACGTCGGTGGCGATCGGGGTGCTGACCGTCATCGGGGTGCTCATCATCGGGGTGCTGGTCGGATCGCTGGCCGGGTACTTCGGCGGCTGGGCGGACACGGTGCTGGCCCGCATCACCGACGTATTCTTCGGCATCCCACTGTTTCTCGGCGCGCTGATCCTGCTGACGGTCTCCGCACAACGGTCGGTGTGGACGGTGTCCCTGGCACTGGTGGTGTTCGGTTGGATGACGGCCATGCGACTGGTCCGCTCGTCGGTGGTGTCCATCCGCGGTTCGGACTACGTGCTGGCCGCCCAGGCCTTGGGCGCCTCGTCAGGGCGGATCCTGGTTCGGCACATCCTGCCCAACGCCCTTGCCCCGGTTCTGATCTACGCGACGATCGCGGTGGGCACCTTCATCTCCGCGGAAGCCGCGCTGACCTATCTGGGGATCGGATTACAGGCACCGGAGATCTCCTGGGGCCTGCAGATCAACGTCGCGCAGTCACTGATCGGCACTTCCCCGCACCTGCTGTTCTTCCCGGCCCTGTTCCTGTCGATCACCGTTTTGGGGTTCATCCTGCTCGGCGATGCACTGCGCGACGCCCTCGACCCGAAGCGGCGGTGAGCATGACGTATTCGCCTCCGCAACCGCTGCTGCAGATCGCCGGTCTGCACATCGAGTTCGCCGTCGACAAGACGTGGATACCCGCGGTGCGCGGGATCGACCTCACCCTGGGCCAGGGCGAGGTGCTGGCACTGGTCGGCGAATCGGGTTCGGGGAAGTCGACACTGGCGATGGCGGTTCCCGGCCTGCTCGCCGACAACGCCCGGGTGTCCGGCAGCATCCGGTTGGGCGGGGTCGAACTGGTCAACGCCGACGAGAAGACCCTGACCGAGGTCCGCGGCGATGACGTCGGCGTGGTGTTCCAGGAGCCGATGACGGCCTTCAACCCGGTCTACACCGTCGGCTGGCAGATCGTCGAAGCCATTCGGATGCACCGCGATATGACCACTGAGCAGGCGCGGGCCCGCGCGGTCGAACTGCTCGACCTGGTCGACATGCCCGACCCGGCGAAGCGCATCGACTACTACCCGCACCAACTGTCCGGCGGCCAACGACAGCGCGCGATGATCGCCCAGGCGCTGGCGTGCGACCCCACCCTGCTGATCGCCGACGAGCCGACCACCGCGCTCGACGTCACCGTCCAGGCCGAGATCCTCGACCTCATCCGGGACCTGCGGGCCCGCGTCGACGCCGCCATCCTGCTGATCACCCACGATATGGGTGTGGTCGCCGACCTGGCGGATCGGATCATGGTGATGAAGGATGGCGTCGTCGTCGAATCCGCCTCGGCGGCTGCACTGTTCGCCGATCCGCAGCACCCGTACACACAGTCGCTGCTGAATGCCGTCCCGCACCTGGGTGCCGGCCGGATCGAGGTCTCCGATGTCGAGGTCTCCGATGTCGAACCGGCTCCCGAACCGCCAGCTCCCGAGCCCGCACTGTCCTTCCGCAACGCCACCATCGAGTTCACGTCCGGACCGAAGACCACCTTCCGGGCGGTCGACGGGGTGAGCCTCGACGTCGCACCCAACGAGGTGGTCGGACTGGTCGGCGAATCCGGTTCGGGCAAGTCCACATTGGGTAAGGCCGCCATCGGACTGGTCAAGCTGACCTCCGGGTCGGTGTTCCTGGCCGGCACCGATATCACCGGCCTGTCCCAGCGGGGGCTTCGGGAGCCGCGCAAGAAGATCGGCGTGGTGTTCCAGGATCCGGGATCATCGCTCAATCCGCGCTGGCCCATCGGACAGGACATCGCCGAGCCCCTGGCATTGCACACCTCGATGCCCAAGGAGGCCCGGCAGGCCAGAGTCGAGGAACTGCTGGACCGGGTCGACCTGTCCCGCGCCCTGCGCAACCGCTACCCGCACCAACTCTCCGGCGGGCAGCGTCAGCGGGTCGGCATCGCCCGGGCGCTGGCGCTGGAGCCGGCTCTGGTGATCGCCGACGAACCCACCTCCGCACTCGATGTCTCCGTGCAGGCCAAGGTGCTGCGGCTGCTCCGTGAGCTGCAGGCCGAGCATGGTTTCGCCTGTCTGTTCATCAGCCACGACCTGGCCGTCATCGAGGAGCTGTCCGACCGGATCGCGGTGATGAAGTCCGGTCGGCTGGTGGAGTCCGGGCCGGCCGAGGCAGTGCTGCGCCACCCCGCTGAGGCCTACACCGCCCGGCTCATCTCGGCCGTCCCGGTGCCGGACCCGGCCGAACAGGCCCGCCGCAGAGAGTTGCGCCTGGCCCAGGCGTGAGCCGCCGGCCCGATTCGGTGCTACGCCGTGGCCTCCGCACCCCGGGGCGCGAACACCGGGAGGGATCCGACGATGGATGCCGCACTGTGACCGGCGGCCAGCACAGTTCGATCCGGTCGCACCACCACGGCCCGGGCACGACCGGACTGCAGCCAACGGGCCAGTTCCGAGCCTGGATCGGCCGGGATGAGTACGGCGCCGCGGCGGCTGACCTCCGCGCGCCGGGCCGGTTCGAGCGGATCCACGCTGACCACCGCGAACCGTCGGCCCACCTGCTCGTCGAACCTCGCGCCCTGCGGAAGAACGACATTCGGGCACAGCCGGCCCGCCAGTGTCCACCGGGCGCGTTTGTCGACCAGGCCGCTCCGATGCAGCGCCGGGGTGGTGCTGTCGACGATCTTCGCCCGGACGCCGGGGATCAGATGCAGTCGCGGCACGACCACCCGGCGCAGCAGGTCGCCGGCGCGGCCACCGGCCGTCATGGCCGCGCCGATGGCGAGTGCGAAGCGGATCATGTACCGCGCGTGCGGTTTGCGCTCGGCCTCGTAGCTGTCCAGCACGCTCTCCGGTAGCCACCTGTGCACCACGCCGGCGAGCTTCCAGGACAGGTTCGCCGCATCTCGTAGCCCCGCGCACAGGCCCTGACCGATGAACGGCGGAGTCAGGTGCGCGGCGTCGCCGAGGAGGAACATGCCGCCGCGGCGCCAGCGGTCGGCCACCTGCGCCCGGAAGGTGTACTCGGCGACCCGCAGCAGCGTGAGCCGTTCTGGCCCAACACCGTCCAGCCATGGCCGGATCAGTGGATAAAGCGCGGGGATGGTGCGGTAGTCGTCGGCGGTCTCGCCGGGCAGCAGCCGGAACTCCCAGCGGTAGCGATCCGCGCCGATGCGCATGTAGGTCGCCGCGCGGTGCGGGTCGCACACCTGGTGGACTCCCTCCCACTGGTTCAGGTCGGCATCGGTCGCCACGTCGACCACGAGCCAGCGCTGCTGGAACTTGAGATCGTCCATCGTCGCGCCGATCGCGGTACGGACCAGGCTGTTGGCGCCGTCGCAGCCCAGGACGAAGCGCGCCGCCACCCGGTGTTCCTCGCCGCTGGTCCGATCGGTGAAGGTAACCCGGGTGCGCTCGGGCCCGACCTGGACGACCTCGGTCACCTCCGAGTCGGGACGCAGCACCGCGTGCGGATGGTTCGTCAGGTTCGACCGCAGCAGCCGCTCGAACTCGGGTTGGTCGAACATATTGGCCTGCGGGTAGCCGTTGGCGCTCTCGGCACAGGCCCGGTCAAACTGTGCCATCACCCGCAATTCGGGGTCGCGGAACTGCAGGCCCGCAGCGGGCCGGGAGATCGCCGCGAACTCGCCGGCGACGCCGAGCCCCGCGATCAGCCGGAAGACTTCGTCATCGAGGTGCACGGCCCTCGGCTGGGTATAAACGTCAGGCCACCGGTCGATGAGCAGACAGTCCACTCCGTACTGCGCCAGCGTGGTGGCGGCGGTCACCCCGGTCGGCCCGGCTCCGACGATCACCACTGGGACGACATCGGGGACGGCGGTCACGCGAACCGCACCCGGTTGCGTTGCACCCCGAGGTCGATCGCGCCGTCGGCGGTGGCAACGCTCGCCTCCACCACGTCTCCGTCGTGAAGGTATTTGGGGCTCTTGGCCTGTCCGGCGAAGAAGAGTTTCCACTTCAGATCGTCGGGGAGCAGCGAGACGATTTTCTGCACGGCCTTCGGCGGCGCAGACAAGGCGGTGCCGACCGGGGTGCCGGTGAGCACGACATCCCCGGCGGAGAGGTCCTGGAACCCGGTGAGCGCGGCCAGGGCTTGTGCGGGGCGGTAGATCATGTCGGCATCGACCGTGCTGTCCTGACGCAGCTCCCCGTTGACCCGCAGCTGGAGGCGCAGCTCACCGAACCGGGTCAGTTCGTCGGCGTCGAGCAGCACCAGAGCCGGACCGATCGGGGTGAAGCCCGGGTACGACTTCGCCTCGTAGAACTGGGTTTTCGTCAGCTGCACGTCCCGTGCGGACACGTCGTTGGTGACGACCAATCCGCAGACGTAGTCGCCCAGATTGTCGGGGGTGATGTCCGTGCCGACCGGGATGTCGCGGCCGATCACCAGGCCGATCTCCACCTCGTAGTCGAGCAGCCGAACGTGCGGGGGCTTGACGATGTCGCCGGTCGGGCCGGTGATCGACCCGGATGCCTTGCGGAAGAAGGTGAGCGGCACCTTCTTCGGGTCACCTCCGGTGTCCTCGACGTGGGAGGCGAAGTTCGTCATCTGGGCGACGAGGCGGCAGGGCGCGGTGATCGGCGCCAGCAACTCCAGCGTTGCCAGGGCAACGGTCTCGCGGCTCGCGGCGGCGTCGGCGATCGCCGCCCGGTCGGCGAGCAGGTCCGCCGTCGTCGTCGCCGTCGTGTCGATCATGGCGACGGTGTCAGCCGTGCCGGCCCACCAGGCCTTGGAGGTGCGGTAGACGGAAATGGTCATGAGCGTGCCACTTTCAGGAGCCCGCGCAGGCGGGTGAGGTCGAATTCGTTGTCGTCACGGATCGCGGTCAGCATCGAACGCAGTTCGCGAGCCGATTCCCTTCCGGGGGTGAGCCCGAGGAAGTCCTTGGTGGCGGGTGGACCCCACTGGGCCAGGCCGGAGGCGGTCAGCGGCGCCCAGCCTGGTTCGAGGGTGCTGTCGAACAGGTCCCCGTCGGCGAAGTGCTCGACCAGGAACCCGTCGGGGTCACGCCAGTAGTCGAAGATCTGGCTGCCCTGGATGTGCCGGCCGATCCCCCACGAGCGTTGATATCCCAACTCCCGCAGGTGTTCCCCGCCGGCGGCGATCGCATCGAGGTCGCTCACCTGGTAGGCCGAGTGCACGTACCGGTCCGAGGGTCCCAGCACCATCGCCAGCGTGTGGTGGTCGGTGGGCGTGGACCCGCGGTCACAGCGAATGAAGCTCATCGCCGGACCGCGCTCGCGCTGGCCCGGGTAGTACATGAAATCGCTGACGATCAAACCGAAGTGGTCGAGGTACCAGTTGAGCGACTCCAGGTAGGTGGTGCTCTGCAGGACGACGTGGCCGAGTCGCTGCACCCGGGCCGGTTCCCGCGGCGGGCGCTGCGTGGCGTTGGTGCGGGTGACCTGGTGGCCGAAGTTGAAGGTGTGCGGTTGCTGGCCGGGCAGTTCGGGCAGTTCGTCCATCCCGGCGACGACCCGGACCGGCATCCCGCGCGGGTCCGCCAGATCCGCGACGACTCCCCCGATGCTGTCGGGTAGCCGGCCGACCGTCACCCCGGTGGCGGCGGCGAGGCGGTTGACGTCGGCGACATCCTGGGCGGTGAACGCCGGCCCGACGAATCGGGAGCGACCTCCCCGGCGGATGACCACGCAGGGTGAGCCCGGGTCGGTGCCGCGCAGATGTACCTCGTCGTCGGTGCGCAGGGCGGTGGTGAAGCCGAACGCCCGGGCGAACGCTTCCGCCCGCTTCAGGTCGGGCTTCTCGAACTCAAGCCAGGCCAGGTCGCGGACCTTGATCACCGGATCCTTGGACCGTCCAGGATGTTCGCCGCGCAACGCGCCCTGCTCGCTGTGCAGATCCTTGTGGACGTCGAGGTGCTGGAACATGAGATCTCCAAAGGTTGACTGACGAAATCATCACTTACGAGTGGATGCTCAGTCAAGTCCTTTGACGAAATGCTCACTTATGACGGATTCTGCTAGCATCGGGCCATGTCTGCCGCGGAGCCCGCTTCCGGAAGCCGCCTCGAACGGCGCAAGATGCGCACCCGCACCGCTCTGATCCGGGCCGCCCAGGGGTTCATCGCCGCCGGCAAGCTGAACGCGCCGGTGCTCGAGATCACCCAGGCCGCCG
>JAUPLT010000351.1 GCA_030836785.1 Actinomycetota bacterium
CGGCGAGCAGGTCGCGGTCGGCGCCCAGCAGGGGGCGCGCCCAGCGCGGCGCTGTGGCCGGGGTCCAGGTCGTGGCGGCGGCGTGAATCTGGGCGGCTTGGGCGGTGACCCGGGTGTGGCGGGCTGCCAGGTAGTCGTGCCAGTCGGCGGTGCCGCGCGCTCCTGCGGGCAGGCCCGGAAGCCACCTCAGCGGGCCCGCACCCCCGGAGTGGGCGCCGCTGGGATCGAGGCGCCAATCGACCACGGCGGCGGCGTCGGCGGCCTCGTCGAGACCGCCGCGCTCGACGGCCGCGCTGAGGCGTTGCAGCGGGTTGGCGCCGTTGGCGGCGATCAGCGCAAGGTGTTTACGCAGCACCGGCCACGCCTGACAGCGGGTGATACCGGCGTGGATGACCTCAGAATTGGTGTCCAGAGCGGCGTTCTGCTCGGCGGTGAGCAGCGCCTCTGCGGCGCTGCCCACCGCGTCGGTGTAGCGGGCGACGTCGTTGGCCAACCCGAGGAATGGGTCGAGGTCGCGGCGGCGCGCGGTGGTGGCCGAGACTGGCGCGCCGTCGCGGGCCAGCGCGCGGGTGAGCACGTCGATCGCGGTGTCGGGGTGCGTGGCTTTCGGGCTCAGCACGCGGTGCGGGTCGGCTTCGGCGGTGGACAGGTAGATGTGGTTCTCGACTACCCCGCGCGACAGGGCGGTGTAGACCTGCTGGCGGTTGAGGCGGTCGTGGCCGACGGTGTGACAGCGGTACCGGGCGGTGGCGCCTTGCGCGGAGTCGATGGTTGCGGCGTAGCCCAGCCGCACGCTGGCCCGCACATATGGTGCGGGGAGCCGCAGATGCTGCCCGGATTCGGTGTGGGTGACCATCATCGACCCGTCGGCTGACACCCCGGTCACCGTCCAGCGGTAGCCGTTGCGGACGAAGTCGCTGCGCCCCACCCGCAGGCTGCGGTCGTTGGTTTTGCTGACCACGGTGTCCCCGACAGAGGCTGATAGCCCGTCAGCCAACCGGGCTTCGATCACCGCGGTCGAGGGCGTTGCGTCCGGGGACGACTCGGCGTCGCGGGTCAGCCGCCACAGCCGCGCTTGAGCGTTGAGATCGGTGGCAATCTCGTGGGTCGGGGCCAGCAGCAGCGAGTCCAAACCGGCTTCCTGATCGGCGCGCCACCCGTCGAAGGCCATCTCGGCGGCGGTGTCGGTGGCGCCGACGTGGATGCGGGAATGGTCGGCGTAGAACGCCAGCCCGGCGGGGTCGCCGACCCGCAGCGCCGCCCCGGCCTGGGCTTCGGAGGCCGATGCGAACCGCATGATCTGCGACAGAGTGGTCAGTTCGGTGGTCTCGGCCAGATCGCGCAGCACCCCGCCCGCCGAGATTGACGCCAGCTGCCGGTCGTCGCCGATCAGACGCACGCTGGCCCCGCGCACCAGCGCCGTCGCGATCACGCTGTCCAGGGCAAGGGTGCCCGCTTTCCCGGCTTCATCGACGATCAGCAGGGTGTTGGAGTCGATCGAATCGAACCAGCGTCGCGCTGGATCAGCGTGCCCGCCGTCGGGGTTGGCGGCCATGTGAGTGAACTTGTCGACGGTGTCGGCGACCTCGACGTCGATTTCCGCGCGCAGGATCTGCGCGGCATTAGCGCTGGGGGACAGCCCGATGACGGTGCCGCCGGAATCCTCCCAGGCCCGCGCCAGGGCGGCCATCGCGGTGGTTTTCCCCGCCCCGGCCGGGGCCAGCGCCAGCGACACCCGATGTCCGGAGCACGCCATTGCGCGGACCAGCGCGGCCTGGCCGTCGTTGAGTTGGCGGCGGTTCGCGGCCTGAGCCAGAAGCGCGATCTCGACATCCTCCGGGCGTGCCCGGCGTCCGTCGGTGAGCGCCGCCGCCCGCAGGATGCGGGCTTCGGCGGCCATGATGTCCTCGCTGGTGAAGGTCTGCGCGTTGTGGACGCGGTACACACTGGAACCGTCCCGGCGGCGCAGCACACCCGGTTCACCCTGGTCGGCGGTGGCGTCCAGACCCAGGTCGACGCTGAACGGTTCGCACAGCGCCGCTTCGGTCAACCGGGCCGCGATGGCGTGGTCGAAGGCCAGTCCCGCGGCGCGCGCGACACGCTGGGCTTCGGCGAAAACGTGGGTGCGTTGCCAGGTCGACCGGGTCGCCGACACCGTGGCGATGATGGCCGCGGCGCTCTGGGCGATCCACGCGTCGGTGACCTCCGGCGCAGCGATACCGTGCCCGCTCAGCGCGGTGGCGATCACGTCGCTCACCGTGTGGGTGTCACCGAGGATCACCGCGGCCTGGGTGTGCCATGCCTGACGTTGCTCGGCGAGTGACCGCGGCTCATGCTTGGCTTGGCGGGTTTCCAACGTGGCCTGCTGGCTCAGCGCCAACGCCTCCGGGCTGCTCGGTTCGCGGCCGTGCTCGGCGTGGAAGGCTTTGGACAACTCGGCGACCCGCGCCTGGATCGCGGTGCGACGTGCGGAGAACCCCTCATTGAGCGCTGCGGGGATACCGACGATCTCGCGGACCGCCCGCACCCCCTCGGCGGCGTCGCCACGGTCAGCGAAGCGCACCGCCAGAGCGGCACCGAGGTAGCCCTCCAGCCGCGTGTTGTACACCTCCGAGGCGGCAACGGTGGATCGGAACAACGGTCTGCCGTCCAACGCCAACCACTGCCCCGACAGAGCTCGGACCTTGTTACTCACGGCGACGTGGGTGTGCAGGTCGGGGTCACCGGCGCGGGAATCGCGGTGGGTGAACCGCGCCGCGATGAACCCCTCGGTGTCGACCTGGGCGACGCCGCCGGTGCCGATACGGGTGAAGCACGCCTCGTCCTGAAGGAAGTCCAGGGCGTCGTTGACCGCCCGGTCGTGGCAACCCTCGATGATCCGGGCCACCTGGACAGGGGCCAGCGCCCACAGCGCCGACACGCTTTTGACCGGGCTGAACGTGAAGTCGTAGCCGGCCGTGGAGGTTGTGAGTTCGCGGGATTCCCGGGCGATGAAACCGCTGAGTTCGCGGTCGTCGGCGGGTGCCCGGCCGTGCTGCTGCTCGAACAACTCGCAGGCGAGGGTGGTCTTCATCTGCGCCCGGAGGTCGTCCTCGATCGCGGTGTTCCAGGGTTTCCCCACGCTCAGGTTGTGGTCCCGGTAGGCCACCGCCAGGCGCCGGTTCAACTCGGTGTCATCGGGGTTGATTCGAAACGGGCGGCCCAGTTTCACCGCCGCCGCCGCCCCGGCCTTGCCCGCTTTGCCCTTCACCAGGGCGTCGGTGAGTGCCACCGCGTTGGGGTGCAAACCCAGCCCGAACAGGCTGCGCATCTGGTCCTCGGTGACCGGTGACCCTTCGGGCACCGCCCACAGCGCGTTGACCGCCGACGCCGCCGCTTTTGTCTTGCGTTGCAGCTTCGTCAGCTTCTCGGGCACCCCGGCGGGCAGTGCTGCGGTCGCTGTCTGCTCGTCGTGGAAGGCGCGCGCGGGAGTGCCCAGCCCGGCTAGACCCCGGCCGGTCCACACTCCCGGTGACTCACCCTTGGCGCTGTAGTAGTCACTCAGCGAGGTGCGGCCCTTGCTCGTCGCATCGGCGGCCGCCACCTGCCGCACCAGGTACAGGTATCCGTCCCCGGCGGTCAGCTTGTGGATGCCCATCATCGCCGCCCGCACCTCACGATCCTGACCCTAAAACGGTGTCGTGACGGCTCCCGTACGCATTGAGCCGGACCCCATTCCGAGCAGCAGTTATGCGACCGTGACCTAAGTGCAAGAGGTGTGTGGGCTTCGTTGTGCGGTCAAAGTGAGGTGTCTGAGGGGGCTGGGGTGAAGGGAACGAGGCGGTGGTGTTCAGCCACGGTGGGGGTGGTCGGGGATCGGGGGTTCACCATGAGTACGGGGAGCGTCACGCGGGTGTCTTAGCATCGAGCGATGGAGAAAGACGCTGCTGAAAAGCCCACGCGGAAGCCGGGAAAAAAGGCCGCGACGCGTGCGCGGCTGATGGAGGTGCGCGCCAAGCGGGCCGCCGAGCGGGAGGCCCGCGAGCGGGCGAACATCACCGACCTGACGGAGTTCTTCGTCCAAACCGAACTGCACGACGATGTGGATGGTTGGCTGCGCGATCAAATTGCCCGGGTCACGTTGGAGGCCAAGGATCGTCGCCAGCAACACCGCACCGCAGCGGGGGTAGCGCTCAAGGCGATGGCGGATCGCGGCGAAACGATGTCAGCTATCGCCGAACAGGCCGAGATCACCGCGGCCAAGGTGCGGATGTATCTGGGCCTGGCCGGCGGCACGCGACCGACCCCGCCGCCGGCCACAGAAACCCCAGCCGATCGGCCCGCTGCACAGATACCGACGGGCGATCCGGGAGACGCTGATCCGGGGATCGCCGATATCGCCGCCGGAACACGGCCCTAGTGGTGCCGTGGTGAGCTGCGAGGGCAACGGCACCCGGGTGGGAAGTGGTAGCGGTTGGGCTGCATCACCGAGCCGCTCAGCGGTGCGGGAGGAGCGGGGTCGGCGAGGTTCGCAACCGCTAGCGCTTCGGGTGGACCCTCTCACTCACGCTGAGGAGCAGCGCCGGTTCTTCTCCAGGGTGGTGCGCGGTCCCGGCACCGATGACTGCCACCTGTGGGTGGGGGCCATCGGTTCCGACGGGTACGGGCGGTTCGCTGTTCGGCGAGGCCCTGACTCGCACGTGGTGAGAACATCGCGTTACGCCGCGGCGGTGGCGTTGCAGGGAAAAGTCTTAGCGGCTGGGGACTTGGTATTGCACATGTGCGATCTGCCGCTGTGCGTGCGGAGCGTGACCCCCGCGCATTTGGACTCGGGGGTTCGCCCTCACATCGTCCTGGGCACGCAAAGCGAGAACATGCGGCGCATGGCGTCGATGGGGCGCGGTGGTGGGCGCCGCGCCATCGTCACCCGCGGCGCCGGCACTGCAGCGCGCCTGGCTCGTTCGCGTGCGCTGCGCGACGCTGTGCGCGACGGTTGGGACGACGACGCAGTCCGAGCGGCCTTACTCGGTCAGCCCGACCAATACCGCCTGTGGTGAGTGGCCGGGCCGGGGAGCGGGGAACGCTGCGCTAGTGAATGACGACCACGATGGGCAGCGGTGCATCACGGGCCGTGGGCGGCGGCGGCGATGCCAAGCGGTGATGACATGAATATTGGCCGCATCGGTCGTTGGTCCGGTGTCCGGCGGCTCCCGAATAGGCTCCACGGGTGACCGGCTGCCGATGCTCCGCCCCGGGGCGGGACTGGAACCGCCGCAGTTTTCTCTCGGTTGTAGCGGCGGCGTCCATCGGCGCGGTGGTGGCCGGCTGCTCGCCGGGGCAGCAGAGTGCGGACCCGACGCCGTCAACTCCGGTCGCACCGCCACGCCCGCTGGCAACGGTGTTCCGCAACGTGCGGGTGCTCGATGTGCGGGCCGGGCGCCTCGGTGACCCGACCGACGTGCTGGTGCGGGGCAACACCATCGCCGCGATCGGTGCCGGGCAGCCCGCCGACACCGGCGCCGACGTGATCGACGGGCGGGGTCGCACCCTCATGCCCGGGCTGATCGACAACCATGTGCACTTGATGTTCGGCAGCACCACCATGGAGGCGCTCACCGACCCCGATAACGACGCCGAGTTCTACGCCCGCGCCGCGCTGGCCTCAGCTGAGGCGA
>JAUPLT010000352.1 GCA_030836785.1 Actinomycetota bacterium
GCAGGGCCGCGAGGGTCTCAACGGGGCGCTGGGCATCGTGCTCGATTCCCCCGACGTGCTCTGGGCCGGGCGCACCGCCGTCAACCCGGTGCACCGGTTGGCGCCGCCGTCGGACTGGCAGGTGCATGACCGGGAGTACCCCGGCGCGACCAACCGATCGACCGGCGCCCGCCTGCACGCTGTCGGTCCGGATCGGGTGGTGCTCAGCGTTCCGCTGTCGGGAACGTGGATCGATATCGCCTACACCCTCCCGCCGACGGTGGTCGACGGCGGCGCCCCACTGGTGCTGTCCTCCGACGCCGCGGCCGCGATGCGTGCCGTGCTGGCCATCGCCGCCGGCGCGGACGGCCCCGATGCGCTGGTCCCAGCCGCCGGCGGCGCAGCCACCGTCAGCACGCACTGGGACCCCGACCTGGTCGCCGACCACACCGGTGTCACGGCGCTACTGGGCGCTCCCCTGGCGGCGACGGTGTCCGGCGTCCCGGACGCCATCGTCGGCAAATGCTGGCCGGCTGTGTTCGCGACCATCGGCGCGGCGGCCACCGACACCGGATTCCCCGTGGTCGAGGGCTTGCTGAGCCTGGTGCACCTGGACCACGCCGTGCGACTGCTCAAGCCGCTGCCGGCGCAGCCCACCGATCTGGTCATCTCCGCGACCGCGGCCACCGCCGTCGACACCGAGGTAGGCCGGGTGGTGCCGGTCACGGTCAACATCAGCGACCGGAACGGGGCGGTGTACGCCGTCCTCGAGGAGCGCTTCGCCATCCGCGGCCGCATCGGAGCCGCCGAACTGGCCGACCCGGTGCGGGCCGGGGGAGCGGTGTCGAACAACGCCACCGAGACCCCGCGCCGGCGCCGTCGGGATGTCACCCTGACCGCGCCGGCCGATCTGCGGCCGTTCGCCCAGGTCTCCGGTGACCACAACCCGATTCACACCGATCGGACCGCCGCTCTGCTCGCCGGCCTGCCGGGTCCCATCGTGCACGGTATGTGGCTATCGGCCGCCGCTCAGCACGTCGTCACCGCGACCGACGGCAGCGCCGTCCCGCCCAGCCGGCTGGTCGGCTGGACCGCCCGATTCCTGGGCATGGTGTTCCCCGGCGATGAGGTGGACTTCCGGGTCGATCGGGTCGGAATCGACTTGGGCGCTGAGGTTCTGGAGGTCACCGCGAAAGTCGGTGGACAACTCGTCATGGCGGCGACCGCCCGCCTGGCCGCGCCGAGGACCGCCTATGCCTTCCCCGGCCAGGGCATTCAGCACAAGGGCATGGGTATGGAGGTGCGGGCCCGGTCGAAGGCGGCCCGTACGGTCTGGGACCGCGCTGACCGCTACACCCGGGACGCGCTGGGCTTCTCGGTGCTGCATGTGGTTCGGGACAACCCGACCAGCCTGGTGGCCGCCGGTGTGACCTACCACCACCCCGACGGGGTGCTCTACCTCACCCAGTTCACCCAGGTCGCCATGGCGACGGTGGCAGCCGCTCAGGTCGCCGAGATGCGCGAGCAGGGCGCCTTTGTCGACAACGCCATCGCGTGTGGGCACTCCGTCGGTGAGTACACCGCCCTGGCCTGTGTCACCGGCGTGTACGAACTGGAGGCGCTGCTGGAGGTGGTGTTCCATCGCGGCAGCAAGATGCACGACATCGTGCCGCGCGACAGCGAGGGGCGCTCGGACTACCGACTGGCCGCCATCCGGCCGTCGCAGATCGACCTCGACGACGCCGACGTGAAGGCCTTCGTCGCCGACATAGCGGCGAAGACTGGCGAGTTTCTTCAGATCGTCAACTTCAACCTGCGCGGTTCGCAGTACGCGATCGCCGGGACGGTCCGCGGACTGGACGCACTGGAGGAGGAGATCGCCCGTCGACAGGAGATCTCCGGCGGCAAGCGGGCCTACATCCAGGTGCCCGGGATCGATGTGCCGTTCCACTCCGACGTGCTGCGGGTCGGGGTGGCCGAGTTCCGCCGCTCGCTGGAGCGCATCATGCCCGCCGAGGCCGACGCCCGGGTGCTGATCGGGCGCTACATTCCCAACCTGGTGCCCCGGCTGTTCACCCTCGACCGTGACTTCATCCAGGAAGTCCGCGATCTGGTTCCCGCCGAACCGCTTGACGAGATCCTGGCCGACTATGACACCTGGATCACCGAACGGCCCAAGGAACTCGGCCGACGTCTGGTGATCGAACTGCTCGCCTGGCAGTTCGCCAGCCCGGTGCGCTGGATCGAAACCCAGGATCTGCTGTTCACCGAGGAGGCGGCCGGCGGAATAGGCATCGAGCGCTTCGTTGAGATCGGGGTGAAGTCCGCCCCGACGGTGGCCGGTCTGGCCCGAAACACCCTGCGGCTGAACGAGTACGCCCACAGCACCGTGCAGGTGCTCAACGCCGAGCGGGACGCCGCGGTGCTGTTCGGGACCGACGAGGATCCGGCGGAGGCCGAGCCCGAACCAGCCACGGCCGACCAGGCCGAGCCGGTCGGGAGCACTGCCCCGGCGCCGCAGGCCGCCGCACCGGCCGCACCTGTCGCAGCTGTCGCTTCGGGAGCAGCGCGACCGGACGACGTCCCGTTCGGCCCGGCCGACGCCACGCTGGCCCTGATCGCGCTGTCCACCAAGATGCGCATCGACCAGATCGAGCCGCTGGACTCCATCGAGTCCATCACCGACGGTGCCTCGTCGCGGCGCAACCAGCTGCTGATGGACCTGGGCTCGGAACTGAACCTCGGCGCCATCGACGGCGCGGCCGAGGCCGATCTCACCGCGCTGCGCGGTCAGGTCACCACACTGGCCCGCACCTATAAGCCGTACGGCCCGGTGCTCACCGACGCGGTCAACGACCAGTTGCGCACCGCGCTGGGCCCGTCCGGCAAGCGGCCCGCGTCGATCGCCGAGCGGGTCGGTAAGACCTGGGAACTCGGGCCCGGCTGGGCCAAGCACGTCGCGGTCGAACTCGCGCTGGGCACCCGTGAGGGCAGCAGCGTCCGCGGTGGTCCGCTCGGCGGACTGTGTGAAGGCGCGCTCACCGACGCCGCCGCCGTGGACCGTGCCGTCGACGCAGCGGTGGCCGCCGTCGCCGCACGCCATGGTGTCGCGGTGGCACTGCCCGCATCCGGCGCAACCGGTGGCGGTGTGGTGGACTCCGCCGCGCTCGACGAGTTCGCCGCCACCGTCACCGGCCCCGACGGGGTGCTGGCCGCCACCGCCAGACTGCTGCTCGACCGGCTCGGTCTGGACCAACCGGTGAACACCCCGGCCGCCGGCGCGGACGCCGAGTTGATCGACCTGGTCACCGCCGAACTCGGCGCCGACTGGCCCCGGCTGGTGGCCCCGGTGTTCGACGCGCGCAAGGCCGTCCTGCTCGACGACCGCTGGGCGAGCGCGCGCGAGGACCTGGTGTCCCTGTGGCTGACCGACGAGGACGAGATCGACGCGAACTGGGACCGGCTGTCCGGACGGTTCGAGGGCGCCGGCCATGTGGTCGCCACCCAGGCCGACTGGTGGCGCGGGCGGGCGCTGGCCGAGGGCCGGCGCGTGCACGCCACGCTCTACGCCCGCATCGCCACCGGTGCGGAGAACCCGGACCCGGGCCGGTTCAGCACCGACGTCGCGCTCGTCACCGGAGCCTCGAAGGGTTCCATCGCCGCATCGGTGGTCGCGCAACTGCTCGACGGCGGCGCCACCGTCGTCGCCACCACCTCACGGCTGGATGACGACCGGCTGGAGTTCTACAAGCGGCTCTACCGCGAGAACGCCCGCTTCGGCGCCACCCTGTGGGTGGTCCCGGCCAACATGGCCTCGTACGCCGACATCGATGCGCTGGTGTCCTGGGTGGGGGAGGAGCAGACCGAGAGCCTCGGCCCGCAATCCGTCCACGTCAAGGACGCCCAAACCCCGACATTGCTGTTCCCGTTCGCCGCACCGCGGGTGGCCGGCGATCTCTCCGAGGCCGGTGCGCGCTCCGAGATGGAGATGAAGGTGCTGCTGTGGGCCGTCGAGCGGTTGATCGGCGGGTGCGCTGCCATCGGGGCTGACCGCGACATCAACTCCCGGCTGCACGTGGTGCTGCCCGGTTCGCCCAACCGTGGAATGTTCGGCGGTGACGGTGCCTACGGTGAGGCCAAGTCCGCACTGGACGCGGTGGTCAGCCGCTGGAGCGCGGAAACGTCCTGGGCGCAACGGGTCACCTTCGCCCACGCCCTGATCGGGTGGACCAAGGGCACCGGTCTGATGGGCCACAACGACGCCATCGTCGGTGCGGTGGAGGCGGCGGGCGTGACCACCTACACCACCGCGCAGATGGCGGCGATGCTGCTGGACCTGTGTACGACCGGGGCGCGGACCGAGGCGGCGGTCACCCCGATCAAGGCCGACCTGACCGGCGGACTCGGTGACGTCGAACTCGACATGGCCGAGCTGGCAGCCAAGGCCCGTGAGGAGATGTCCACTGCTGCAATGGATTCCGGCTCGGATGACCGGGGTTCGGAAACCGTCGCCGCGCTCCCGTCGCCGCCCCGCGGCCAGCGCGGCGCGCCGGCGCCGAACTGGGCCGACCTCGATGTCGACCCGACGGAACTTGTTGTCGTGGTCGGCGCTGCCGAACTCGGCCCCTATGGCTCCTCCCGGACCCGCTTCGAGATGGAGGTCTCCGGCGAATTGTCGGCGGCCGGGGTGCTCGAACTGGCCTGGACCACCGGCCTGGTCACCTGGGAGAAGGACCCCAGGCCGGGCTGGTACGACACCGCGACCGGGGAACCGGTCGACGAGGCCGAACTGGTTGAGCGGTATCACGACGCGGTCGTCGAGCGTTGCGGCATCAGGGAATTCGTCGATGACGGCGTGATCGGCCCGGACGGCAACGCCCCTCTGCTGGTGAGCGTCTTCCTGGACCGCGACTTCAGCTTCGTGGTGTCCTCAGAGGCAGAGGCCCGGGCCTTCGCCGCCGCCGACCCCGCGCACACCGTGATTCTTCCCACCGGCGACACCGGTGACTGGCAGGTCATCCGCAAGGCGGGAACCGAGATCCGGGTTCCGCGCACGATGAAACTGTCCCGGACGGTGGGTGCGCAGATCCCCACCGGGTTCGACCCGACGGTGTGGGGTCTCAGCGCGGACATGGCCACCTCCATCGACCGGGTGGCGCTGTGGAACATCGTCGCCACCGTCGATGCGTTCCTGTCTTCCGGTTTCACCCCGGCCGAACTGATGCGCTGGGTGCACCCCAGCCTGGTCGCCAGCACGCAGGGCACCGGTATGGGCGGTATGACGTCGATGGAGCGAATGTTCCACGGCAACCTGCTCGGCACCGCCAAGCCGAACGACATCTTGCAGGAGGTGCTGCCGAATGTCGTTGCCGCACACGTCATGCAGTCCTATGTCGGCGGCTACGGCGCGATGGTGCACCCGGTCGGGGCGTGTGCCACCGCGGCGGTGTCGATCGAGGAGGGTGTCGACAAGATCAGGCTCGGCAAGGCCGAACTGGTGGTGGCCGGCGGCTTCGACGATCTGATCATGGACGCGGTGATCGGCTTCGGCGATATGGCCGCCACCGCCGACACCGAGATGATGCGCGCCAAGGGCATCAACGACGCCAAGTTCTCCCGCGCCAACGACCGGCGCCGGCTGGGCTTCCTGGAGGCCCAGGGCGGTGGCACGATCCTGCTGGCACGCGGTGACCTGGCGCTGAAGATGGGCCTGCCCGTCCTCGGCGTGGTGGCCTACGCGCAGAGCTTCGCCGACGGCGTGCACACCTCCATACCGGCCCCGGGCCTGGGTGCGCTGGGTGCGGGCCGCGGCGGGCGCCAGTCGGCGCTGGCACGCTCGCTGGCCAGGCTGGGGGTGGGAGCGGACGACATCGCGGTGATCTCCAAGCACGACACCTCCACGCTGGCCAACGATCCCAACGAGACCGACCTGCACGAGCGGTTGGCCGACGCGCTGGGCCGGGCCAAGGGCAACCCGCTGTTCGCCGTCTCGCAGAAGAGCCTCACCGGGCACGCCAAGGGCGGGGCAGCGGTGTTCCAGCTCATCGGGCTGTGCCAGATCCTGCGGGACGGGGTGATCCCGCCCAACCGCAGTCTGGACTGTGTCGATGACGAACTGGCCGGCTCGGCGCACTTCGTCTGGCCGCGGCAGACCCTGCACGTCGGTGGGAAGCTGCCGCTGAAGGCCGGTCTGCTGACCAGCCTCGGCTTCGGGCACGTCTCGGGTCTGGTGGCGCTGGTGCACCCGCAGGCGTTCCTGGCGTCGCTGGGCCCCGATGAGCGCGCCGCCTACAGCGAACGCGCGCAGGCTCGGGTGTTGGCCGGTCAGCGCCGGCTGGTCTCGGCGATGGCGGGTGGCCGTCCGCTCTACGAACGTCCCGCCGACCGTCGGTTCGACCACGACGCGCCGGAGAAGGGGCAGGAGGCCGCCATGCTGTTGGATCCGACGGCCCGGTTGGACACCGACGGGGCCTACCGGAGCGGTCCGATCGGTAGCTCGAACGGTGGCTTGAGCGGTGGCTCGATCGGCTAAAGTCTGGCCGTGGCTGTGGTGGGCGTCGGTATCGACCTGGTGTCCGTTCCGGCGTTCGCCGAGCTGGTGGATCAGCCCGGGACGGTGTTCGCCGAGACGTTCACCCCGGGCGAGCGTCGCGACGCCGCGGACCGCAGTTCGGTGGCGGCGCGGCACCTGGCCGCCAGATGGGCGGCCAAGGAAGCGGTCATCAAGGCGTGGTCGGGGTCCCGGTTCGCGCAGCGGCCGGTGCTGCCCGAGGGTATCCACCGCGACATCGAGGTCGTCACCGACATGTGGGGCCGCCCCAAGGTGCGGTTGACCGGGTCGATCGCCGAATACCTGGCCGACATGGTGATCCACGTGTCGCTGACCCATGACGGTGACACTGCCGCCGCGGTCGCCATCATCGAAACCCTCTGACCTGCCCCCTCGGTAGGCTCGGCCGGGTGGACGACCTGATCGCATCGGCGCGTGCCGTGCTTCCCGACGTGCGCCGTGACCTCGAGGACCTGGTGCGTATCGAGTCGGTCTGGGCTGACCCGGACCGCCGCGACGAGGTGCAGCGCAGCGCGCAGAAAGTGTCCGACCTGCTTCGTGATGCCGGCTTCGCCGACGTGGAGATCGTCCGGGCCGGCGGCGCCCCGGCGGTCGTCGCCCGGCACCCGGCACCGCCGGGCGCGCCCACGGTCTTGCTGTACGCCCACCACGACGTCCAGCCCGAAGGTGAACGCGGGCAATGGGATTCGCCGCCGTTCGAGCCGGAAGAACGTGACGGCCGGCTCTACGGCCGTGGTGCCGCCGACGACAAGGCCGGTATCGCCATCCATCTGGCGGCCTTCCGGGCACACGGCGGACGGCCACCGGTCGGGGTGACGGTGTTCGTCGAGGGCGAGGAGGAGTCCGGTTCGCCCTCGCTGGGCCGACTGCTCGCCGAACACCGCGACAAACTCGCCGCCGACGTGATCGTGATCGCCGACTCAGACAACTGGACCGCCGATGTTCCGGCGCTGACGGTGTCGCTGCGCGGGCTGGCCGACTGCGTGGTGGAGGTTGCCACCCTCGACCACGGCCTGCACTCCGGAATGTGGGGCGGGGTGGTGCCCGACGCGCTCATGGTCCTGGTGCGCCTGCTTGCGAGCCTGCACGATGACGACGGCAACGTCGCGGTGGCCGGACTGACCCGGGGAACCGCCGCCGCGGTGGACCGCGACACGGGATGGGTGCGTGCTGAGTCGG
>JAUPLT010000353.1 GCA_030836785.1 Actinomycetota bacterium
CGAACGGCAGCTGGAAATAGCTGATGTACCAACTCCGGATGAGCTGTCCGGGAAGCAGTTTCGCCAACCCGGCCGATGGTCGTCCGCGGCTCAACAGGGCGGCTGCGGGCGGTACCGACATGACAACCGCCTTGCGGAACGGACTGTCCGGCATGGCTGCCAGGCCCGTCGCCGCAACGGCTCCCCAGTCATGGCCGATCACCACATCGGCGTCGGTCGGCCCCGCCGCGGCGTACGCCTGCAGGGCGTCGTCCATCAGCGCACCGAGATGGTAGGCGCCGTCCGCTGGCAGCGACGAGGGTGCGTAGCCCCGCATGAACGGTGCCACCACCCGGTAACCGGCGGCGACCAGATGCGGGGCCAGCTTGCGGAAGCCATGCGCGGTGTCGGGAAAACCGTGCAGGCACAGTGCAATTGGAGCCGCCTCCCCGGACTCCGCCGCCGCGCCTTCACCCCAGGTCAGCGCCGTCAGTCGCACGGCAGGCGCGGTGATGTCGATCGAGTCGGGTTCGGTCACAACGGCCTCCCTAGATCTGGTCGAATCCGGCGACCAGCCAGCGTCCGTCCACCTTCTGCATCGTCACCCGGTACCGAGCGGGGTTGGCGACCGGGGCCTCGCGACCGACGGTCAGGGTCTGGTCGACGTAAGCCAGCAGCACCGCCCGGTCCGGCTCGGCCGAGACCACCCCGGCAGCCGGCACCGATACCGCCGACGACATCTTCTTCCCCTTGGCGTTGGGGATGACGACCGTTTGAATGGCCTGGGTGTAGGCATCCAGGAAGGCACCGGTCAGGCGCTCTCGCGCTGATGTGAGGTTCTGCTCCACGTTTTCGGGCCGATAGCTGCCCATCGCGACGATCGATTCACGGGCCGCGGCCACCGCCTCCGAACCGGCCTGTTCGGCGTCGTTGCGCGCTGAGCCGTCCCACAACAGCCAGATCGACAGCAGCAGGAGTCCGGTCGCCGCACCCGGCGCGAGGAGCGCCCTGGCACCGCCCTGCCCGACTCTCGACTTGACCGCCTGCAGCGCCGCGGACACCTGGTGCGTCACCTGGTTCACGGGACGAACTCCACCTGCGAGACCTTCATCCCGTCATCGGTCTTGACGACCCCGATGCGGGTACGCCAGCCACGCGGCGATTGCTCCGGAACCCCCCGGTTGGAGGTCATCACGGTGATCGCAACCAGGACCCGTCCCTGATCGCCGTCGACGGACTCCACCGCCGCCTCGGCGACGGTGCCGACGGATTTCGACTGGGCTTTGCGGGCGGCGTCTTTGAACGAGTCGGCGCGCTTCTCGAAATCGTCGCGGAAAACGCCGGTCGACGAATCGAGGATCCGCTGAACGTCCTCATCCACTCGCTCGTAGTCGATGGTGGTCAGGTTGACCGCGCCCCGGGTCGCTGCTGCAACCATCTCGGCCCGGACATCCTCGCGGTCGCGCGCCTGGTAGTCGCGGAATCCGAGCGTGATGGCGACCACCCCGAGCAAGCCGAGCGCGACGCCCACCACGGGGCGGTTCGGCTGCTTGGCAGGTACCTGCGGCGCCGGGTCCTCGCTCGCGGCCGGGTCCTCCCTCACGGCCGGGTCCTCCCTCACGACGTAGAGGGTACCGGGCCGGCCTCGCCCAGCAGGGCCTCCACGACCGGCAGCACTTCTTCCGGCGCGGCCAACAGGACGACGAGGTCACCCGGTTGGCCGATGCGCAGCGCAGTCCGGATCGCCTGGAATAGATCCGCAACCACGGTGATACTGCTGTCCGGCACGCCGGCATCGGCGAGTAGCTGCTCAGATCGGGTAATCATCGCCACTACCGGGTCGGCGCCGCCAGCCGCGTATTCCGGGGAAAGCTCCTCCGGGGAGCAACTGAGGACGAACACGTCGAACGCGTCGGCGAGCACTGGCACGACCAGTTCGAGATGGCTTGGATGACGGTTACCGACGTGCGTGTTGCACACGATCCGGCGCCCGGTGACGGGCAGTTCGGCGACCACCCGGCTCAACTCGACCGCACCAGCCGGATTGTGCGCATAGTCGAGGAAAACCTGGAACGGGAATCCGTCGAGGAAGTTGAATCGACCGGGATTGTGGGCGACAGAGGCCGTGAAGGTTCCCAGTGCGTGCCGGATGGTCGCCGGATCGATGCCCTGCGCCCACGCGAGGGCCGCGGCGAACATCGCGTTGCGCACGTTGTACCGCAGTAGACCGGCCATCGCGGCGGGGATGTCCGGCACCGCGAGCAGAACGGTTCGTGCGGCGCCGGCGGCCAACACGAGGTCGAGCCGTTCGCCGTCCTGGGCCAGGATCACCGCCTCACCCCCGCGCGCGAGATGCTCCACCACCGGATCGGCTGCCGGGTCGGTGGCCACCAGAATGTGCCGGTCGGTCCCGGCCCTCGTCAGCATCGCCACGCACAGCGGGTCGTCGGCATTGACCACGACTGCGTCGCGGGCACGCTCCAGAACCTCCGCCTTGAGCTCGGCCATCTGTTCCATGGTCTCGATTCCGTCGACGCCCAGATGGTCGTCCTCGACGTTCAGCAGCGCGGCCACGTCATACCGGTCGCAGGGGTGTCCAAAGTCGATCAGCCCCTTTCGGGGCATTTCGATGACCGCGACCTCAGTTGCCGGGTCAGTCAGCATGATCCTGCCGCCGGGGTAACCGGAGAGGTTGTCGGAACTGACGATATCGCTGCCGATCCGCACTTCCTGGGTGGTGCAGACGCCAGCCACCTTGCCCGCGCACATCCAGATGTGCTGGAGCATGAGGGCAGTCGTGCCCTTCCCGTTGGTCCCGGTGATCGCCGCGGTCGGAATCCGGCCCGGGCGACCATCAAGGAGAAGTTCGATGATCTCGCCGTTGAGATCCCGCTCCGGATCGCTCAACCAGTGTGGCCGGAAACCGGGCTGGGAGTTCACCTCACAGATCACCCCGCCGACCTCCCGCCATGAACGGCCGATGTCGGTGGTCAGGAAGTCGATCCCGGCGATGTCGAGGCCGATGATGCGCGCGGCCCGCTCAGCGAGACGGGCGTTGTCCGGATGCACCGCGGCAGTGACGTCGACAGCTGTACCACCGGTGCTGATATTCGCGGTGCGGCGCAACGCAATCCAGTGGCCCGCCTCGGGTACCGACTCGACGGGCACACCCTGGTCGGCCAGAAGTTCGAGAGCCTCAGCGTCGAGCACCACCTTCTTCATCGCGCTGTGGAAGTCCGCGCCGCGCCGCGGATCCGCGTTGAGTTTCTCCACGAGTTTCTCGACGCTGCGGACACCGTCTCCGGTGATTCCAGCCGGCACCCGGCGCGCGGCCGCAAGCATTCTCCCGTTGACGACCAGGATTCGGTGATCGTCACCCTCGACGTGTTTCTCCACCACGACGCTGCCCGGGCTGTAGCGGGCGGCGCCATCGAAGGCGTGGTGCAGAGTCACTTCGTCACGGACGCGGGGCGTCACCCCTCTGGCCTGATCCTGATCTATCGGCTTGACCACCACGGGCCAGCCCAACGATTCGGCCACACCCAGCGCCTCGTCAAAGGTGGCAACCACCTCTCCCGGCGGCACCGGGACGGCAGCCTCGCGCAGAATCCACATCGAGCGCGCCTTGTTCTGTGCCAGTGAGGTGGCGATGAAATCGGTTCTGCCGCTGAAGTTATCCGCCATCCGAAGCGCCGACCGCCCCCAGCCGTACAGGACATGTCCAGGGAACACCGCGATGGGAATGCCGCGCTCGATGGCAGCCAACGCGAACCTCAGCGCACTGGGAAGGAGCCCGTCCCCGCGGGCTGCATCCATACCGCTCCGGATGAGCGGACTGACATCCTGCGGCGGGGAGGCGGATGGGCGGGCCCAGAGCTCCACCAGTCGCAGCGCCAGACGCACACAGTCGGTCAG
>JAUPLT010000354.1 GCA_030836785.1 Actinomycetota bacterium
CGACCTCGTCCTGCCGTTGGAGTGCGGTGGTTTCGGTGCACCCGGCATGCGGTGGTGTTAGCGCTGTGCCGCCGCCCTGAACGTCGCGGCCGACGAGCCGCACGTCGTCACCCCACGCGTCGACCCGGGAGTTCCGGTCTTCGGGCTCGGGCGGTACGCCGGGGTCAGGCGGTGCGCCGTCGTCGCGGTGAAGGAGCACGGCCGTCGCGACCTGGTTGCCCCGCTGGCCCGCGCGCTGGCGCTGGGGATCCATCAGCTGATCGGTTGGGGCATCGTCGGCGTCCCACTGGTGGTGGTCCCGGCGCCCACCCGCCGGATCGCGGCGAGGAAGCGCGGCGGGGACCCGGTCACCCGGATCGCGGTCGCCGCCACCGCGCGGGCCCCCGGCCTGTGCGTGGTTCCGGCTCTGCGCACCGCCGCACTGGTCCGCGACTCGGTGGGGCTGGGAACCGCCGCCCGCGAACGCAATATCGCCGGGCGGGTACGGCTGACCGCTCGGCCGGCCGGCGAGGTGCTGGTGGTCGATGACGTTGTGACCACCGGGGCGACCGCGCGGGAGGCGGTCCGGACGCTGCGGGAGGGCGGGGTACGGGTGAGCGCGATGCTGACACTGGCTTGGGCCTGATGGTGGCCGGAACCCCGGCGACAGCAAGTTGGACACGGTGTGTCGATAAGGTGGCGGCGCCCCGATGCTGCGACTACCGTCGGCCCTACAGGCCATGCTTGCCCGACAGCGCAGGAGGTGATGTCATCGACCTCTCCCGCCGGCGGGGCCAGGGCACCTGATTCCGGGGTCCGCCTGCCGGCGCAATTCTCACAGGCCGCGTGCGCGAACCCGCGTGCGATCCCGTAGCAGAAATGAGTTGCCAAGTATGTCAACGCAATCCGTGAACCCCGAACTCGACAGCCAGGCCTCCGCGGAGAGCCAGTCGGTCAATGCGCACATCCAGGTGACTGGCCGCAACGTCGAGGTGCCCGACCACTACCGCGTCTACGTGGGGCAGAAGTTGGCCCGCGTCGAACGGATCGACGGTTCGATCCGTCGCTTCGACGTGGAGTTGGAACACGAGAAGAACCGTCGGCAGCGCAAGAACTGCCAGCACGTCGAGATCACTGCGCACGGTCGCGGTCCGGTGGTGCGCGGGGAGGGGTGCGCGGACAGCTTCTACGGCGCCTTTGAGGCCGCGGTGCACAAGCTCGAAAGCAGGGTGCGGCGCGGCAAGGACCGCCGCAAGGTGCATTACGGCGACAAGACCCCGGTCTCGCTGCATCAGGCCGCCGCCGTGGCGGCCCCGGAAAGTCTCGACCTGGCCGATGCGTTCAATCCGGCCCCCGCGGACACCCGCGCTGAGGTCGGCCCGGAGGCCGTGGACGACCATGTGCCCGGTCGGATTGTGCGTGTCAAGGACCATCCGGCGACGCCGATGACCGTCGACGATGCGCTCTATGAGATGGAACTGGTCGGCCATGACTTCTTCCTGTTCCACGACAAGGAGACCGACCGTCCGTCGGTGGTCTACCGGCGCCACGCCTACGACTACGGATTGATTCGCCTCGCCTGACGGCGAAGCGGTGGATTGATTCGCCTCGCCTGACGGCGAAGCGGTGGCCTGATTCGCCTCGCCTGACGCTCGCCTGCGGTGAGGCGGGGCGTTGACACGCCTCGCCTCACCGGCGAGTTTTACCGCGTCACCTAGGATGGTGGCTAATCACTGCCAATCCATAAGGGATGAACACTGTGCTGTCTAAGTTGCTGCGCCTCGGTGAAGGTCGCATGGTCAAGCGCCTCAGGGGAGTGGCCGATTACGTCAACACCCTCTCCGACGAGACCGAGAAGCTGACCGACGAGCAGCTGCGGGCCAAGACCGCCGAGTTCAAGGGCCGCATCGACAACGGTGCCGATCTCGACGACCTGCTGCCCGAGGCCTTCGCCGTCGCCCGCGAGGCGGCCTGGCGAGTGCTGTCCCAGCGGCACTTCGACGTGCAGGTGATGGGCGGTGCCGCCCTGCACTTCGGCAATGTCGCGGAGATGAAGACCGGTGAGGGCAAGACCCTGACCTGCGTGCTGCCGGCCTATCTCAACGGGCTGGGCGGCAAGGGCGTGCACGTGGTGACCGTCAACGAATACCTGGCCAAACGTGACGCCGAGTGGATGGGCCGGGTGCACCGCTTCCTGGGCCTGGAGGTCGGCGTCATCCTCAACGAGCTCAATCCCGACCAGCGCCGGGCGGCTTATAACGCCGACATCACCTACAGCACCAACTGGGAGCTCGGGTTCGACTACCTGCGTGACAACATGACGCACTCGCTGGCCGACCTGGTGCAGCAGCGCGGCCACAATTACGCCATCGTCGACGAGGTCGACTCGATCCTGATCGACGAGGCCCGGACCCCGCTGATCATCTCCGGCCCGGCAGACGACGCGTCGAGCTGGCACAAGGAGTTCGCCCGGCTCGCCCCGTTGATGGAGAAGGACGTCCACTACGAGGTTGACCTGCGCAAGCGCACCGTCGGCATCGACGAACTCGGCGTGGAGTTCGTCGAGGACCAACTCGGTATCGAGAACCTCTACGAGGCCGTCAACACCCCGCTGGTGAACTACCTCAACAACGCGCTGAAGGCCAAGGAGCTCTACAAGCGGGACAAGGACTACCTGGTCCGCGACGGCGAGGTCGTCATCGTCGACGAGTTCAGCGGTCGCCTGCTCACCGGTCGCCGCTACAACGACGGTATCCACGAGGCCATCGAGGCCAAGGAGAACGTCGAGATCAAGTCGGAGAGCCAGACGCTGGCCTCGATCACCCTGCAGAACTATTACCGGCTCTACAAGAAGCTGGCCGGCATGACCGGCACCGCCGAGACCGAGGCCGCCGAACTGCACGAGATCTACAAGCTCGGCGTCATTCCGATCCCGACGAACCGGGCGATGGTCCGCAAGGACCAGAGCGACCTGATCTACAAGACCCAGGAAGCCAAGTTCCTGGCGGTCGCCGACGACATCAAGGAGCGCAACGAGGCCGGTCAGCCGGTGCTCGTCGGCACCACCAGCGTCGAGCGGTCGGAGTACCTGTCGAGGATCCTGCAGAAGCTCCGGGTACCGCACAACGTCCTCAACGCCAAGAACCACGAACTCGAGGCGGCCATCGTCGCCGAGGCCGGTCGGCGCGGGGCGGTCACGGTGGCCACCAACATGGCCGGCCGCGGCACCGATATCGTGCTCGGCGGCAACGTGGACTTCATCCTCGACCAGCGACTCCGGGAGCGCGGACTGGACCCGGTGGAGACTCCGGAGGACTACGAGCAGGCCTGGCACGAGGAACTGCCGAAGGTCAAGGCCAAGGCGTCCGCGGAGGCCGAGGAGGTCATCGCGACCGGCGGACTGTACGTGCTGGGAACCGAGCGGCACGAGTCCCGCCGCATCGACAACCAGTTGCGCGGCCGGTCCGGCCGCCAGGGCGACCCGGGGGAGTCCCGGTTCTATCTGTCGCTGGACGACGAACTGATGCGGCGGTTCAACGGCGCCGCACTGGAGTCGCTGCTGACCAGGCTGAACCTGCCCGACGATGTGCCGATCGAGGCCAAGATGGTGACCCGCGCGATCAAGAGCGCGCAGACCCAGGTCGAGCAGCAGAACTTCGAGATCCGCAAGAACGTGCTCAAGTACGACGAGGTGATGAACCAGCAGCGCAAGGTCATCTACGCCGAGCGCAGGCTCATCCTGGAGGGCGAGGATCTGCAGCCCCAGGTCCACGAGATGCTCGTCGACGTGGTCACCGCGTATGTCAACGGGGCCGCCGCCGAGGGGTACGCCGAGGACTGGGATCTGGAGTCGCTGTGGGGTGCGCTCAAGACCCTCTACCCGGTCGGGGTGGACTATCACGAACTGATCGACTCCGACGCGGTCGGCGAGGAGGGCGACCTTACTCGTGAAGAACTGCTCGACCTGCTGGTCACCGACGCGCGCAAGGCGTACGCCAAGCGTGAGGCCGATGTCGACGCGCTGGCCGGCGAGGGCGCCATGCGCCAGTTGGAACGCAACATCCTGCTCAACGTGCTGGACCGCAAGTGGCGCGAACATCTCTACGAGATGGACTACCTCAAGGAGGGCATCGGCCTGCGGGCGATGGCTCAGCGCGACCCCCTGGTCGAGTATCAGCGCGAGGGCTACGACATGTTCACCGGCATGCTCGACGCTCTCAAGGAGGAGTCCATCGGATTCCTGTTCAACGTCCAGGTCGAGCCGGCCCCGCAGACCACCGTCGCCCCGGTTGCGGCGCCGGCGGGTCTGGCCGCGCTGGGCAGGGACGACGCCGAGCCGACGGTGCGGGCCAAGGGGATCAACGACCAGGACGATTCGCGTCCGCTGACCTACGTCGGCCCAGCCGAGGACGGCGGGGTGGAGGTCAAGCACGCCGACGGGGCCGGGCGGCCCAAGGCGGCCGGGGGCAGCCGCCGCGAGCGCCGCGAGGCCAAGCGGCAGCAGTCCAAGGGCGGGCGGGGGATCCTCCGCCGAGGCTGATCGGATTCGGGTCCCGTCGTACCTGATGCTCAGCCGATGTGCAGTGCCACCAGTTGCCAGCGTGGGTCGGTCGGTGTTCCGAGCAGTTCGACCCGGCAGGCGATCGCGCCGACCCGGGCTCCCCGGGAGTAACTCGCTGCGACTTCTGCGGCCGAGCCCCGGGGGTCGGTGATCTGTGCCACCACCCGGCGCAGCCGGGCCGCACCGTCGCCGGCTGCGCCGGTGGGCAGCGAATCCGCCAGACCGGTCGCCAGCAGTGGCCTGATCTGGGCCTGCGGCCGGCGGCGGTCGATCACCTCGAGCACTCGGCGCAGCGCGGCGTCGGCGAATGTCGCCGCGGCGACGGTGGCAGCGCGGACCCGGGCCTCCTCGGCCGGCGGGCTGCTCATCGGACGATTGGACGCGACGCACCGGGGCTTGAGCACGGTGGGAGGGGGCGGGACGGGCGGCCCACCGAAGGCCGGCGGCTCGTAGTCGACGACGGGTGTGACGGCAGGCAGCGGCGGAACAACGTTGACGGACACAGGCACTCCCCGGAGACGGTAAGGCCGCCAGGATGGCACGGGTCGGGGCTAGCCGGTATTCACCTGCCGTGGCACGTGAATGGTCGCCACCACACCGAGATGGTCAGAACCGGGTACCGGCACCGTCTGCACATCCGTGGCTGTGCTGTTCAGGGTGAGGATGTGGTCGATACCGATGAACGCAGGCCCCGATCCGTGTCCGGGGAAGGTCGGTACCAGACCTGCGCCGGCCTGCTCGGCCGCGTTGCGGAAGCCACCGGTGAGCAGATTCCGGAACGGCCGCATATCCGGGGTGGCGTTCAGGTCGCCGGCGACGATGGCGGCCCCCGGCCCGGCCGTCGCAGCCAGATCGGCGAGGGTGTCCGGGAAGGCCGCGATGTCCTGTTTCCAGTTGTCGATCGACTGCGGGAACGGGCCCGCCAGGTGCGCGCCGAGGACCGATACGGGTGCGGACACCCCGGGCACCCGAAGCGAGGCGGTGACCACACCGAGCTGATAGCCGGGATCGCGGCTGGACCGTTCGATCGGGTAGCGGCTCCAGACGCCGATTCCGGCGGCATAGGGCTGCGCGTCCACCGCCCGGTACGGGAAGTTCGATTCCAGCCCGGTCAGCTTCGAAGCCAGTTCCGGGGACAGCTCCTGCAGGACGAAGACGTCCGCCCGGTCGCGGGCGAGGGCGGCCAGCGGGCCCGGCTCGGCCAGCCCTTCCCGGACGTTCGCGGTCAGCACCCGGATGGCGACGCTGTCCGCGGCAGGCTTGCCGGACCCGATGAACGAGGGCAGTTGGATGGCCGCGGCGACCACGGCCGGCAGCAGCGCGAGAGCCGCAAGCCGCGGCGACGCGGCCAACAGAGACAGTGCAGCCAGCAGGCTCGCCCCGATCGTCAGGTGCGGTGACAGCGCGGCGACGACCAGCACGGCGTGGTTGACCACCGGAACCCACCTGGCCGCCAATGCGACGAAGGCGAACACGGTGGCGAACCAGGCCAGCAGGTAGATGACCGCGCGCAGCATGGTCTGCGTCGAACCTAGTCTCGGCGAAACTGGCGGCGAGTCACCCGTTCCGCGGGGCTCACCAGCCAAATCCCACCAAGTGCAGACCCGATCCGGCGAAGTTGGCCTCTGGCAGGCAGTTCCGGCCGTCGACCACGAGATCGCCGCGCATCACCCGACGCAGACCCTCGGGGTCGATGAGACGGAACTCGGGCCACTCGGTGGTCACCACGACCGCATCCGC
>JAUPLT010000032.1 GCA_030836785.1 Actinomycetota bacterium
ACGTGCTCCGCTTCGGACCCGATCGGGATGGCGTCTATCACCATGTCTCGCTGGGATGTTCGCGCCATCCGATGGCCGATCCCTCTGCGGTGGCCGTTGATCCGGTGCGCGGCCCGCGCGCCGAGGTGGTGGTGAGCCTGCGCGGCGGGGCGCCCGGGCCGGGACTGGCCCGTAGCCTCGCGGTGATCGCGGCGACCCCGGCAGTCGACGGGGTGGTGCTGGCCGCGGACCTGCTGGTCGACCTGGGTTCTGCGCTCTGGCAGGGGGCGCCGTTCACCGCTGTGCTGCTGCAGAGTTCAGGAATCCCCGACCTGGTCCTGGAACCGCCTCGGGATCCGGTGCGATTCCTGGCGGCGGTGCCGATCACCCCCACCGAGGCGGCCTGGGTACGGCTTAAGGGCGCTGCGGCGCTGCGTCAGGCCTGGACCGACGACGGCGTCGATGTGCTGGATCCGAACAGGCGGGCGTTGTCGCCCCGGTGACCCGGCGCCGGGCTTCGCTGGTATTGCCCGGCTTCTCCTCGGGCCGTGGCCGGCCCGCATCGTCGCCGGGCTGGGCTGGTATTGCCCTGTTACAACCAGTGGTTACGGCGGAACGTCACGTACAGGAAGGTGCAGACCGAGGCCATCAGCGCCAGCACTGCGGGATATCCCCACTCCCAGGCCAATTCGGGCATGTTCTCGAAGTTCATCCCGTAGATGCCGGCGATCATGGTCGGTACGGCGGCGATCGCCACCCAGGCCGAGATCTTGCGCATATCGGTGTTCTGCTGCATGTCCACCTTGGCAGAAGCGGCCAGCACCAGTGACGAGAGCATCTCGTCGTAGCTCGCGATCCGGTCGGCCGCCAGCCCCTGATGGTCCTGGACGTCGCGCATATAGCGCAGGATCTCCTTGGACAGCAGGTCGCGGTAGTCGGTGTGCAGCTTGGCCAGCGCCTCGGTCAGCGGCGCCACCGCGCGGCGCATCTCGACCACCTCCCGCTTGAGCAGGTAGATCGGTTCGATGTCAGTTTTGGTGTGCGGGGAGAAGGTGTCCTCCTCGATGGCATCGATATCGCATTCCATCGCCTCGGCGACCCAGCGGTAGGTGTCCACCACGTGATCGGCCACCGCGTGCATCACCGAGTACGGTCCCAGCGCCAACAGGGCGGGTTCGGATTCCAGACAACTACGCACCTCGGCGAGGCCGGTGTGCTCGCCGTGCCGGACGGTCACCACGAAGTCGGCGCCGACGAACACCATGATTTCGCCGGTCTCGACTATCTCGTGGGCCAGGTGCATTGACTCGTGCGGGAGGTAGTTGACCGTCTTCAGCACCAGAAACAGCGTGTCATCGTAACGCTCGACCTTGGGCCGCTGATGGGCGTGCACCGCATCCTCCACCGCCAACGGGTGCAGCCCGTACACCGCGGCGACGGCCTCCATCTGGTGCTGGTCGGGTTCGTGCAGCCCGATCCAGACGAATGCGGTACGTCCGGCGTTGATCAGGGCCCGGGTTTCCTGCAAGGCCGCGGCGTGGCTGAATCTCCCGGGCAGCCTGGCGCCGTCGACGTAGACAGCGCAGTCCACGACGGCCTCCGATACCGGGAGGTGAATCCGCCGCGGGTCGACGACAGGCGGCCGCGGTCGAGTGCTGCCCAGCAGGGCGGGCGGACGTGGCCGGAAGGACGCCATGGCTGCAGATGCTACGCGGCCAGCACACCGGAAACGGGGGAGTGCGATCAGGACGTGACTGGCCCGCGTACCCTATCGCCGTGACTGAAACGGCTCCCCCCTCGCACCTCGTTCTCAGCGACGAGGAGATCTTCGCTGCCCATCAGGGCGGGAAGCTGTCGGTTGAACTGAAGGCCCCTCTCGACACCCAGCGCGCACTGTCGATCGCCTACACCCCCGGGGTGGCGCAGGTCAGCCGCGCGATCGCCGCCGACCAGACTTTGGCCGCCCGCTACACATGGGCCGGCCGGCTGGTCGCCGTCGTCAGCGACGGCAGCGCGGTGCTCGGACTCGGCGATATCGGCCCATCGGCGTCCCTGCCGGTGATGGAGGGCAAGTCGGCGTTGTTCAAGACCTTCGGCGGCCTGGACTCGATTCCGATCGTGCTCGACACCAAGGATCCCGATGAGATCGTCGAGACACTC
Source organism: Actinomycetota bacterium (assembly GCA_030836785.1). Taxonomy (GTDB): domain Bacteria; phylum Actinomycetota; class Actinomycetes; order Mycobacteriales; family Mycobacteriaceae; genus Mycobacterium. Next base: position 2,140 of record JAUPLT010000032.1, read on the forward strand.
ATCCGTCTGCGGCCGAGCTTCGGTGCGGTGAACTTGGAGGACATCTCGGCGCCCCGCTGTTTCGAGATCGAACGCCGCGTCATCGAGGCGCTGGACTGCCCGGTCATGCACGACGATCAGCACGGCACCGCCATCGTGGTGCTCGCCGCGTTACTGGGAGCGACGGCGGTGCTGGAGCGCAAGATGAGTTCGCTCACGATGGTGATCTCCGGTGCCGGTGCCGCGGGGGTGGCCTGCGCCAACATCCTGCTCGCGGCGGGCCTGACCAATATCACCGTGCTCGACTCCAAGGGGATCGTGCACAGCGACCGTGGTGACCTCAACGGGGTCAAGGCCGACTTGGCGGCCAGGACCAACCCGGAGGGGCGCACCGGTGGCTTGGCCGAGGCCCTCAAGGGAGCCGATGTGTTCCTGGGAGTCTCTGCCGGCAAGGTTCCCGAGGAATTGATCGCCACCATGGCTCCGGGTGGGATCGTCTTCGCCTGCTCCAACCCCGACCCGGAGATCCATCCGGAGGCCGCCAAGCGGCACGCGGCGATCGTCGCCACCGGGCGCAGTGACTTCCCCAACCAGATCAACAATGTCCTGGCCTTCCCCGGTGTGTTCCGCGGGGCGCTGGACGCCGGTGCGCGCCGGATCACCGAGAAAATGAAAGTCGCTGCGGCGGAGGCGATCTTCTCCGTCGTGGGCGACGACTTGGCGGCGGACCATATCGTGCCGAGCCCGTTGGATCCGCGGGTCGGCCCCGCGGTGGCCGCCGCGGTGGCCGCAGCCGCCGAGGTTTGATGGTTCTTCGGCGGTTACTGACCGCCCTGGCTGCGGTGCTGGTCGCCGCGTGCGGTGCCACGGGTAGCGGTCCGTCGCTGGCGGTCGGCGCGCCGGACGACCCGGAAGGCGCCCTGCTGGCGCATATCTACGCCGCCGGGTTGCGCTACTACGGGACTGCGGCCCGGGTCGAGGCGTCCGGCGACGCGCTGGAGGCTCTGGGAGCCGGGAAGGTCAGCGTCGCAACGGGATTCACCGGCCGACTGCTACAACGCCTGGACCCGGAGTCGCAGGCGCGCTCCGCCGAGCAGGTCTACCGCGCGCTGGCCGGCGCGCTACCGGAGGGCCTCGCTGCGGCCGACTATGCGGTGGCCGCCGAGGACAAGCCGGCACTGGCCGTCACCGACACCATCGCGACCGGATGGGGCGGCCGGGACCTGGCGGCCCTGGTGCGGCACTGTGCGGCACTGCGGGTCGGCACATTGAGCGGCACCGAGTCCCCCGGCCAAGTCGGGTCCTGCGTGCTGTCCGCGGTGCGCGAATACGGCGACCCCACAATGCTTTTCGATGCCCTGACTGCCGGTGAGATCAACGCCGCCTGGACCACCACGGCAGGTACGGCGCTGCCGGACGGGATCGTCGTCCTCGCCGACCGCAAGCCGGCATTGGTCCCGGCGGAGAACGTCGTCGCTCTGTTCCGTCGCAATGAACTCGACCCCATGCAACTGCGGGCGGTCAACGAGATCGCCGGTGTTCTGGACACAGCCTCGCTGATCGACATGCGCCGGAAAGTGCAGGGTGGTGCGGACCCGCAGTCGGTCGCCGAGGAGTGGCTGGCCGCCAACCCGCTGGGACGCTGAGTCAGCGCGAGGCCGGCATGAACCGGCTGGACAGCGCGGTGAGAATCCGCTGATAGCCCGACCCGGTCGCCCGGACGACGATATCGAGTACCTTGGCGTCAGCGCCAACCAGCACCCGCGCCCGGTTCTTGGCGACACCATCGAGGATGATCTGCGCGGCCCGTTCGGGAGAGGTGCGTGCCATCTTGGTGTCGAACCACTCTGCCAGCGTCGCCGAATCGACGCCCTCTGCCGCGGTGGCGTTGCGGGCGATCGCGGTCTTGATTCCGCCCGGGTGCACCGTGGTCACCTTGACCGGCTGTTTCGCCAGGATCATTTCCTGACGCAGCGCTTCAGTGAACCCGCGGACGGCGAACTTCGCCGAGTTGTACGCGGCTTGTCCGGGCACGGCGAAGAGACCGAACACGCTGGAGATGTTGATGACGTGGCCGTCGCCCGAAGCGATCAGGTGCGGTAGGAACGCCTTGGTTCCGTTGACGACGCCCCAGTAATCGACGTCCATCACCCGCTCGATGTCCTTGAACGGGGTGATGTCGATGTCGCCGGTGAAGGCGATCCCGGCGTTGTTGTAGATCTGGTTGACCTTGCCGAAATGTTCCTTGACCTCATCGGCGTAGAGCAGGAAGCGCTCCCGCTCCGTGACGTCGAGACGATCGGACTTCACCGGCGCCCCGATGGCTTTCAGTCGTTGCTCGGTGACTGCCAGTCCCTCGGTGTCGACGTCACTGATCGCCACGGACGCTCCGGACCGCCCCAGCTCGAGGGCCAGTGCCTGCCCGATGCCCGACCCCGCCCCGGTTACCACGGCCACTTTGCCAGCGAATCCCTGCATGGTGTGCAGGCTATCAGCGGCTCAGCCGGGTTCCGTAACGTGCCGTGACCGGCCTACGATTCATTCGTTATGACGTTCCGCCGCACCATAGTGACGACAGGCCTGTTGGCAGGTCTGGTCAGCGCCACGCTGTCGTTCGCCGCACCTTCGCAGGCCGACGACGGCTCGGTGGAGGACCTCGTGGGCACGTTGGACGGACTCGGTATCACCGGCTTGGCCCCCGGCCTGGCCCCGGGTGACGCGGTCGCTCTCGGGCAGTCGCTGTGCCCGTTGCTGGCCGATCGCAGCCAGAACAGCGCCGACATCGCGGCCCAGGTGGCCGACGCACTCGGCCGTCCTCTCGGTGCGCCCACCGCCTTCACCGGGATGGCCGTCTCCTTCCTGTGTCCCAGGGCCGTCGACCGGATCGTCGAGGGCGGTCCACTGCTTCCGCTGTTCGGATAGGCACCTCGGGCGGGCGTCATGCCCTGCAGTGTTTCTCGGGAGCCGTTTTTGTCGGTGGTTCGAACTAGTGTTCGATGTATGGAGTTGTTCACGGCGGTCGGGAAGGCGGTGCTCGCCGCGCTGGATGAGGTGGAGGGGGCCTGGGACTCGTTGACCTCGCTGCCGGTGGACGGGTCGGGCGCCCCGGAGGCGTTGGAGGTGTTGGAGCGCCTGGAGACTCTCCGCCGTCGCCTGCCGGCTGTGGAGCACGCCGCGTTGGCGCATCTGCAAACCCAGGTGAGCGCGAAGGAGATGGGTGCCAAGTCGTGGCCGGCGGTGCTGACCGCGCGGTTGGGCATCAGCGCCGCCGATGCCCGCCGCCGGATCGTCG
>JAUPLT010000355.1 GCA_030836785.1 Actinomycetota bacterium
AGCCCATGACAACCGAACCGAATGGATCCCCCCACCCCACCTCGACCGGGGCCAACCCCGCACCAACAACCTCCACCACCCCGAACGAATCCTGCGACCCGACCCCGAACCCGACGAGGACCATCCCGACGAGAACGAACCCGACGGAGGCGCGACCGACGGAGGCGCGACCGACAGGGCCGCGACCGACAGGGCCGAACCGGCGTAGGCGCCGAGACCTCAAGCCGCCGTGTTCTTCTCGAAGAGATAGTGGAAGACCATCCACTCGTTTCCGCCGCGGTAGCCGAACACCTCCGAGCAGAAGATCAGAAACATCCGCCAGCGCTCCAACGCGATCGGACCCGAGACCGGCCCTCCCTCCAGGGCTGCCACGCATTCCTCGCGATGGGCGTCCAGGCGCTCCAACCAGGCCTCCAGGGTCTTGCTGTACTGGCCGCCGTTGACATCCCAGACCCGGCTCTGGACGAGGTCCGCCGGCAGGAAGTTCTCGAACAGGTCGCGACTGGGCATGGTGCCCCCGGCGAAGAAGTACTTGCCCATCCAGTCGGTGGTCGTGAAGTCATAGGCGAAGCGACGATTCCCCAGGATCTGCACCATCATTCGGCCGTCGGGCTTCAGCCAGGAGCTCACCTTCCCCAGCACCATGTCGTAGTTCTTCATGTGCTCGAGCATCTCGCAGGACACGATCACATCGAACGTCCCGCGGAAGGCGGGATCATCGAAGCTGCTGGCATCAGCCTTCACATTGGTGAATCGCCCGGCGTGTTTCTCGTTGCGCGCCTTGATGAAGTCCTGCTGCGTCGCACTGTTGGACAGGAAGGTGACGTGGACGTCGTCGTAGTTGTCCAGGATGTAGCCGCCGTGCGAGCCCCACCCGCAGCCCAGGTCGAGCACCCGCAGCACCCCCTTGCTCTGCACGGTCTCGCTCAGGCGCAGATGCTCTTCGGTGAAGGCGTGCAGCATCGCGACTTCCGCATCGGCGAGGCCGACGGAGCCCTCGGAGAACAGGCAGCAGGAGTACTTCAGGTAGGGCCCCAGCATGATCTCGAAGAACCGGGTGGGCACCTCGTAGTGCTGAATGTTGGCGTCGTCCTGGTGCAGGGCGCCGGCGCTGTGACGGAGTTTCTCGAAGTACTTCTTCTTGTAGTACGCCTGCTTCTCGGTGTCACCGCCGCACTCGAACGTCGACACCCACTGTGCGCACATGACCCGCACCAGGCGCCGCATGACGGCGTCGGGCAGCAGTCCACGTTCTTTGAGAGCCAGGATGAGGTTGAAGAGCCGTTCCACGCCGTCATCCAAGCACGGAGAGAGCTATGCGACGACGGCGACCGGCCAGACGTTGGGAACGGTCGCGGCCGCCGGCGGCACCAGGTTCAACAGCAGCGCGAATCCGGCGAGGACCCCGATCGCCAGGGTGGCCGCACCGCCGGCCACCCAGCCGACGATAGCTCCGATCGGGTTCTCGCCGAAGATGGCTCCGACTGCTTCGCCGATCGCCGTCCCGACGGCGGACTGCAGGGCCGGATCGGTGGCGATCGTGCGAATCACGTTGCCGGCCAACGCCTCAACCGGCTTTCCGCTGAGCAGATCGGCGGCGATGTCGCCGATCAGCCCGGCGACGGCGGCGTCGTCGAGCAGGGATGTGACCGCGGACTCGGCCAGGTCCCCCATCGGGGTACCGGCCAGCCCGACCTGGTCGAGCACCTCGTTGACCAGCGATTTGCTGGCTCCGCCGATGACCTCGAGCACGCCTTCGGTGTCCATGACGGCTTCGACGACCGTGGAGATCGCGGCACCCAGTGCGGTTGCGAACGCGGGGTCGGCTTGCAGTGCGGCAAACACCGTCTGCAGGGCGGCGCTCGGATCCGCCCCGCCGATGATGTCCTGCAGGACCGCGCCGGCCGCACCGGTCAGCGCGTCGACGGCCCCGGGCTGGCCCAGGAAACCGGTGACCGCGGCGCCGAGAGCACTCGCGATATCGCTGACCACCGTGGGATCCCCGAGGAGTGCGGCCGCCTCCGGACCGAGGATGCCGCTGAACTGCTGGGCCAGGACCGTGCGGATCGACGGATCCGCGGCCAATTCGGCGAACAAGGTGGTGGTGGTCTCGCCGAGCAGCTGCCGGACGGCCGCATTTCCCAGGAGCTCATCTCCGACGGTGTCGAGCGTGCCGGCCAAGGCGGCACCCACCGCTTCGGCAAGGGCGGCATCGTCCTGAACCGACGACAGCAGGTCCCGCAGGGATCCGCTGAGGCTTCCGGTGACACTGCCGCCGGCCAGTGCGGTGTCACCCACCTCGCGAACCACATCGGCCAGAACGGAGACGATGGCGGGCTGGCTCAACAGGTTGGTGATCGCGGAACCCGCCACTGCGCCGAGACCCGCCACAACGGCCGGGTCGGCCAGCAGGGCGGCCGCCGCATCACTCAGGGCCTCAACGGTTCCCGATCCGATGGAGCCGCCGCCCAATGCGGAGGCCACCAACTGGGAAACGCCCTGTCCGATCAGTGTCCGTACCCCGGAGTCACCGGCGAGATCCGAAATCAGCTCTGCTGCAGCAGTTCCCAGCGCGGGGGCCAGGGCCGGGTCGGACAGCGCCGCGATGGCGGCGTCGATGACGTTCGCATCGACGGCGTCGTCAAGGGAGGGCACGGCCACCGGGGCGATGCCGACCACCGAACGCAACAGATTGGCCGCAGCCAATCCGACGGCCTCCCCCACCGAGACCCCGGGCGCCGACGTCGGGCGGGCCAGGAACTCCACGAGCGTCGCACCGGCCGAACCACCCAGGCTGCCGGCGACCTCGTTCAGCGCATCGGCGACACGAACGCTGAGGTCGGTGGCCAGTCCGGCGAAATCGGCGGGACTACCGGTCACCTGTGCCGCGCCAGGAGTGGGCGACGTTGCGGCACCACCCAATTCGCGGCGAGTCACGGCTGCGACCGCCCAGGCCAGCGGGGCTGCCGCGGGCGCTCCGGGGTTGGTGCCACCGCCCAGCAATGCGAGTAAACCGGTGGCCGCGGAGAGTGCTCCGGACGCTGCGGATGCGATGACGGGCACCTCGGCGGCAGCGGGGACGAGGCCGGTCGCGACGGCTGGGATTGCCGTCGGGATTGCCGCTGTGAACGCGGCCGGCGCCGCGACTGCTGCGGCGGGCGCGACGGCATCCGCCGGCACCGTGATCGGGGCGTTCCCGCCTGCATCGACCGCGATTGCCGGCGCCTCGCGGCGAGTCTGCTCGATCGTGTCGTTATCCGCGCCGCCTCCGCTGTCCGGGCGAGTCAGGCGGGTGGCACCCCGTTCGGGACGACCCGTGGCGTCAGGCCGAGCGTCAGGCCCAGTGTCGGGTCCGGAGTCAGCTCCGGCGTCCGCCGGGGCGGTCCCTCGGGTGCGGCGCTCGATGGCACTGCGGGTGCCGCGCGACGCCGTCGCCCCACCGGCGACGCTCGCCCGATCGGAAGCTTCCGCAGACCCCGTCGCGGTATCCGAGCCGGTCTCCGCACCCGCCGTGGCGGGCAGCACAAAGAGAGCACCGCCCACTCCCAAGACCACCGCAAGCGCCCCGACTCGACCCACGTACCTCGCTGTGCTCATCACAAACCCCTCATACGGCGATGCGGCACTCGCCGCAGATGAGGTATACCACGGTGGGCGGGTGCCTCAGCTGTCCTTGAGCGACCTCACTGAGCGGCCGGCGTGGGCCAATATCCGACGATGCCCGCACCGAATTCCAGGTCGGTCCGCGGGAAGTCATTGCCGATGGCCAGCAGTGGCTCACCCGAGATCTGCGCGGTGGCATAGGTAAGG
>JAUPLT010000356.1 GCA_030836785.1 Actinomycetota bacterium
ACCGCCACCGTCCCCGACGGAGACACTCCCAGCGCAGGTCGCGCCAACGCCACGACCTCGAAAGCCGACGCGCAACGGGCGAAGAGCCCAGAGATGACGAAAGCGGGACCCCGCAACTGACACCGGCGATCTGAGCCTGCAGCGCTCCTATCATCGCCACCATGGGCACCTACCTTGTCGCGGGCGGCAGCCGCGGAATCGGCCGGGAAATCGTCGGCATGCTCGGGCAACCCGGTAACCGGGTCGAGGTGTGGTCCCGCTCAGCGGACGGACTTGAGCCCAATGAAGCCGTCCATCACGTTCCATGCGACTTCACCGACCCCGCGCCACTCCCCGAGCCGCCGGGGTCCATCCAGGGTGCCGTGTACTGCCCCGGAACGGTGAACCTCAAGAGTTTCCGCGCGCTCACCATCGACGACTTCCGCCGCGACTGGGAGGTGAATGTGCTTGGCGCCGTGCGGTTCCTGAAAGCCTGTCAGCCGAAGCTGATAGGAGCGGACGGCTACCCCGCCAGCGTCGTGTTGTTCAGCACCGTCGCGGTGGGCCAGGGCATGCCGATGCACTCCTCGGTCGCCGCCGCCAAGGGTGCGGTCGAAGGACTGGTCCGCTCGCTGGCGGCGGAGTGGGCGCCGAAGGTCCGGGTCAACGCCATCGCCCCCGCCCTCGTCGACACCCCGTTGGTGGAGCGGATGCTGTCCTCCCCGGAGAAGCGCGAAGCGATGGCCGCGCGCTACCCGCTGAAGCGGGTCGGCACCGCGCACGACGCCGCCGCGCTCGCCCGATTCCTGCTCAGCCCGGACAGCGGTTGGATCACCGGTCAGGTGCTGGGCCTCGACGGCGGCATGTCGACGGTACGGGCCTGAACGGGCCGCAATCAGACCTACCATCGGTGGGTGACCGACTCCAACACCCCGCCAGCGTCGTTCGAACCCCCGGCGCCGGCCGAAGCCCTTGCCCGGCTGGGCATGCCGATGGAGGACGCGATGCGCACCCAGCGTGCGGTGCGGCGTCTGCACCTCGAACCGGTGTCGCATGAGGTGCTGCTGCCACTGCTGGAACTGTCGCTGAAGGCCCCGACCAGTTCGGACAGCCAGGACTGGCACTACCTGGTGGTGGAGGATCGGGCGCAGAAAGCCAAGCTGGCCAAGGTGTATCGGCGGCTGTACCGGCTGTTCAACCCGATCGTCGAACGTCAGGCCCGCGGCGACGAGAAGCAACTCCGCGCCATCGCGCCCGGCCAGTGGCAGGCCGAGCATTTCGAGGACCTCCCGGTGCTGGTGATCCCCTGCTACCGGCGCGGTCTGAAGCACCGGCCCACCGGACATCCGCAGATCGCGGTGGCGTCGTTCTACGGATCGGTGTATCCGGCCGTCCAGAATCTGCTGCTGGCCTGCCGGGCGGTGGGCCTGGGCGCGTCGTTGCAGACGCTGCCGATCTGGTGGGTGCCCGCGGTGCGGAAGATTCTCGGGTTACCGCGCAATGTCACGCCGGTCTGCATCATCCCGATCGGGTGGGCGAAGGGCCGCTACGGACCCACCCAACGACGTCCGATCGGCGAAGTCGTCCACCTCGACAGGTTCGGGAACCAGCCGTTTCGACACGCCTAACCGCAGGTCAAGGCCGGTCCCAGCGGGGGTGTGAGAAGTCCCACGCCCGCTGGGCCCCCGTCGTGTTGGCGTGTCCGAGACCCGTTCGTTACGTTTCCGTGATGTTCTACCGTCGATCAGCGCGTAGCAGGATGCTCGCCCTGGCGGCACCGGCAGTGGTGTCCGCCTCGGTGCTGGTGTCCGCACCCGCGCTCGCGAATCCGCCCAGTCCCGAAGAGTTCGCCGCGCCCGCCGACCTGCCGGGGGCCCTGCCGCCCGAACCGCGCGTGCTGGGCCCCGGCGTGGGCTCCGAGGAGGGTCTGCAGGTCAAGACCGTGCTGGCGAAGCGCAGCGTCAACGCCCTGTTCCCGGCCGTCAACACCATCATCGGGGTGCGCCCGGACGCCAAGCCGTGGCACCCGTCCGGGCGGGCCATCGACGTGATGATCCCCAACCACGGCAGCCCCGAGGGGATCGCCCTCGGCGACTCGATCCGGGACTTCGCGTTGCGCAACGCGGCCCAACTCGGTGTGCAGGACGTGATCTGGCGCGGCACCTATTTCACCCCGGCCGGTCCGAGCGGATCGGGCTATGGCCACTACGACCACGTCCACATCACCACGTTCGGCGGCGGCTACGCCGACGGTGCCGAGGAATACGTGCTCGTCGGCAACTACTGACGGCGAGGCTCAGGTGGCGCTGCGCTCGTCGTTCTCCAGAGCGTCGAGCACCGCCACCCGGGCCGCCCGTGGCCCGGACACCACCGCTTCGGTGCTGCCCTTGAGCAGCAGGTCGCGCAACTGCGCGTGGTCGTAGTCGGCGGGTTCGGTGTTGTCGATGAACTGCCGGAGCAGGGTGACGAAGCGGTCCGGGTCGTCGTGGAACGGGAAGTGGCCGGAACCCTCGAAGATCTCCAGCCGGGAACCCGGCATCGCGGCATGCGCCATGTGCGCGTGGCTGACCGGGATCACCGCATCCCGATCGCCCCAAATCAGTTGTACCGGAACCGATTCGGTCAGGTAACACCGGTCGAGCATGGTGACCACCTGGCCGCGCCAGTCCACCACCGCCCGCAGGGTCCGGGTGAACGCCTCTGAGGCCGTCGGCTCGGGCAGGTCGGTCAGGATCCGAAGCGCGTTGTTGATGTCGCTGGCGGTGCCGTTCGGGCCGAGCATTCCGCCGAGGATCTGTCCCGCCGCGTGCAGCATCGGCATGACCAGCGGCAACCGCAGCAGCGCCAGCGCCTCACCGCCGATCGGCAGCGAGACGAACCGCAGCGCGATGTTCACATCCTTGGTCACCCCGCCGGCCCCGATCAGGATGAGCCGTTCCAGCATCTGCGGGAACTGGTAGGCGAACTGCATGGCCACCCCGCCGCCCAGCGAGTGACCGACCACGGTCACCTTGTCCACGTCGAGGACGCTGAGCAGATCCCGCATCCCGTTGGCGTAGGCGGCCACCGAATAGTCGGCGCGCGGCTTGTCGGACAGGCCGTGTCCGAGCAGGTCCGGGGCGATGACGGTGTAGTGCTCCGCCAACTTGCTGTGCACCGAGGTCCAGGTCGTGGAGTTGTCGCCGATCCCGTGGATCAGCAGCAACGCCGGCCCGGACCCGGCGATCCGGAAGGCGCGCCGGTAACCGTGGATGGTGCGGAAGCGCAGCGCCGGGGTGTAATCGGCGACCGGCTGTGTGTGCACCTCGCGTGTTTCGCCCATTGGCTGTGCCATGTCCACCTCGGTGGTTGCGCCGGCCGATTTCAGCGGCGGCGATTATGGCGATGTTAGTGCCGGTGGACGGTGCTTACCACTTGAACGGACAAGCGTTTCGATCAGCGAAAGTCGTGCACCTTAGCTGCGGGTCGCCGGCTATTCGTTGTCACCGCCGGTGGCAAGGGTTGCGGCGATCGACGAGTCGGTTTGCGCGTTCCGTCCGCCCGGCCAAACCCAGTCCCGCACCTCGGGAATGTCGTCGCCGTGTTCGCGGGTGTACTCGCGGGCGTCGATCCGCTTGTCGACCATCTGTTGCCGCAGGGTGGCGTAGCGCGATCCGAGGCCGGGCACGCGGTCGATCACGTCGATGACCAGGTGATATCGGTCCAGGTCGTTGAGCATCACCATGTCGAACGGTGTGGTGGTGGTGCCCTCCTCCTTGTAACCGCGCACGTGGATGCGTTCGTCGTTGCTGCGCCGGTACGCCAGACGGTGGATCAGCCACGGGTAGCCGTGATAGGCGAAGATCACCGGCCGGTCCGGGGTGAAGATCATGTTGAACTCGCGGTCGGACAACCCGTGCGGGTGCTCGGACTCGTCCTGCAGACGCATCAGGTCGACGACGTTGACGAAACGCACCTTCAGGTCCGGGATGTGCTGACGCAGCAGGTCAGCCGCCGCCAGGGCCTCCAGGGTGGGAACGTCCCCGGCGGCGGCCAGCACGACCTCGGGATCGGTGCCCGGTTGCTCGGTGCCGGCCCACTCCCAGATGCCCAGTCCGCGGGTGCAGTGCGCGACGGCCTGGTCCATCGTCAGGAAGTTGGGGTGCGGTTGCTTACCGGCGACGACGACGTTGACGTACTGCCGCGACCGCAGGCAGTGGTCGTAAGTGGAGAGCAGGGTGTTGGCGTCCGGCGGCAGGTACACCCGCACCACCTCGGCACTCTTGTTGACGACGTGGTCGATGAAACCGGGGTCCTGATGACTGAACCCGTTGTGGTCCTGCCGCCAGACATGGCTGGACAGTAGGTAATTCAGGCTGGCGACGGGTCGGCGCCAGGGAATCTCGTTGGTGACCTTCAGCCACTTGGCGTGCTGGTTGAACATCGAGTCGATGATGTGGATGAATGCCTCGTAGCAGTTGAACAGGCCGTGCCGCCCGGTCAGCAGGTAGCCCTCCAGCCAGCCCTGGCACTGATGCTCCGAGAGCATCTCCACCACCCGGCCCGCCCGGGCCAGGTGTTCGTCGACCTCGGGGCCGAAAAGCTCTGCCGACCACTGCTTGTCGGTGACCTCGAAGACGGCTTGTAACCGGTTGGAGGCCGTCTCGTCGGGCCCGAAGATGCGGAAGTTATCCGGGTTGAGTCGGATGACGTCGGTGAGCCACTGGCCGAGGACCCGGGTGGCCTCGGCGACGGTGGCGCCTGGGGCGGGGACGTCGACGCCGTACTCCCTAAAGTCCGGCAGGCGCAGGTCCTTGAGCAGCAGACCGCCGTTGGCGTGCGGGTTGTCGCTCATCCGCAGGTGCCCGGGCGGGGCGAGGGCGGCCAGGTCGGCGCGCAACGCACCGCCGTCGTCGAACAGTTCGTCGGCGCGGTAGGAGCCCAGCCAGTCGGCCAGCACCTGCAGGTGTTCCGGGGTGTCGCGGGCACTGGCCAGTGGAACCTGGTGCGCCCGCCACGATCCGGTGGTCTTCTTGCCGTCGATGTAGGCCGGGCCGGTCCAGCCCTTCGGGTGGCGGAAGACGATCATCGGCCAACGGGGCCGTTCGTCGGCATTGGCGCTCTCAGACAGCGAGGTCGCTTTGATCGCGGCGATCTCGTCGAGCACCTCGTCGAGCAGTCCGGCGAACCGGCGGTGCGCCTCCGCGTGATCCTCGTCTTCTTTGGCCTCGAAGAAGTACGGGTTGTGGCCGTAACCGACCATCAGGCTGCGCAACTCGTCCTGCGAGATCCGGTCGAGGATCGTCGGATTGGCGATCTTGTACCCGTTGAGGTGCAGGATCGGCAGCACCACACCGTCTTTGGCGGGATTGATGAACTTGTTGGAATGCCAACTGGTGGCCAACGCCCCGGTCTCGGCCTCACCGTCGCCGACCACCGCCACCACCAGCAGGTCGGGGTTGTCGAATGCCGCGCCGTAGGCGTGGGACAGCGCATAACCCAACTCGCCGCCCTCGTGGATGGAGCCGGGAGTCTCCGGCGCCACATGCGAGGGGATGCCGCCGGGGAAGGAGAACTGCCGGAACAGCCGGCGCAGACCCTCGGCGTCGGAGGTGATGTCCGGGTAGTACTCGGTGTAGGTGCCGTCCAGGTAGGCGTTGGCCACCAGGCCCGGGCCGCCGTGGCCCGGCCCGGTGAGATAGATGGTCGACTGGCCGCGCTCGGCGATCACCCGGTTGAGGTGGGCGTAGAGGAAGTTCAGACCCGGGGTGGTGCCCCAGTGCCCGAGCAGTCGCGGCTTGACGTCGTCGCGGGTCAGCGGCCGGCGCAGCAACGGGTTGTCCAGCAGGTAGATCTGTCCGACGGACAGATAGTTCGCCGCCCGCCACCAGCCGTCGAGGCGGGCGATGGTGTCATCGCTCACCGCCGACCCGGTCGAGGGTGCCCAGGGGGTGCCGATCGTTGCCGTCATCTTGCCCACCAATTCCTCGATTGTCGGATTCAGTCTTGGATGGTGACCGGGCCGACGTTCCAGATGTCGTCGCAGTACTCGGCGATCGCCCGGTCGGAGGAGAACTTGCCGCTGCGTGCGGTGTTGAGGATCGACATCCGGGTCCACCTCGGAACGTCGCGCCAGGTCGCACTGACCTCATCCTGGCTGCGGATGTAGTCGGCGTAGTCGGCCAGCACCAGGAAGTAGTCGTGGTCGGTCAGGTTGGAGACCAGCGGTTGGAAGACGTGCGAATCACCGTGGGAGAACGCCCCGTTGGAGATCAGGGCCAGCACAGCGGCGAGTTCCGGATTGGACTCGACGTAGTCCCGCGGACGGTAGCCGCGGCTCTTGACCTCGTGCACCTCGTCGACGGTCAGCCCGAACAGGAAGAAGTTCTCCGGCCCGGCCTCCTCGCGCATCTCGACGTTCGCCCCGTCCAGGGTGCCGATAGTCAATGCCCCGTTCATCATGAACTTCATGTTCCCGGTGCCCGACGCCTCCTTGCCGGCGGTCGAGATCTGCTCGGACAGATCGGCGGCCGGGTAGATCAACTGGCCGTTCTGCACGTTGAAGTTCGGGATGAACGCCACCCGTAACTTGTCCCTGGTGTCGGGGTCGTTGTTCACCGTCTCGCCGATCGAGGTGATCAGCTTGATCATCAGCTTGGCCATGGTGTAGCCCGGTGCAGCCTTGCCGCCGAAGATGAAAGCCCTTGGCGGAATGTCCAATCCGGGATTCTGCTTGAGCCGGTGATAGAGCGTGGCGATGTGCAGGGCGTTGAGGTGCTGGCGCTTGTACTCGTGGATCCGCTTGACCTGGATGTCGAACATCCAATCCGGGTTCAGGTCGATGCCGGTGTGCGCGAGGACGTACTCGGCCAGTCGGGCCTTGTTGGCGCGCTTGACAGCCCGCCACCGCTGCTGCAGGGCGGGGTCGTCGGCCACCGGTTCGAGTTCGCGCAGCCGGTCCATGTGGGTCAGCCAGTCCCCGCCGACGGTGTCGTCGAGCAGGTCGCGCAGGCCGGGGTTGGCCAGCGCGACGAACCGCCGCGGGGTGACGCCGTTGGTCTTGTTCGAGAACCGCTCCGGCCACATCTCGTAGAAGTCTTTGAGGACAGTCTCTTTCAGCAGATCCGAGTGCAGTGCGGCGACGCCGTTGATGGCGTGGCTGCCGACGGTGGCCAGGTGCGCCATCCGGATGGTCTGGTTGCCGTCCTCGCCGATCAGCGACATCCGGCGCACCCGGGCGTCGTCGCCGGGGAACTTCGCCCGCACCTCGTCGAGGAACCGGCGGTTGATCTCGTAGATGATCTCCAGGTGCCGCGGCAGGAACCGGGCGAACATCGACAGCGGCCAGGTCTCCAGCGCCTCGGGTAGCAGGGTGTGGTTGGTGTAGGCCAGCGACGCGACGGTGATCTCCCAGGCTTCGTCCCAGTCCAGGGCGTGCTCGTCGATCAGCAGCCGCATCAGTTCGGCCACCGCGATCGACGGGTGGGTGTCGTTGAGCTGGATGGCCACCCGGTTGGGCAGCTCCTGAATGGGTAGCTGGGCGAAGTCCCGCAGCAGGTGCAGGATGTCCTGCAGCGAGCAGGACACGAAGAAGAACTGCTGCAGCAGTCGTAGTTGCTTGCCGACCTCGGGCTCGTCGTTGGGATAGAGCACCTTGGTGACGGTCTCGGACTGGACCTGGTCCTCCATCGCCCGGTAGTAATCGCCGGCGTTGAACGCGTCCAGTGCCAGCGCCTGCAGGGCGTGCGCGCTCCACAGCGTCAGGGTGTTGCAGGTGTTGACCCCGTAGCCCTGGATCGGGGTGCCGAAGTACATGCCTTTGACCTGGCGCTGCGGAACCCACCGCACCCGGTACTCGCCGCGCTCGTCGGTGTAGGACTCGGTGTGGCCGCCCCAGTTGACGACGTAACTCAACTCCGGTTTGGCGATCTCCCAGGGGTTGCCCTCATCAAGCCAGTTGTCGGTCTTCTCCACCTGCCAGCCGTCGCGGATCTCCTGGTCGAAGATGCCGAACTCGTAGCGGATGCCGTAGCCGACGGCCGGGCGCTCCAGGGTGGCCAGCGAGTCGAGGTAGCAGGCGGCCAACCGGCCCAGGCCGCCGTTGCCCAGGCCCGGCTCCTCCTCGCAGGCCAGCACCGCGTCGTAGTCCTGCCCGAGTTCGGCCAGCGCGGTGCGGACCTCGTCCTCGATCCCGAGATTGAGCAGGTTGTTGCCCAGGTGCGGCCCCAAGAGGAACTCCGCCGAGAGGTAGACGGCCACCTTGCGGCTCAGATCGAGGTAGGTCTGGGTGGTTTCGGTCCACCGCTTCTGCATCCGGTCGCGCACCGCCAGGGCCAGCGCGTGGTAGTAGTTCTGCGTGGTGAGCAGGGCGGCGGGCCGGCCCAGCGAGTAGAGCAGGTGGTCTTCGATGGCCCGGCGCAACGAGGCGGCGTCCATTCCGGTGCGGACGTCCTCGGCGGCGTGCTTCCCCTGCGGCGAGGGCGCGGCCCCTGCCCCGGAGGTGGTAGCCGAGGAACCGGCCGGAGTGTTGGTGACATCGCCCATGGTGTGTGTTTCTCCGTTGTGATCAGCCCTGCGTGGTGGCTGGAGTATTTCACCGGCACGTGGGTGACGTGCCGGAATCAGGTAGCGCCGGGGTGAACACCGGGCGCCGGGTTCGTAGCGCGGGTCATCGTGGCTCTTCGGGGATGGGCTGATGGAAGTGCCCGGAGGTGCCCGGTCGCCCCACTTCCGGGTCGGTGAGCGGGATGCTCCAACTCGGCAGTCCCAGCGCGGTGGACAGCGAACCGAGCAGGCCGTCGCGGTGTGGTGCCGTCATCCCGTGGTCCTCGAGCAACTCGCCGTTGCCGGAGGTGACGTCGGCGATGCTGAACAGCGATTCCGAGCCGGCGTCGAAGTAGCCGGTGTGTTCGGTCCACGGCTTCCAGGTCCAGCCGGGCACCTCGGCCTTGAACCGGGTGGAGCCGAAACCGTCGGCGGCCGGGTCGGCGCCGAGGCCGACCTCGAGGGTGGGCTGCCCGGTGAACGGGAGCGTTCCGTTGATGCCGGCGATCGCGGTGACCGGGTCGGTCGAGGCGGAACCGACGTAGACCCGGCCGTCCTCGGGCAGGTGGAAGTCCGCGGCGGTGCGGGCCAGATCGGTGCCCGGGGAGCCGACCAGCACGATGTCGTCGGCGCGCATCCCGGAACCGGCGGCGGCGTCGGCGACCGCGGTCGACCCGTAGGAGTGCCCGATCACGGTGACGTGGTCCTCGCCGAGGTGGGTCGAGGCGAGGGCGTTGACGTCGGCGGCCAGGGCGGCGCCGCCCTGCCGGGCCAGATCCGGCTGGGTGACCCGCGGGTCCACCAGGCTGTTGGGGGCGTCGAAGCCCATCCAGGCAATGACGGAGTGGGCGCTGCCCGGTTCGGCGCGGGCGAGTTCCTGATGCAACAGTGCGGCGTCGGGATCGGTCAGCCAACCGCTCGCGACGCTGGTCGAGGTGCCGGGGACGACGACCGCGGTGTCATCGGCCGTGTCGGGGTCGCCGATCGCGATCGCGGCCCGGCCCTGACCGCCGAATGCCTCGGGCCGGTAGATCCACAGCAGCGTCGGCGCGCCCGTGTGTTCGGCGTTCTGATCGAGGCCCTGCTGGACCCGGGTGGCGTTGGCGTACCGCGTCATCTGGGCGGGGGTGAGCCCGTACCGCTGCGGGTTGGCGACCACCTCAGCGACGGTTACCCGGTGCTGGGCCGCCGCGTCGGTGACCCGTTGCAGGTCGGCGGCCATCGCCATCCGGTTGGCGGTGTCGCGGTCGGCGACCGGGATGCCGTCGTAGTTGCCGTAGCGCTCCGGGTTGGCCGAGATCAGAGCGGCGCGTTCGGAGTCGATCAGGGAGTCCCACCACCGGGCGATGGCCTCGGCGGGTAGCGCTGCCGACGCCTCGGCGGGCGATGAGGGGGAGCGGGGCGGGGCCCACTGCTCGGCGAGCGAGATCGCCTGCGCCAGTTCGGCGTCCACCCGATTGGCGCGGTCGATGATCTCGGCCAGCCGGGCGGACAGCAGATCCCTCTGGGTGCGGGAGTCCGCCGGGTCGCCGCGAAACCCGGCGGTGGGGACCAACGTTGTGGAATCCCGATCGATCTCGAGATGGGCACGGTGCGCGTCATCCTCGAGGCGGCGCAGGTCCGCCTTGAGGATGTCGATCGCCTCGGCCGCCTCGGTGGCGGCGCGGGCCACCGCGCGGGCCTCCCCGGCGTGGGCGTCGAGTTCGGCGCGGGTCTGCGCCATCGACGCGTGCGCGGCCGCTGCGGCCAGACCGTCCCAGAGCGCGAACGCGGGCAGCGTCGCCAGGGCGAGGGCCGTCTCGGCGGCTGCGTCGGCCCGACTGGTCGCCGCGGCGGCGACATCGCGGACCGTCGCCGGATCCCAGCGTTCGATATCGGCGACGCCCAGTGTCATTCCGGCTCCGGGGGATGGATTCCGGACAGTCTGCTGGCGTGGCCGGAGTCCAGCTCAGTGAATGTCAACCCGCTGATCCGCAAAGCCTCGCTGTGTTGGTAGATGCGGAGGTTCAGCCCAGTACTCGTCTCGGCCCAGCGCTGGGCGGTGGCCACCAGTGCCGCGTGGGAGTTGCCGACCCAGCCGGATAGCGCGGTGTCAACGCTGGTAGCGGCGGTGCTATGTGCGGACAGCACGGTCTGGGCTTGGGTGGCCGTCACTGCCGCTGACGCGGCGAGAAGTCCCGAATGAACGTTGATTGAGTTCGGCACCTGTGCCCTCCGACCGGCTCCAGCAAACAAGGTGACGCAAAACTATCGACTCCTGCCGAACCGGCAAGTCAGTGCGCCCGGGCAGTGCACAACCGGCGTAATCGGCCATCGCATCGTGTCCGGCACCGGCGGTAGGGTCGGCGAATGGCACGCGTCGAGCGCCAGGCGGCCGTATGAAGGCCGTCGGACGGCGGACCCTGTTGCAGGCGGGGATGCTGATCGGCGCCGTCGCCGCGGGAGCCTGCGGGCGGGAGGACAACCAGCCCAATGGCGAGGTGGACCTGCTGGTCGTGGGGGCGGGTATCGCCGGACTGGCCGCCGCCGGCTACGCCGCCGGGCAGGGCCTGCGCTGTGTGGTGCTGGAGGCCCGCGACCGGGTGGGCGGGCGGATCTGGACCTCCGCTGAGTGGCCGAAGGTGCCGGTCGACCTGGGCGCGTCCTGGATCCACGGCACCGACGGCAACCCGGTGTACGACGAGATCACCCGGCTGGGCATCGAGACGGCGGTGTTCGACGTCGGCTCCTCCGATGGTGTGGGCTCGCTGATCACTCTGTCCTCCAACGGAACCCGACTCGACACCGAGGCCGCAGACGATCAGCTCGCCGCAGCTCTGCAGCGGCTGGAGCGCCGCGCCACGAGCTCCGGGTCGATGCAGGCCGGGATCGACGCGCTGCCCGCCCACCTGCGCGGGCCCGCGGTGCTGGCCGGACTCACCGAGATCGCCGGTGACTACGGCGCCACCCCGCAGCAGTTGGCGCTGGCCGCACTCGATGAGGAAGACGGGTACGCCGGCGCCCAGCGAGTCCTTCCCGGCGGCTATGCGCAGCTGACCGACCGCCTGGCCGAAGGGCTCGACGTGCGCACTGGCGTCGTCGTCACCGAGGTGTCCCTGGCCGCCGCAGACCGGGTCGAGGTCAGGGCCGGCGATCGGCGCTGGACGGCGGGCGCGGCGATCGTCACCGTCCCCCTCGGGGTGCTCAAGTCCGGCGCGATCCGGTTCGACCCGCCGCTGCCCGAGCGGCACCGCCGTGCGGTCGACGCGCTGGGCTTCGGCCGCTTCGAGAAGCTGGTGCTGCGGTTCGCCAAGCCGTTCTGGGAGGACGTCGACCTCATCCGCGTCGACGGCGCCCCCGGTGCGCCGTTCGCCGGCTGGTACAACCTGCACCGGGTCACCGGCGAACCTGTCCTGATGGCGCTCAACGGCGGTGCGGCGGCCGCCGCGCTCGACGGGCTGCCGCCCCGGCGAATCGCCGAGTTGGGCGCCCGGGTGCTCGCCGGGGTCTATCCCGGCCGGTTCCGGGAACCGGTCGCCGCCCAGTCCACCGATTGGTGGGGCGACGAATTCAGCCGGGGCTCCTACTCGTTCACCGCCGTCGGCTCCGGCGTCGGGGATCGTGAGGCACTGGCCGAGTCGATCGCCGGGCGGCTGTGGCTGGCCGGGGAGGCCGTCGAAGCAGACCTGCACTCCACCGTGCACGGCGCCTGGATCAGCGGGCGGGCCGCGGCCCGCGCGGCCTGCCGCTAGCGTGAGGATGTCGACCCGAGGTTAGGACCCACCGTGCTGGAACGTATCGCCCGGCTTGCCATCGCGGCACCCGGGAAGGTGCTGATGGTCGCGGGCCTGCTGGCCGTGTTGCTCGGCATCTTCGGGGTGCCGGTGGCCGACAAGCTCTCCCCGAGCGGCTTTCAGGATCCGACGGCCGAGTCGTCGCGGGCCGCCCGCCTGCTGACCGAGAAGTTCGGTCAGGGCAATGTTCCGCTGGTCATCGTCGTCACCGCCCCAGACCGCTATGACAGTCCCCGAACCGTGGTCGTGGTCACCGGCATCCTCGACCAACTCGACAAGTCCGGGAAGGTGGCCGGCGTCACCTCGGCGTGGACCACCCCGCAACCGGCCAATGCCGCCCTGTTGAGCGCCGACCAGAGGTCCGGGCTCATCGTCACCGGGATCGTCGGCGACGAGGCCCGACAGCAGGCCTACACCAAGGAACTCACCGAGGCTATCGTCGGGGACCGCAACGGCGTGCAGGTTCTTGCGGGCGGCGCCGCCATGGTGAATCTCCAGGTCACCGAACAATCCAAGCGGGACCTGCTGGTACTGGAGGCCATCGTCGTCCCGCTGAGTTTCCTGGTGCTGATCTGGGTGTTCGGCGGACTGTTCGCCGCCGCGCTGCCGGTCGGGGTCGGAGTGCTGGCGATTCTGGGATCGCTGGCCGTGTTGCGCGCCGTCACCTCGTTCACCGACGTGTCGATCTTCGCCCTCAACCTCACCACCGCCATGGGTTTGGCGTTGGCCATCGACTACACGCTGTTGATGGTCAGCCGGTACCGCGACGAACTGGCCGAGGGTGCCGGCCGGGAACAGGCGCTCGTCACCACCATGCGCACCGCCGGACGCACGGTGCTGTTCTCGGCGGTCATCGTCGCGCTGTGCATGGCGGTGCTGGTGCTGTTCCCGATGAACTTCCTGCGGTCCTTCGCCTACGCCGGGGTGGCGACCGTCGCGTTCGCCGCACTGGCGGCCGTGCTCGTCACACCCGCAGCCATCGTGCTGCTCGGCGACCGGTTGAACTCCCTGGACGTGCGCCGGGCGATCCGCCGGATGGTGGGCCGCCCGGAACCGGTGCCGAAGCCCGTCGACCAGCAGTTCTGGTACCGGTCGACGAAGTTCGTGATGCGCAGGGCGGTGCCGATCGGCTTGGCGGTGGTCGCCCTGCTGGCGGTGCTGGGCGCGCCGTTCTTCGGGGTGAAGCCGGGATTCCCGGACGACCGGGTGCTGCCGAAGTCGGCGTCAGCCCACCAGGTCGGCGACATGCTGCGCGCGGACTTCGCCATCGACTCCGACTCCGAGGTGCCGATCGTCATCCCCGACTCGGCCGGACTCGACCGGGCCGCGATCGATCGGTACGCCGCCGCGTTGTCCGCGGTGTCCGAGGTGAACTCGGTGTCCGCGCCCAGTGGGACGTTCATCGGCGGCCGGTTGGCCGGGCCGCCCCTGGCCGCCACCGGGGAGGCCGGCGGCGCGACCCTACTGACCGTCGGCACCTCGCTGCCGCTGTTCTCCGACTCGTCGGAAACCCAACTCACCCGGTTGCACGAGGTGCCCACCCCCGGTGGCCGGGATGTGGAGTTCGGTGGGCTGGCCCAGACCAACCGGGACAGCGTCGCGGCGATCACCTCCCGGTTGCCGCTGGTGCTGAGCCTGATGGCCGCCATCATGCTGGTGCTGCTGTTCCTGCTCACCGGCAGCGTGGTGCTGCCGATCAAGGCGCTGATCCTGAACATGCTGTCGCTGTCCGCGGCGTTCGGGGCGATGGTGTGGGTGTTTCAGGACGGGCATTTGGGGGCGTTGGGCACCACCGCCACCGGGACGTTGGTGGCGAACATGCCGGTGCTGCTGTTCTGTGTGGCGATCGGGCTGTCGATGGACTACGAGGTGTTCCTGGTCTCCCGGATCCGGGAGTTCTGGTTGGCCTCGACTCAGGGCCCTGCCGACAGCGACGAGAGCGTGGCACTGGGCCTGGCCCACACCGGCCGGGTGATCACCGCCGCCGCACTGATCATGGCGATCTCCTTCGCCGCCCTCATCGCCGCGCAGGTGGCGCTGATGCGGTTGTTCGGCACCGGGCTGACCCTGGCGATCCTGATGGACGCCACCCTGGTGCGTGTGGTGTTGGTCCCGGTGTTCATGCACGCGATGGGCAAGTGGAACTGGTGGGCGCCGGCGCCACTGGTGCGCCTGCACCGGGTGCTGGGGATCAGCGAATCGGGTGCGGCGCGGCCCGCGAAGGCGGGGGGCTGACGCTCCTCCTCAGCCCAGATACTCCGATTCCAGGACGAGGTCGGGGATCAGCGTCTGGTACTCGACGTGCGTGTGATGTTCGACGGTCCGCCAGTGCCGGCCCTGCTGTTCGCGCATGAAGGCCCGGTACTTGGGGGAGCCGGGGATCTTGACGTTGTCGGCGACCACGATCGAGCCGGGATGCAGCCAGCCACGATCGACGATGGTCAACAGGTCGGCAAGGTAGGCGTTCTTG
>JAUPLT010000357.1 GCA_030836785.1 Actinomycetota bacterium
ACAACGCCCGATCGTCCCCACCGCAGCGACGCCGCACCAACTCCGCGATCGCCGCCAACCGCCGCGCCGCCGCCGACCCCTCCGCCCGCGTCGCCGACCCGATCTCGGCGACCACCCCCGCGTCATCCACCACTCGCAACCCGGTATCGAACATACATTCGATATTAGACCCGGGCGCCGACAGACTTCGGTGTCGGCAAAACCGCCCCGCTAGAACCGCACCAAACTGAACGGATAGACAAACGTGCCACCGGGGGCGTTGTCGCAGCCGACGTCGAACGTCGATTCCAGCGTCCCGGTCAGTGTCGCGGCGTCCCAGCGGTAGACGTCATGGGTCGGGATGACAGGTCCGTAGTAGACGTTGCCGCAACGAAGTCCATCGGGTACGTCCACGATCAGCGTGTAGATGCCGTTGGCCTGGGTGGCGCGTCCGTACCACTGGTAGGCCTTGGCGATGGGCATCGGGTTGGCCGAGACCTCGGCGCACTGCTCGATCCCCTCCGGCGCATTGCACGAACTGAAGGTGAATATCCAGGTGTGGAAGTCGTACCGGCCCTCGATGTTCGCGGTGTAATGACCGATCTGCATCCCGGCCTGGGCCGCCGGAGCCAAGGTGATCGCCACCGGGACGGCCGCACTGAGGGCGAGAGACCTGAGAGCGAAAGATAGAAACCTGAACCTGCGCAACGCCACCTCCTCGCCAACGGCACTCACCCGAATGTAGGTCGTCGCCGCAGGCCGGTCGGGGGAATTCGCTGGATCGCCGCCGCCGGGCCGTCCCGGGGATAGCATCTGCGTCCGGTGGCCAAAGATGTGGCGGTGATGACCCACACGCCCGCGCAACGTATCCGCGCGGGCTTGGTGATCGGTGCCCTCGGAGTGGTATTCGGAGACATCGGCACCAGTCCGCTGTACACCTTGCAGACGTTGTTCAACCCCGGCGACCCGCACCCGGTCCCGATCACCCGCGCCAATGTCTACGGCGTCGTGTCGCTCGTGTTCTGGTCGGTCATGACCATCGTCACGCTGACCTACGTCACGTTGGTGATGCGCGCCGACAATGACGGCGAGGGCGGCGTGATGGCGTTGATCACCCTGGTCCGCAGAATCGGCGGCAGGTCGAATCCGCGCGTCGTCGCCGTGTTATCCACGCTCGGAATCCTGGGCGCTGCACTATTTTTCGGCGACAGCATGATCACCCCGGCGATCTCGGTGCTGTCGGCGGTCGAGGGCCTCAAAGTCGTCGACCCCGGGCTGGCCGAACTCGTCGTGCCCATCACCGCAGTGATCATCAGCGGGCTGTTCCTGGTCCAGAAACGCGGGACGGCGTCGATAGGCAGATTCTTCGGACCGGTGATGGTGATCTGGTTCCTGGTGATCGCGGCCTGCGGGCTGGGCGGCATCGCCGGCCATCCGGAGATCCTCTGGGCGCTGTCGCCCACCTACGCCCTCGAGTTCATGGGCGGGCACTTCCACATCGCCTTCTTCGCGCTGGCCGCCGTCGTGCTGGCGGTCACCGGGGCCGAGGCGCTCTACGCCGACATGGGCCACTTCGGTCGGGCGGCCATCACCTGGGGTTGGCTCGGCCTGGTGCTGCCGGCACTGGTGCTCAACTACTTCGGCCAGGGAGCCCTGCTCCTTGTCGACCGGAGCGTGGTTGAGGCACCGTTCTTCCTGCTGGTGCCGGATTGGGCGCAGATACCGATGGTGGTGCTCTCCACCGCTGCGACGGTGATCGCCTCCCAGTCGGTGATCACCGGCGCCTACTCGGTGGCCTCGCAGGCCGCGCAGATCGGTTACCTGCCGCGGATGCGGGTGTCGCACACCTCGGAGTCGTCGTTCGGCCAGATCTACGTCCCGTGGATCAACGGCATGCTGTGGGTCGCGGTTCTGGTCCTGGTGTTCGCGTTCCGCAGTTCTTCGGCGCTGGGCTACGCCTACGGCATGGCGGTCACCGGCACGATCACCATCACCACCCTGCTGTTCCTGTACATCGCACGAACCCGTTGGCGGGCACCGCTGTGGCTGGTGATCATCGGCGGGGGAGCGCTGCTGACGGTGGACCTGATGTTCCTCGCCGCCAACCTGACCAAACTGTTGCACGGGGCCTGGCTGCCGTTGCTGATCGGGTTGACCGCGTTCACCGTGCTGATCACCTGGCAACGCGGACGCGAAGTGGTGACGCAGGCCCGCGACGAGGTGGAGGGTCCACTGCTGCCGTTCGTCCGCGACATCATCACTAGGACACCGCCACTGCCGCGTATCCCGGGGACGGCCGTCTACCTGAATCGTGGCGGTGCCACCACGCCGTTGTCGTTGCGCACCAACGTCGACCACACCCCCGTCCTGCACCAGCATGTCGTGATCGTCTCGATCGACACCCCGCCGGTACCCCGGGTCCCCGACGATGAGCGGATCACGATCGACCACCTCGGTTCCCCCTCCGACGGCATCTTTTTCGTGTCCGCGCGGTACGGCTACATGGAACGTCCCGACGTTCCCGCCGCGCTCCGACTCGTCGATCCGGCCGAGACCGAGGGCCGGATCGACATCGACAACGCGTCCTACTTCCTGTCCAAGGTCGAGGTCGTCGCCGGTCCGAAGCCGACGATGGCGCTCTGGCGCAAAAGGCTTTTCATCGCTACCACCCATATGGCCGGGGACTCCCCGGGGTACTTCGGGCTGCCATTGGAGCGCACCGTCATCGTCGGTGCCCGAATCGAGGTGTAGGGAGGGTTGATGACGCCGCCTGAGAAGATGCCGCCCGAGAAGACGACCTGCGCGATCGTCGGCGGCGGCCCCGCCGGCATGGTGCTGGGACTGTTGCTGGCGCGGGCCGGGGTGACGGTGACCCTGCTGGAGAAGCATGCCGACTTCCTGCGCGACTTCCGTGGTGACACAGTGCATCCCAGTACGTTGCGGTTGCTCGACGATCTCGGACTGTGGGAGCGGTTCAGTGCGCTTCCGCAGAGCAAAGTCGAGCACGCCGATGTCGTCTCTGCGGGCCGCCAGATCACCCTGGTGGATTTCCGGAGGCTGCGCCAACCGCATCCCTATGTGGCGATGGTCCCGCAGTGGGACCTGCTGAATCTGCTGGCCGAGGCGGCTTCCCAGGAGCCGACGTTCACGTTGCGGATGCAGCATGAGGTCACCGGACTGCTGCGGGAGGGCGGCCGGACGACTGGGGTGCGCTACGCCGCGCCGGACGGGGACGGCGAACTGACGGCCGATCTCACCATCGCGTGCGACGGTCGCGGTTCGGTGGTGCGGGACGCCTCCGGACTGCCGGTGCGGGAATGGCCGGTTCCCTTCGACGTGTGGTGGTTCCGGTTGCCCCGCGACATGGCCGCCGAGTACTCGCTGTTCCCACGGTTCGGGCAGGGCCGGCTGATGATCATGATTCCCCGCGAGGGCTACTTCCAGATCGGTTACCTGATTCCCAAGGGCAGTGACGCCCGACTGCGGGCACGCGGCCTGGAGGCCTTCAAAGCTGAAGTCGGCACCCTGGCCCCGGAGGCGGACACCTCGCACCTGAAGTCCTGGGATGACGTCAGACTGCTCGACGTCCGGCTCAACCGGCTCAAGCGCTGGCACACCGACGGCCTGTTGTGCATCGGCGATGCCGCGCACGCGATGTCGCCGGTCGGCGGGGTCGGCATCAACATCGCTGTGCAGGACGCGGTGGGGGCGGCCACCCTGCTGGCCGATCCGCTGCGCCGCGGCCGGGTGACCGACCGTGACCTGGCGTCGGTGCGCCGCCGCAGGTTGCCGCCGGCAGCTCTCACCCAGGGATTGCAGCGGCTGATCCACCGTCGATTGGTGGCGTCGATCATGAGTGGCGCCATGGCGGAGCCACCCCGGGCCTTCACCGCACTGCTGCGACGGCTGCCCGGGCTGGCCGTCATCCCGGCCTACGTGGTCGGGGTGGGCATCCGGCCGGAACGCGCCCCGGGGTTCGCTCGCCGGAGGTGAGCCTCGCAGAAAATGATCAAGGATCGCCCCGCGCCCCGGCTTGGGTTGCGCGCCAACCTGTTCCAGTTCACCCTGCTGGTCGCCGTCAACGCACTGGTCGGCGGTATGGTCGGCCAGGAACAGACGGTGCTGCCACTGCTGGCGGAGTCGACCTTCGGGTTGACCGGCTATACCGTCCTGTTCACCTACGTGCTGGCGTTCGGGCTCACCAAGGCCGGGACCAACTACCTGGCGGGGACCTGGTCGGACCGGTTCGGCCGCAAGCCCGTCCTCGTGGTGGGCTGGCTGCTGGCGATTCCGGTTCCGCTGCTGCTGATCTGGGCGCCCAGCTGGGGTTGGGTGGTCGCCGCCAATGTCCTGCTGGGTGCCAGTCAGGGTCTGACCTGGTCGACGACGGTCGTGATGAAGATCGACCTGGTGGGGCCGCGGCAGCGTGGTCTGGCGATGGGTCTCAACGAGGCCGCCGGCTACGGGGCGGTCGCCGTCACGGCCTGGTTGGCGGGCTACCTAGCCGCTCATCACGGACTGCGGCCGGCGCCGTTCCTGCTCGGTCTGAGTTACGCGTTGATCGGACTGGGACTGTCCGTGGTGCTGGTGCGCGAGACCCGCGACTACGCCCGCCTGGAGGCCCGCGATTCGCCGGTCACGACCCCGATGCCGTCGAATCGGGAGATCTTCCTGCGCACCAGCATCACCGAACCCGCGCTGTCCGCGGCGAGTCAGGCCGGACTGGTGAACAACCTCAACTTCGGGCTGTCCTGGGGACTGTTCCCGTTGCTGTTCGCCTCCGCGGGACTGCCGGTTGATCGGGTCGGCCTGCTGGTGGCCGTCTACCCGGCGGTCTGGGGTGCGGCGCAGATTGTGACTGGCGCCCTCTCGGACCGATGGGGCCGCAAGAATCTGATCACCGGCGGGATGCTGACCCAGGCCGCTGCCCTGGTCTGGATCGCCACCGCCGAAGGTTTTGCGGGATGGCTGGCCGGCGCCGCCCTGCTGGGGGCCGGGACGGCGATGGTGTATCCGACCTTGCTCGCGGTGATCGGCGACGTCGCCCAACCGCTTTGGCGGGCCCGCGCGGTCGGGGTGTACCGACTGTGGCGGGACGGCGGCTATGCGGTCGGGGCGGTTGTCGGCGGGGTGGCCGCAGACCTGTGGGGACTGCGTGCGGCGGTGTGGGTGGCAGCGGCGATCACCGCCGTCTCGGCGGCCGTGGTGGCGGTTCGGATGTACGAGACGCACCACCGCGAACGGGTCGGCGGCTGACGCCTGGTGGCTGATGTAGCGAGCTACTCGAATTCCTCTGCCAGACTTCGCTTGTCAAGCTTCTCGGTTCCGATGGTGGGTAGCGGCTGTTCGCGGATGATCCAGCGGGTCGGGATGGCGAAGTAGGCGACCTCGCCCGCCATATGCCGGGACAGGTCAGCCTCACTCGGGATCGGGCCACCCGGCCGGTGCACCACCACCGCCGCCAGTTCCTCGCCCAGTTCGGGGTGCGGCAGGCCCAGCGCGGCCGCCTCCACCACGTCGGGATGACGCATCAGTGCGGCCTCCACGTGCGGGCAGGCGATGTTCTCCCCGCCCCGGATCACCATGTCCTTGCTGCGCCCGTCGATGAACACGTATCCGTCGGCGTCCACATGGCCCAGGTCGCCGGTGTGCAGCCAGCCATCGGCGTCGATCGAGTCGTCCTCGACGCCGACGTAGCCCAGCATGACGGTCGGGCAGCGCGCGAGGACTTCGCCGATCCCGCGATCGTCGGGGTCGGCGATCCGGATCTCGACGGTCGGCAGCGGCCGGCCCACCGTCTTGGGGTGGAGCGTCAGGTCGGCTCCGGTGGCCACGGTGAAGAACCCGCCGCCTTCGGTCATCCCCCACATGTTGACCATCCCCCGGCCCCGCAACTGGGGCAGCCGCCGGGCCAGGCGTTCCAGGAGAACCGGTGGCACGGGAGCGCCGCCGAGTGGGAAGGAGCGCAGGCTGGACAGATCGTGGTCATCGAAGGCGGGATGCTCGAGCAGTCGGGCCGCCATCGTCGGCACCGCACCCCAGCGCTCGACCCGTTCGGATTCGATGAGCGCGAGCACCCGCGCGGGGTCGAACCGGCCGGTGTTGAACACGATCCTGCCGCCGGTGAGGGTCTGGGTGATCAGGGTGGCGAACGCGCCGATGTGGAACAGCGGGGTGGAGACCAGGGTCACCGGTTGCGGACCATCCGCAGGAATCAGGGGTGGCAGTTGCCGGGAGCGGGCCAGCACATTCTGCTGATTGGCCACCACCGACCGGAACGGAAGTTCGACGGCCTTGGGCATACCGGTGCTACCGGAGGTGAACAGGATGACCGCCGGAGCCTCCTCGTCGGTGGGGCCCGGCACATCGGGTAGTCCGGCCGAATCGGCGCCGAAGCAGTCCGCGAGGGTGGTGATGTCCAGAACCGGGCCCGCGAAGCCCGCGGCCAGTCCGGGGGCGTCGGTGATGACGACGCGGGGCCGCACGAGTTTCAGCGAGTGCTGGGCCTCCTTATCGCTCCACCACCGGTTTCCCAACACCGGAACGGCGCCCGCCGACCAGACGGCCCACAACGCGAGCACCCAGTCCGGGCTGTTGTAGGCCAGCAGCATCACTCGGTCACCAGGCCGGACCCCGAGTGGCTCCAACCGGTCACCGGCGGCGCGTACCGCCGCGAAGAACTCACCGAAGCTGATCCGCCGCCCGCCGTGCACCAGGAAGGTTCGCGGTGTCCAGCGCTCCACTCCGGTGAGAAGTTCGGCATAGGTGCGGGGCCGTTGCCGGTAGAGCAGGCCGGGATGACCGGCGTAGTCGCCGGTGATGACCCCGTCGCCCCAAGGATTCATGAAACAGAACCGCCTAATCAAGGTGTGCGCTACGGCGATTCAATCAGGGACGGGTTGAGCTCAGAGCGCGGGTGGTGATGTGCGCGCCCGTGGCTGATGCGCCTAAACGGAATAGCTTTCGGAAAATGTACGAAATGGGTTGCCCAAAAAATATCTTTATTCGGTTACCGACTATTCGTCGCTTCGGCCTGTTTCTCATGGTTTACTCAGCGGACTTTCTGCCACCTTTCATCCAAGGGGTTTTCGCTGATGGCTCGTCACGCTAAGTCCGGCAAGGTTGTTGTTCTCGATGGTGTCGACGGGGGTGGTCGTCTGAGGAGCCGGGAAGAATTCGGACAGTGAGATTTTTGGTTTCTCAGGCTGCTTCCATTTGATTGAGCCATTCCGACTCTACTTCATTCGGGGTGCGATATCCAATCGCGGAATGAAGCCGGATTTGATTGTATCTGAGTTCGATGTAGCGGGTGATGTCCTTTCGTGCGTGTTCGCGGGTGGGGTATTGAGTGCGATAGACGCGCTCATTTTTCAGGGTTCCGTTGAATGATTCCGCCCATGCGTTGTCGTAGCAGATTCCGGTCCGCCCGACGGAACGCCGGACACCCAATTCCTTGGTCAGTGCTGCGAATTCCGTGGATAGATACTGGGCCCCGCGGTCGGAGTGGAATACCGTTTCCCCCGCGGTGAACGCGAAGTTGCGGTTCGCCATGCGCAGGGCGTCGGCGACCAGCTCGGTGCGCAGGTGATCAGCCATCGCATAG
>JAUPLT010000358.1 GCA_030836785.1 Actinomycetota bacterium
CGCCAATGCTCGGTCGGAATGCTCTGACCCGTCAAGCCCGACCAGCACCCGGGTTCCGCTGGCCTGGGCATTCCGGTGCGGCGGCTCACCTGTCGTCCCGAATGCGGCGACCCCCGGCCGTCGCCGAATCCGCTCGAGGGCGATGGGGAGAAACAGCAGGCCCAGTGGCCCTGAGCAACTCGCCGGGTGCCAGTTCCGCAGTATGCGGCCCGTCGGCGCGAACCCGCCACCACTTGTGCAGCCCCACCACGATGCTGACGGCGGCGGCGATGCCGAGGATGCGTACCCAGGCTTCAGCACTGATCGGGGCGGTTTGGAAGACGGTGTTCATCGCCGGTAGATAGGTGATCGCGAGCTGGGCGAGCGCCTGCACCGCCACCCCGATGATGAGCCAGCGGTTGCCGAACAGTCCGATGCGCCAGGCGGAGTGGGTCAGCGACCGGCAACTGAACAGGTAGAAGGCCTCGACGGTGACGAACAGATTGAGTGCCGCGGTACGCGCCTGGGGCAGCGTCGCTCCATTGGCCTGCTCCCACTCGAACAGGTACCAGCAGGCGAGGACCATCAGAGCCGAGACCAACAGGATGCGAAACATCAGCGCTCGGGTCAGCAGCGGCTCGGCGGGATCCCGCGGCGGGCGGCCCATGATGCCGGATTCCTTCGGTTCGAAAGCCAGCATCAACCCGAGTGCGACCGCGGTGGTCATGTTGATCCACAGGATCTGGGTGGGCAGGATCGGCAGTGCGGTGCCCAGCGCGATGGCTACCAGAATCACCAGTCCCTCGCCGACGTTGGTGGGCAACGTCCAGGTGATGAACTTGGTCAGGTTGTCGAAGACGCCGCGACCCTCTTCGACCGCCGCTTCAATGGTGGCGAAGTCGTCATCGGTGAGCACCATATCGGCCGCGTCCTTGGCGACTTCGGTTCCGGAACGACCCATTGCGACGCCGATGCCCGCCTGGCGCAGCGCGGGAGCGTCGTTGACGCCGTCGCCGGTCATCGCGACGATGTGGCCCCGGTCCTGCAGTGCCTCCACCAGTCGCAGCTTCTGCTCGGGTGAGACGCGGGCGAACACCCGCGCCCGTTCGGCGGCCTCGGGCAGTTCGCCGGGGCTCAGCGCCGCCAACTCCGCGCCCGTGAGGACGGCTCCCGGCGGCGGGTCCGCATCGTCGAGAATCCCGACGCTCGTGGCGATGGCCGCGGCCGTACCCGCATGGTCTCCGGTGATCATCTTCACGTCGATACCCGCCGAGTGGCAGGCTGCCACCGCGGTTCTGGCCGCTTCGCGCGGCGGGTCGAGCATGGCGTGCAGGCCGGTCAGAGTGAGCTGTCCGGCCACGGAGTCGACATCGAAGCCGGTCTGATCGGCGTTGGTGCGCACTCCGGTCGCCAGCACCCGAAACCCGTTGTGCGCCAATCTGTCTACCGTGGCCAGCACTGCAGCGCGGTCCAGTGGCTGCCGGGTCCCGTCGCCCCCCATCTGGGTGTCGCACAGCTGCAGCAGGCGTTCCACCGACCCCTTGGCCAAGAGAATGTGACCGCCGTCGTGGTGGCTGTGCAAGGTGGCCATGTACTGACGCTCGGAACTGAACGGCACCGTCGCGACCCGTGGATGGCCGGTACGAATCTGATCCGCGGTCAGGCCCGCCTTGGCGGCGACCACCACCATGGCCGCCTCGGTGGGGTCGCCTGCGATCGTCCACTTCCCCTCATGGTGAGTCAGGGCCGCGTCGCTGCATGCCACTCCGGCGAGCAGCGTCCAGTACAACGCGGCATTGTCCTCGACAGACACCGCACCGCCATCGGTGCCACATAGTTCGCCCGCCGGGGCGTAACCACTGCCGGTGACGATGACCAACGAATCCGGTGTCCAGATCTCGCGCACCGTCATCTGGTTCTCGGTCAGGGTGCCGGTCTTGTCGGCGCAGATCACCGTGGTGCTGCCCAGGGTCTCCACGGCGGGTAGACGTCTGACCACTGCCCGTCGCCGCGCCATCCGCGCGACACCGATCGCCAGCGTGATGGTCACCGCGGCCGGCAACCCTTCGGGGATGGCACCGACGGCCAGGGCCACCGCGGCGGTGAAGGTGTCCACCGCGTCCTGCCGGCGCAGCAGACCGACCGCGAAGGTGGCCGCGGCCAACGCCAGGATCGCGGCGGTCAGGATCATGCTGAAGCGGGCCAATTTGGCGGTGAGCGGCGTCGTCAGCACCTCTGCCGCGCCGACCAGACGGTGAATCTGGCCGATCTCGGTTTCCGCTCCCGTCGCGACGACGATGCCGGCACCGCTTCCGGCGGTGACCAGGGTTCCCGAATAGGCCATGTTGAGCCGATCGGAGACCTGGGTTGCGCCGGGGAGTGCGCCCTCGTTTTTGACGACGGGAAGGGACTCCCCGGTCAGCGCGGATTCGTCGACGCGCAACTCGGCGTGGCGAACGACCCGGAGATCAGCGGGAACCTTGTCGCCCGCCTCGAGGAGAACCAGATCCCCCGGGACCAGATCGTCGGAGGGGATGCTGCGCTGGTGCCCGTCCCGGACCACCGTCGCCTTGGTGTGC
>JAUPLT010000359.1 GCA_030836785.1 Actinomycetota bacterium
ATTCCGAGCAGCATGAAGATCAGTGCGGGCGCGATGTAGCGACGGTTGACCTGTTCGGACACCACGGCGTAGCCCAGCACCAGGACGGCCAGGACGAGCGGGGTGATGGAGTGGTGCACGCGAACTGCTACAGGCCGCCGTTGGGGCCGCCACTGTTGGCGCCGGGGATGTCGGTGATCGGGAAGTTGGGCATCGGCGCGGGCGAGGACGTAGCGGGCAGTGCCGGAATGTCCGCCGCGGAAATGTCATGCAGCAGATCGGCCGGCGGGCCGTTATCCCGGCCGCCGTAGACGCTGCCGGGGGCGCGGGGACCGAGGAGTTCGCTGACGGTGACCAGGTGGTAGCCGTTGGCCCTGAGCACCGGCACGAACTGCTGGACCAGGTCGACGGTCGACGAGTAGGTGTCGTGGAACAGCACCACCGATCCCGGTTTGATGTGGGTCATCAGCATCCATCGGGTGGCGGCGGTGTCGGAGTCGTTGATCCAGTCGAACGGAATGACGTCCCAGAGGATTCCGGCGAGGCCGTCCTTGGCTGCGACGGCGTCCACGGCGGGATCGGTCAGGCCGCCGGGCGGGCGCCACAGAGTGGGTGTGACGCCGGTGGCGTCACGGATGGCCTGCTGTGCCTTCGACAATTGGTCCGGCACGAACTCGGCCGGGATCGTCGTCATATTCGGGTGTTCCCAGGTGTGGTTGCCGATCTCCATCCCCGCATCGGCCACCCGTTTGGCTCCGGCCGGGTCGGCCGCCACCTTGTTGCCGATCATGAAGAACGTCGCGCGTGCCCCGGCGTCGTCGAGGATCTGAACCAGACGGTCGGTGAACGGACCGGGTCCGTCGTCGAAGGTGAAGGCGACGCACCTGTCGACCGCGCAGTCCACCGGCCGATCCGCAGACCGCTCCGCCGACGGGGCAGCCACTGTGCTGCTGGGCTCACCGCATCCGGCCAGCAGCGTCGCAACGACGACGCCGATGGCGACGGCGGGAAAGCTGAACGGGCGCAGCACCGGGCAAGTTTACGGCAGCGCGCCCGGCGTGATCTCCTCCAGCATCTCGGTGACCAGCGCCGCGATCGGCGACCGTTCGCTGCGCATCAGGGTGATGTGGGCGAACAGTGGGTGGCCCTTGAGTTTCTCGATGACGGCGGCGACCCCGTCGTGGCGACCCACCCGCAGGTTGTCTCGCTGGGCGACATCATGGGTAAGCACCACCCGCGATCCCGCGCCGAGCCGGGACAGCACAGTCAGCAGGACGTTGCGCTCCAGCGACTGCGCCTCGTCGACGATCACGAAGGAGTCGTGCAGGGACCGGCCGCGGATGTGGGTGAGCGGCAGCACCTCCAGCATGCCGCGGGACTGCACTTCCTCCAGAACTGCGGGGCTCGCGAGGCCTTCGAGGGTGTCGAAGACGGCTTGCGCCCAGGGGCCCATCTTGTCGCTCTCGCTGCCGGGCAGATAACCCAGTTCCTGGCCGCCGACGGCGTACAGCGGCCGGAACACCACGACCTTGCGCTGGCTGCGCCGCTCCAGGACGGCTTCCAGGCCTGCGCACAGTGCCAACGCCGACTTGCCGGTCCCCGCTTTGCCGCCGAGGGAGACGATCCCCACCGACTCGTCGAGAAGCAGGTCGAGGGCCACCCGTTGTTCGGCGGAGCGGCCGCGCAGCCCGAACACCTCGCGATCGCCGCGCACGAGTTGGACCCTTTTGTCGGCGTTGACCCGGCCGAGTGCGTGCGAGGTACCGCCGAGCAGGCGGACCCCGGTGTGGCAGGGCAGGTTCCGGGCGTCGGCCAGGTCGATCTCACCCTCGGCGAACAGGGTGCTGATCTCGTCGCCGTCGGCCTCGAGTTCGGCCATGCCGGTCCATCCGGAGGTGATCACATCCTGTGCGTGGTACTCATCGGCCGGCAGACCGACCGCCCCGGCCTTGACCCGCAGCGGAATGTCCTTACTGACCAACGTGACCCGCTTGCCCTCGGCGGCGAGGTTGGCTGCACAGGCCAGGATCCGGGCGTCGTTGGTGTCGGTGCGGAATCCGGTCGGCAACACCGTGGGATCGCTGTGATTGAGCTCCACGTGCAGGGTGCCGCCCTGGTCGCCGACCGGGATCGGCTGGTCGAGGCGGCCGTGCTCCAGACGCATGTCGTCGAAGAGCCGCAACGCCTGCCGGGCGAACCAGCCCAGTTCGTGGTGATGCCGTTTGGCTTCCAGTTCGCTGATCACCACGAGCGGGACGACCACCTCATGCTCGGCGAACCGGGTACACGCCCACGGATCGGAGAGCAGAACTGAGGTGTCGAGTACGTAAGTCCGCACGTTGGTCCGGGTGTCGGTCACAGGCGCTCCCCTAGGCTCGCTGGCCTTGCTCGGAGCCGAAGGCTCACCGGCCATCGAAACCGACGCTACCCGCGTCAAGCACCCTGCCGCGAAGGCGCGCCGAATGTCACGGACGGGTCACGGACCCCCGGAGTCGGTGCTCAGGCGCTGATGTAGCGCTTGAGCAGGGCGTTGCTGCTCAGACCCCAGGACGCGATCGCGTCGGCAACCACCTGGTCGGCGGTCGCCTGGCTGAAGATGCCCGTGTCGGCGACGTTGCGCACCTTGTTCTCGCGGTATTCCAGGATGTCGCCGCCGACCACTCCGAAGCCGAACGCCCGGCGATTGATGGCGCCGACGGTCTGGTCCTCGTGCTGCCCGAGGCAGTGTGCGACGAGGTTGTCGAAGAACTCCTGGTGGCGCTCTTCATCCTTGGCGATTCGCGCCACCAGCCCTTTGAGCACCGGCTCATCGATCTTGGCTTCGAGGTTGCGCAGGTACACCACGTGCGCCCGCTCGGTGAGCGCCATGAACACCAGCGTCTCGATCTGGGTGTACTTGTTGGCCAGATAGCCGCGCATGACGTGGGCGATGCGGGTCTCTTCGTCGGCGACCGGGTCGAAGTTGCGGGTCACCACCAGGTACTCGCGAAGGGCGATCGCATGCAGGTTCTCCTCAGCGGTCCACCGGCCCAGCCAGCGGCCCCACTTGTCTTCGAGGATGAAGTGCTCGACGAGTTCGCGGTGGTAGCCGGCGAGGTTGTCCTTGGTGATCAGCAGGATCTCGAGCGCGTCGACGATCTCAGCCGGCAGGGTGGCCTGCGAGGGGTCCCAATCGTCACCGCCGAGGAAGGCGAAGTTGCGGCCCTGGTCGAACGGTACGTAGTCGTGGGCGTACCACTCGTCGGCGGATTCCAGGAAGCGGGCCAGATTGTCGGCGACAACCGGCTCGAGCTCAAGGGTCAACGCATTTGCGACAGGTTTCTGTGCCATGCGGTAACTGTAACCGATGTTAACGGGTGTTTGGAAATCACCCGGACGGCGTTTCGCCGCTCCGCTAGAGCGTCAGTCCGGGGTAGAGCGGATTGGCGTCGAGCAGTTCCGCCGACGCCGCACGCACCCAGTCCGCGGTGGCGTCGACCAGCGTGTACTTGGCCTTGGACGGCCCGTTGGGACCAGCGGCGACGGACGTGTTGGACAGCACCTCGACGACGAGTTCGGCCACCCGGTCGAACTCGGCCGGGCCGAAGCCGCGGGTGGTCAGCGCCGGGGTTCCGAACCGGATTCCGCTGGTGTACCAGGCGCCGTTGGGGTCGGCCGGGATGGAGTTGCGGTTGGTGACGATGCCGGCCTCCAGCAGGGCCGCCTCGGCCTGCCGGCCGGTCAGCCCGAAGGACTGCACGTCGAGCAGCACGATGTGGTTGTCGGTGCCGCCGGTGACCAGGGTCGCACCGCGGCGCAGCAAGCCGTCAGCGAAGGCCTTGGCGTTGTCCGCGACACGCTGGGCGTAGGCCCGGAACGACGGTTGGCGCGCCTCGGCGAAGGCCACCGCCTTGGCGGCCATCACGTGGGACAGCGGACCGCCCAGCACCATCGGGCAGCCCTTGTCGACGGCGTCGGAGTATTCCTCGGTGGCCAGCACCAGCCCGCCGCGCGGGCCGCGCAGCGATTTGTGTGTGGTGGTGGTAACCACGTGCGCGTGCGGAACCGGATCCTCGTCGCCGGTGAAGACCTTCCCGGCGACCAGACCGGCGAAGTGCGCCATGTCGACCATCAGGGTGGCCCCGACCTCGTCGGCGATCTCCCGCATCGTCGCGAAGTTGACCCGCCGCGGATAAGCCGAGTACCCGGCAACCAGAATCAGTGGCTTGAACTCGCGGGCGGCGGCGGCGATGGCGTCGTAGTCCAGCAGGCCGGTCTTCGGGTCGGTGCCGTAGCTGCGCTGATGGAACATCTTGCCGGAGATATTGGGCCGGAAGCCGTGGGTGAGGTGGCCGCCGGCATCCAGTGACAAGCCCATCAGCCGCTGGCTGCCCAGCTTGGCCCGCAGCCGCTCCCACTCGGCCTCGGAGAGGTCGTTGACGTTCTTCACACCGGCGTCGCCGAGGGCGGGCGCCTCAACTCGGGTCGCCAGGATCGACCAGAACGCAACCAGGTTGGCGTCGATCCCGGAGTGCGGCTGGACATAGGCGTAGCGGGCGCCGAACAACTCCCGGGCGTGCTCGGCGGCGATGGATTCGATGTCGTCGACGTTCTGGCAGCCGGCGTAGAACCGGTGGCCGACGGTGCCCTCGGCGTACTTGTCCGACAGCCAGGTTCCCATCGTCAACAGCACCGCCGGCGAGGCGTAGTTCTCGCTGGCGATCAGCTTCAGCGACTCACGCTGGTCGGTGAGTTCCTTGCGGGTGGCGGCGGCGATCCGCGGTTCGACGCTCTCGATGACGCTCAGCGCCGCCCGGTAGGCCTCGCTGGCGGTCGCGGCGGACGACAGGGTGGCATCGGTGGTCGTAGACGTCATGGGCAAAGCCTAGCCAGTGCGCAGCGCCGAGGGGATCAGTGGTTCGTCGAGCAGGCGGCCGAACCGCTCGCTCAACCCCACGCCGTCCGGCCGGTCGTCCAGCCAGGCCCGCAGCAGCCGGTAGCCCTCGACATAGGTGGAGGTGTAGGCCCGCCACAGCGGCGAGCACAGGAATTTCAGCGTCTGCCGGGCCCGGACGTCGTCGACCAGCATCCACCGCCGCAAAAACGCGGCCACATCATCACTGTCGCGGTTCTCGTCGTGAAGCATCAGCGCGGCGTCCTGGCGCACCTCGGCCAGTCCCGCGGATGCCGCGGCCACCGCCTCGGCGCGTTCACCGTCGAACCGGAGCCCGAGGTCGGCGTAGATCTCCTGCGCCCAGCGGCCCCAGCCCGGGCCGACGGCGGCGTGCAGCGCCAGGTCAGCCAGGCCTTCCGCGATCAGGCACTGCGGGGTGTTGACCAAAAAGATGGTCTGCTCGGACTGGCCGAGACCCTCGACCAGTCGGGCCTCCTTGCGGCAGTGCTCGGTGTGGTGACCGGGATAGGACTCATGGGCCACCAGCCGGGGCAGATGGCTCATCGGCTGCCTGAGATCGGCGTTGACCGCCACCCGGGAGCGGTAGCCACCCTCGTAGTAGTTGAATCCCGACCACGGCTTGTCGGTGACCACCTCGTAGACGACGGTCTCCTGTTCGGGCAGCGGGTAGCGGGCCCGGACGATATCGCGCAGCGCACTGGAGAAGGCCTCAATCGCCTCCTGCACACGGTCGGGCGGGATCTCCTCGGCCTTGCGATGCGCCGCCATCCGGTCGGCCAGCGGACCCGGGCCGGGCAGTGCATCGTCGAGTTGCGCGTGCGCGGCGCGGTACCGGTCCTCGTCACCGCGGGTGATCTCGACGTCGAAGTAGGCCCGGACCTCGTCGACGAATCCGATGTCGGCACCGGCGAACTTCCTGGCCGCGCAGGCCAGGGCACGCAGATGCGCCGCGATGAAATCGGCCCGCTGGTCGGTGAAACCACCGTCCCGCGGGACCCCCGGCAGGGCGGCCAGCAGCCACTCGGCGTTCCCGGCCAGAGCCGACGGTTCGGGGGCGGGCTCATCGGCCACCGCCCGGCGCAACTGCGGGTCGCCGGTGAACGAGTCGACGTAGCCGTCCTCGATGCGGTCGAAGCGCAACCCGAGCATGAGGTACTCGCGGATCAGAAGATCGGACTCCACTCCCCAACCCTAGGACCCCCGACACCAGCACCCCCCGACACTGGGACTCCCCGACATGAGGGCGTTCACGCCAACTGCAAGACTGGTCGCATGGCGCGGCTGAGCGAATCGAGCCCGTACGTCGAGTTCGATCGGCGCGAGTGGCGATCGCTGCGAATGTCGACCCCGCTGAAGCTGACCGAAGAAGAACTCGTCGGCCTGCGCGGCCTCGGCGAGCAGATCGACTTGCTCGAGGTCGAGGAGGTCTACCTTCCGCTGGCCCGGTTGATCAACCTGCAGGTGGCCGCCCGGCAGGGTCTCTTCGCCGCCACCGCCGAGTTCCTGGGCGAACCCATCCAGAATCCGGACCGGCCGGTGCCGTTCGTCATCGGGGTGGCCGGAAGTGTGGCGGTCGGCAAGTCGACCACCGCACGCGTGCTGCAGGCACTGCTGTCCCGCTGGCAGGACCATCGCCGGGTGGATCTGGTGACCACCGACGGCTTCCTGTACCCCAACTCCGAGCTGGGACGGCGAAACCTGATGCACCGCAAGGGATTTCCGGAGTCCTATGACCGTCGGGCCTTGATGCGCTTCGTGACGGCGGTGAAGTCCGGCTCGGATTCCGTGTGCGCACCGGTGTACTCGCACCTGATCTACGACATCGTCCCGGGTGACCGGCACGTCGTCACCCACCCGGACATCCTGATCCTTGAGGGCCTCAACGTATTGCAGACCGGACCACGGCTGATGGTGTCGGACCTGTTCGACTTCTCGGTGTACGTCGACGCCCGGATCGAGGACATCGAAACCTGGTACGTCGAGCGCTTCCTGGCGATGCGGGCCGGCGCCTTCGCCGACCCGGCGTCGCACTTTCACCACTACTCCGGACTGACCGACCTACAGGCGGTGGCCGCCGCCCGCGACATCTGGCATTCCATCAACCGCCCCAACCTGATCGAGAACATCCTGCCGACCCGGCCGCGGGCCACCCTGGTGCTTCGCAAGGACGCCGACCACTCGATCAACCGGTTGCGACTGCGCAAGCTCTGATCCACTGACCGACGACTAACCGTTCGGCGTCGCGAACACGAACAGCGCCATGAACGCCAGGTTGATGAAGTAGGCCGCCTCCACCAGTCCGACGGTGATGAAGAACGGCGTGAACAACCGTCCCTGAGCCTCGGGTTGGCGGGCGATCCCGGAGATCAGGGCGTTGCCCGCGATCCCGTCTCCGATACCGGCGCCGATGGCGCCGCCGCCCAGGATCAGCCCCCCGCCGATCAGTGCGCCGGCGGCAATCATGGGATCCATGGTGGTGCTCCTTTCTGTTTCTGTTGTGTCCCTTACGACGGGTGTGTCCCTTACGACGGGTGTGTCCCTTACGACAGGACCTGCGTGGACATCCGACGGGCACCGCGGTACTGCACCGCACCGATGACCGCGGTGTAGGCGCCGGCGCCGAGAATCGAGAGCACACCCGTTGTGGTCAGCGGTGGCGAAGCCACGGCCGCCGCGGTGATCGCTGCCACGGTGAACGCGGCGTTCCCCGCGGCCACCGACACACCGGCGGGCCGGACGTTCACCGCTCGGGACAGCGCCAGGAAGGCGACCCCGCACAGGACCGTCCCCGCGCCCAATGCCGCGGCGACAGCCGTGGACATTCCGGTGGCAGAGGAGACGGGCCCAACCGCGGCGAGCACCGCGACCCCGGCGGCGGTGCTGAGTACGCCGTCAGTGCGCAACGCCCGCCGCAGCGGGGCGTCGGGGGCTTCGGTGGACAGGGCGGTGGCGGACAGGGCGGTGGCGGACAGGGCGGTGGCGGACAGGGCGGTGATCGTCACGGGGGCTCTCCTGGTTCGAACGGCTTTGACACCCTCAACCCTGCGGAAAACCCGCTGCCAGATCGACGGGCGCTACTGCCAGGTACTGCCAATCACCGCCCGATCACGCAGTTCGGCGGCGATCAACCGTGCGGCGGCGTTCTGCCAGTTGTGCAGCGAGCGCTGCGGCACCTCGGTGACCATCCACTGCCAGGCCTGCCGGGCGACCGGGTCCAGACCGGCGGCGGTCGCATTCTGGGCGTAGGCGCGCACCCCGGCCACGTAGGGGAAGTACAGGGCGTTGTAGTACCGCCATTGCTCCGTCGTCCCGAAGTCCCCGTCGTCGCGGGGCTTGAGCCGGTTGATCTGTTCGGCGAGCAGCGCCCGCAGTTCGTTGGCCCGCTCCAACGGCTGATCGGGGGCGGCGCGGGCGGCCAGTCGGGCGTCGATCGCCGGCAGTCCGGTCAGTGGGCTGGCGACCAGCTTGGCCAGGTCGCCGAAGTGGCTCAGCGCGCGGCGGGTCAGCCGGGCGAACGTCTCGTCGTCGAGGCCGTCCAGTGGGTTCGCCGCGCGGGACGGCAGCGCGGTCTCGGCGTTGCGAAGGGTCGCGCGTTCGGCCCGCAAGGCCGGGAACCGGGCGAAAGCCACCCGATCGAGCAGACCCGCCAGCGGATCGGCCAGCACGGTGATCCCGATCGCCACCGCCAGGACGGTGAACAGCAACACCGTGAGGGTGCTGCGCCCGTACTGTCCCAGGACCGTGAGACCGATCAGCAGTTGACCGCCGAAGACGACGGCGACAGCGGCCGTGCCGAGAAACGAGCGCACCATCGCCGCCCGCAGTGCCTGGCCCTCGTCGAAGGCGTCCCACAGCGCCACCGCGAGTCCCAGCAGCAGAATGTCGAAACCGGTCGCCGCGAGGGCGATCCAACTCGGCACCAGGCCGAGCGGGATGACGATGATCGCATTGCCCAACGCGAAGAACAGCGTCGCCAGGACCACCACCCCGGCCACCCGTGCGGGCTGGCCGGCCCGGCGTGCCGCGAGGACCATGGCGGCCAGCGTCGAAAGGGAGATGACCGCGAACATCAGCCAGTGACCGCCGCGCAGCGGGCCGTCCACAGTGCCGGCCCACGCCGCGCCCCGTGCCGCTGCCGCCGCCACCGCAGCCGTCAGCACGATCTCCCGGACCCGGCCGCCCTCGGCATCGCGCGGCCGGGCCAATTCCATGAGTACCGCGAACCAGGCGACCCCGGGCACCGCGACCAGATAGATCTCCGCCCGGCCGAGTGCCTCCGCCGCCGCCGGGCCCGCCACCCGGATGGCATCGATGGCGACGACGGCGGCGAACCCGCACAGCCCGACCGCCGCCAGCACCAGCACCGGCTTGCGCGGGTCCCGCGACGCCAGGTACAGGCCCATCCACCAACTCAATGCGAAGACCAACGCGGACAGCGCGGCCATCGGCTAGACCCCGTAGCGTCGGTGCCGGCGACTGTAATCCCGCAGTGCCCGCAGGAAGTCCACCCGCCGGAACGCCGGCCAGTGCGCCTCGGTGAACCACATCTCCGAATACGCGCTCTGCCACAGCAGGAATCCGCTGAGCCGTTGTTCGCCCGAGGTGCGGATGACCAGATCGGGGTCAGGCTGACCGGAGGTGTAGAGATTCTCTGAAATGCCGTCGATGGTGACCGCCTCGATCATCTGCTCGGGGGTCGCGTCGTCGGCCAGTGCCTTACCCAGCAGCGTGCGCACCGCGTCGACGATCTCCTGCCGCCCGCCGTAGGCGACCGCGACATTGACGTGGAAGACGGCTTCGGCCGCTGCGCCTGTGGTGCTGTCGACGGCCTCCCGTAACCGCCGGGCCGTCTCATCGCCCAGCAGTTCGAGATCCCCGACGGTCCGCACGCTCCACCGGTTGACCGGTGCGCAGATCTCTTCGACCACCTCGGTGATGATGTCGATCAGGCAGGACAGTTCGGCCGGATCACGCCGCAGGTTCTCCGTCGAGAGCAGGTACACCGTCGCCATCTCGATGCCCGTCTCCGCGCACCAGCGCAGCATCTCGGCGATCCGGTCCGCACCGGCCCGGTAGCCGTAGCTGACGTCGGCGTGACCAGCATCACGGGCCCACCGGCGGTTACCGTCGCAGAGCACCGCGATATGGCGTGGAAGTGTGGGTTTGGCGTTGGTGAGCTCATGCCGCAAGCGCATCTCGTAGAGCCGGTAGGCCGGATCCTTGAGTCGTCGCGGAATGATCTCCACGGCTACTGAGACTACTGTGGCGGACGTCGTGCAACTCCGCGATGTGGGTAAAGGGAGGCGCAATGTCGACTGACGTCACACCAACAGATGTCACACCAGACCCCGATGCGGCGGACACCGCCGCCGAAGACTTCCCGGAAGCGGTCGTCGACGGTGTCGCCCAGTTCCTGGGCAAGCCTCGGGCCCGCGGCTGGATTCACGTGTACTCCGCCATCGTCGCGACGATCGCCGGGGCCGCGCTGGTGTCGGTGTCGTGGGCGATGGACTCCACCAGAGCCGGGATCTCCACCCTGATCTACACCTTGACCATCGTGGCGATGTTCACCGTCAGCGGCATCTATCACCGGGTGCACTGGGACTCCCCGCGTGCGCGTACCTGGATGAAGCGGCTCGACCACTCGATGATCTTCGTGTTCATCGCCGGCAGCTATACCCCGTTCGCGCTGCTGGCGCTGCCCGAGCACAGCGGGTGGACGCTGTTCTGGATCGTGTGGGGCGGCGCGCTGGCCGGGGTGCTGCTCAAGATGTGCTGGCCAACCGCGCCGCGGTGGGTGGGGGTCCCGCTGTATCTGCTGCTGGGCTGGGTGGCGGCGTGGTTCATCGGCCCAATCCTCGACGGCGCCGGGGTGACCGCGGTGGTGCTACTGATCGTCGGCGGGGCGCTGTACAGCGTGGGCGGGGTGCTCTACGGGTTGAAGTGGCCCAACCCGTGGCCGGAGACGTTCGGCCACCACGAGTTCTTCCACGCCTGCACCGCGGTGGCAGCCATCTGCCACTACATCGCGATGTGGTTCGCGGTGTTCTGACGCTGGAAGAGGCTAAACCGGCGTCACGTCGGACGGGGACCAGTAGGCCTTCATCGAGGAAATTTTGCCCTCGCCGTCGAACACCATCACGTCGATCGGCTCGATCCGGATGCGGTGCTCCCCACTGCCCACGGTGATGGCGAACATGAACGCAGCCTCATGGCCGGCCACCCGCAGCGTCAGCAGTTCCGTTGCCCGCTCGGCACTTTCGATGTTCTTGTAGAAGCCGCGGATGG
Source organism: Actinomycetota bacterium (assembly GCA_030836785.1). Classification (GTDB taxonomy): domain Bacteria; phylum Actinomycetota; class Actinomycetes; order Mycobacteriales; family Mycobacteriaceae; genus Mycobacterium. The sequence continues at coordinate 11,162 of JAUPLT010000359.1, forward strand.
CGTGCCGGCCGATATGCGCCTCGCCGCCGACCGGGTCCTGGACCGTGGCGTCGTCGGCGTACAGTTCGGCGATCTCATCGGCGGTTCCGTTGGCCACCAGGTCGAGATAGCGGTTGACGACGCGAGTGATCTCCTCGGCACTGACCATGACAGCCACGCTACCTGGGCACTCCGAGTGCGGCCGCGAGTTGTTCGACACCGGTGACCGGAAGGTCGCACACCCGGCCACGGCAGATGTAGGCCGCGTCCGCTCCGCCCACCGGGCCACGTCCCGCCAGTAGTGGCATCGAGTCGGCGGGCCCGCCCACCACCACGGTCCCGCCCGGGGCGAACCGGCGGGCCGCCGCCAGCAGCGCAGAACCCGGGTCATCGGCCGATACCGCGATTTGCAGCGGACCGCGGACGGCTGCCTCGGCCACCGCCAGCCAATGCCCGCAGGACCGCGGCGCCTTGGCGATCAACACCGAATGCGCCAGCAGGGTCTCTGCGGCAGCCTCTACGTAGCGGCTGCTGCGCTCGGGACCGACGAGGTGGGCGGCGGTCAGCAGTGCCTCGGCGATCAGCGAGGCACCCGCCGGGGTGGCGCCGTCGACCGGGTCGGCCGGCCGGACCATCAGCTTCTCGGCGTCGTCGGCGGCGTCGAACCACCGTCCGGGGCGGTCCGGGTCGGCGAAGTGCCGCAGGGCGAGGTCGATCAACTCGGTGGCGGCATCCAGCCAGGCCTGCGCACCGGTCAGTTGGTGGAGGGCGAGCAGGCCGGTCGCCAGCGCGGCGTGGTCCTCCAGAATCGCCGCGCTGTCCCCCACCTGCCCACCCAGGCTGGTCCGGCGCAACCGTCCGTCGACGAGATGCAGTCCGAGGATCGCGGTGGCGCACCGTTCGGCAGCGGCCAGCAACGCGGAATCATCCAGGGCCACACTGGCTTCCGCGAGGGCGGTGATGGTAAGTCCGTTCCAGGCGGTGACGACCTTGTCATCACGCGGTGGCTGCGGGCGGGTACGCCGGACCGCGAGCAGGCCGGCGCGCACCCGCTCGAACCGCTCCGTCTCACCGTCATGAGGGTCGTGTTCGGCGGGCAACTGCAGCACGGACGCGCCGTGCTCGAAAGTCCCGGCGGCGGTGACACCGAGAACCGTTGCCGCCCAGGACCCGTCGTCATCGCCGAGCACCGAGCGCAGTTCCGCGGGGGTCCACACGTAGGTCGAGCCCTCGGAGCCCGCCGCGTCGGCGTCCAGCGATGAGGCGAACATGCCGTCGACACCCAGGTCGCCGATCAGGAACGCCGCGGTCTGCGCGGTCACCCGCCGGGCCAGTGGGTCGGCTGTCCGCCGGAACCAGTGCGCATAGACCCGCAGCAGCAACGCGTTGTCGTAGAGCATCTTCTCGAAGTGCGGCACCACCCAGTCGGGATCCACGCTGTAGCGGGCGAAACCACCGGCCAATTGGTCGTAGATCCCACCGCGGGCCATCGCCTCGCAGGTCCGGCGCACCGCCGCCAGCGGCACCGGGGAGGCGGTCCGTTCGTGCGCCCGCAGCAGCGCCTCCAACAGCGCCGAAGGCGGGAACTTCGGGGCCGGGCCGAACCCTCCGCGGACGGTGTCCTCGTCGCGCAGCACGGCGTCCACCCCCCGGTCGCACAGCGACGCGGTGAGCTCCGGCCCTCCGCCGGGAACCCCGGCCGTCATCCGGCGCAGCTGACCGGCGACCTGTTCGGAGGCCTGCTCGACCTCACCGCGTCGGGTCCGCCAGGTGTCCCCGACCGCCGCCAGCAACTGGAGGAACTGCGGCTTCGGGTAGTAGGTGCCGCAGAAGAACGGCCGGCCGTCCGGGGTCAGGAAGCAGGTCATCGGCCAGCCGCCCTGCCCGGTCATGGCCACCGTGGCGTTCATGTAGATCGCGTCGAGGTCGGGCCTTTCCTCGCGGTCGACCTTGATGCAGACGAACTCGCTCATCGCCGCGGCCACGACGGCGTCCTCGAAGGATTCGTGTGCCATCACATGGCACCAGTGGCAGGCGGCGTAGCCGATCGACAACAGAATCGGCACATCGCGGCGTCGGGCCTCGTCAAGGGCTTCGGCCCCCCACTGCTGCCAGTGCACCGGGTTGTCGGCGTGCTGGCGCAGGTAGGGGCTGGTCGCCTCGCCGAGGGTGTTAGCCGCCGGCACGCGGCGCGGCCTCGCTGTCGGGACCAGGACCGGCCTCCGGCGTTGCCGACGATTCCGATTCAACGGCCGCCGGGTCCGCGTCTGTGGCCGCCGGTCCGCCGGGTGGGGACGCGGCCTCAGGGCTCTCCGCCGCCTCAACCCCCGGCGGGTCGAAGGAAGCCGGCACCTTCTTGATCTGCCGGCCCATCGACCGCCATAGGAAGAACACGCCGACCAGCAGCAGGAGCAGGACCAGCAGGCCCACCGGGCTGGCCTTGCCGTAGTCCGGACCCCGGTTGGGCTCCTCCGCGAGCAGGATTCCCACCATCAGGTAAGTCACTCGAATACCTCAATTCCGGCGAACAGATCGTCCTCAGGCAGTGTGGCAGGCACCCGGGACCGGGCGAGTTCGAACTCCTCGGTCGGCCAGAGTCGCTGCTGCCATTCCATCGGGGTGGCGAAGAAGAAGCCGTCGGGGTCGATCTGGGTCGCGTGTGCCCGCAGGGCCTCGTCGCGCCGGTCGAAATAAGGGGCGCAATGCACGCGCGTGGTCACCCGGTTCACATGCGGGTCGCGGTCGGGGTCCCAGTTGGCCAGCCACTGGGCGAACGGGCCCTCCTGACCGTTGCGGGCGAACTCGTCCTGCAGCATCTGCATGCGCTTCCGCAGGAATCCGTGGTTGTAGTACAGCTTGCTCACCACCCACGCCGGACCGGCTTCGGGGTGGGCGTGCGGGTCGGCCGCCTCCTCGAAGGCCGCGACCGAAACCTGATGGCAGCGAATGTGATCGGGGTGCGGGTAGCCGCCGTTCTCGTCGTAGGTGGTCAGCACGTGCGGCCGGAACTCCCGGATCAGGGCGACCAGCCTGGAGACCGGCTCCGCCAGCGGAACCAGCGCAAAACAACCCTCCGGCAGCGGCGGCATCGGGTCACCCTCGGGCAGTCCGGAGTCAACGAAACCCAGCCACCGGTGTTCGACACCGAGGATCTCGGCGGCCCGGGCCATTTCGTCGCGGCGGATATCGGCGATCCGCCCGTGCACATCCGGGGTATCCATCGCCGGGTTGAGGATGTCGCCCCGCTCACCGCCGGTGAGGGTGACGACCATGACCCGGTGCCCCTCGTCGGCGTAGCGGGCAAGGGTGGCCGCGCCCTTACTGGACTCGTCGTCCGGGTGGGCGTGCACCGCCATCAGGCGCAGTTCGGTCACATCGTCCCCAGGGTGTTCATCTGCCGGGCCTATAGTTCCTGACCTGATAGTCCCACTCCCGGCGGGGGTAGTTGAAATCCAGGCCGGCCCGGCCTGGACCCGCCAACCGGGATGACTGCCGGAGGAACCGTTGGACAAGCCTGCCTCACGCTACGGCCGACCGTCGATGTCCGCCATCACTCGCCGCCGCATCGTGACCGCCTTGGCCGCACTGGTGGTGCTGGCCGGAATCGGGGCCGCGGCGGTGGCCTACCAACGCTACGAGGGCACCGACGTCGAAGGCGAACCCGCCGCTTTCGAAGTGCTCGATGACCGCACGGTGTCCATCACCATCAGCGTGACCAGGAAGAACCCGGAACAGACTGTGGTGTGCATCGTGCGGGCCCGTTCGCAGGATGGGGCGGAGACCGGCCGCCGCGAGATCGTGGTGGGTCCGGCGCAGGCCAAGACCATTCAGGTGACGACGACCGTGCCGTCGTTCCGGACACCGTATGTCGGTGATGTCTACGGGTGCGGGACAGAAGTTCCCGGCTACCTCTCACGTAACTGACGCCCGGATTTACTGAAGCCCGGATTCTCCAGCAAACCAGCCGGGCCCGAACTGGAGGTGCCGGCGCAGGCCGCGGTGATACACTTTTCCACTACACGGTTCCTGCTGGGAGCCGTGTATTGCGTCGTTAGAGCAGCTACAACTGCCTTTCGGTGACAGTACACGCGGAGGCAGGCCTCTGCATTCCCAGCAGCGAACACCAGGGCGATCCGCGCGAGTCGCGGAAGAACACCACTGAGGAGCGCGACGAGATGCCCGATACCCAGGTGG